>JBBKXD010000094.1:0-9480 GCA_037969295.1 Pyrinomonadaceae bacterium | reverse complement strand
CGGCCACAGCTTCGGCGACGCTAAATTTCTGAAGGCTGGGATGCGGTTTGGCTAAGTCAGAAGTCGATGAAGGCACTTCAGTCGCCGCCTCGAGTTTCCGAAGCCGATGATTGATCTTCTCGATACTTGCGAACAATGATGCAACGTCGGACGTTTTCATTTCCGACTCGATCAATCGCGCCAGCTTATCTGCGAGGTTTTCTGAACTACTCATTTTCGTGCGAGGTCTTAGTGATCGATGATGTCAACTTTATCATCTCCACGCAATCCTCGTTCAGCGATCGATGCTGTTCGCTGCTGATCAGCTTTGCCTCATTGAGAAGAAGCAGCCAAAGCTCGGTCTCTAGGCCCTTCTGCAAAGCAATATACATGTCCGAAGAAAATCCTTCCTTCGACCTTGCATGAAGAGCCGATTTAACATGCTTTGCGATAAATGCCCCGGAAAGCAAAACCTGTTTCGAGATCACGAACTCTCGCTTCTGCTCGGTGAGATATTTGTAGAGGCCTACGATTCGAAGTGCAAACTTTATCGCCTTATTCAGCGTGATACTTTCGGGCATACCTTTTTCTCCAGTGAATAGTGGGTAGTGGATAGTTGTTAGTTCCAATAGGTGCTAACAAACATTCGCCATCCCTGAAGTATCTGCCCCGACGAACTAAACCTACATAATTGACTCTCGCGACCTTCTCGGTTGGTAGATAGTTAATAGTGAAAAACTACTCACTTCCAACTATCCACTATCCACTGAAGAAATCCGTTCGCGTTGATGCAGATCGATGTAATCGATTACACCCACTATCGCCGAATCGATAGCCGCACCGGGACGGCCGGTCGCCGCCGTCGACGCAGACCAGCCTTCCTGAGCGATTAGAACTATGTCACCTTCACCGGCATTCACTGAGTCGAGTGCGAGGCATGTGTAATCCATATCGTCGCCCTCCGGCGTAATCTGCCGGCACAGCATGATCCGCGTACCTTCGTACCGCTGATTCTTCTGCGAGGCGACAACATTTCCGAGTACCCGAGCAATTAGCATGTCTTTCTAATTTTAACGGTGAATGGTGAATGATGAATGAAAGAAAGCAGTAACCAGCGGCCTTCATTCACCATACACCATTCACCATTCATCATTGACCGTTAAAGACGTGTTCGTCCGAATCGATGATTCCGACAATCGTACAATCGGTCGGCGTCTCGTCGCGCTTGAACGGAAATGACGCTTCCTTTCCACGACACCAAAAAACGAGCTCTCCGACGCCCGCCCCGATCGCGTCGAGCGCGACCATCGGCCTTCCTTTTTCCTTCAAGTCCGCATCAAGCGTCTGAACGATGAGAAACTTTCGTCCCTCGAGCGATACGTTCTTTGCAGTCGAAACGACGGTCCCGATGACGCGGGCAATTTGCATTAGGTTTGCTTTTTTAAGTTTGCGATCGCGGTCTTTATGCGATCGGCGTTAGGAGCTTTTGGCAGAAGCTCAAGATACTTTTCAAGCTCTGTGACCGCTTCGCCGTTCTTCTTTTTCTGGGCGTAGATCTGGCCGAGATAGAGATGAGCAAGGGCAAGTTTTTCACCTCCCTTTGCGGCAACAGCTTTCTTGAGGCCGGCCTCGGCCGCGTCAACATCCTTTAGATTGTACAGCGAAATGCCGAGGTACATGCTCGCCTCCGGCAAGTTTGCGTCCTGCTTGAGCACATCTTCGAAAACGGCCGCCGCCACCTCGTAATTCTTTTTCAAGTACTGCGTATAGCCGAAGGAATACTTCGCTTCAATATAGTCCGGCTTGATCGAGATGGCTTTTACAAAAGCTTCAAGCGCCTTATCCAGGTCATTCTCTTTCAAATAGGCCGTCCCCTTTTGATGATACGCCACAGCGAAGGTTGGATATGCAGCGATAGCTTCATCGAACAGCGGCACGGCTCCCTTAGCGTCGTCCTTTTCCATCCTTTCGACGCCCTTTTTGAACTTATCGAGCGCCGGTTTTGGAACGTCCTTGAAAAGCGGGTTATTGGAATAGAAGTCCCCTTTTTTCTGACCCTCTGCGCGAAGAAAAATCGAGATGTTGAAGGTCCGGCCGGCGGACGCAGAGCGGTCTATAATCAAGAATTCTCTCTCAGGCGGCAAGCCATCCGCGGTCGCCGTTATCGTAAAGTTCCCCGCCCGTACGCTGCCAGTTTGAAAAATGCCGTCCGGGTTTGTGTAGTAAGACTGTGAAGGTTGGTCAGGGTTCTCAATATGGACCTTAACATTTTGTGCGGGCCGTCCATCCGGCAATAGCACCCGGCCCTGGATCGTATACCGGCCTTCGCTGTCGCCCGCCCGATTACGGTCGCCGATTCCCTGCCCGTGAGCGCCAAGCGCGCAAAGGCACATGAAAATAAGCATCAACTGCAGTTTGCTTCTCATACTGGTACCTCTATTTTGTGATATCAATCGTGTCGATAACACCGATGATCGCCGAATCTACCGGGCAATCCTTATTGCCCTCTGCCATACGTGCGCTCGATCCGCCAACAACAATGACTTGTTCATGAAACCCCGCACCCACGGTATCCACCGCGACGACATAGCCGCTCTGGTCAGATCCGTCGAGGTTAATCGGCTTTACGATGAGGAGTTTCTTGCCCTGCAGGCGTTCGTCTTTTTGCGACGAGACGACCGTACCTAAGATGCGTCCAATTATCATTTGTTCGTGAATCGTGAATCGTAAATCGTGAATAGCAAGAATCGTTCGATCTGGTGGACGATACCCACCATTTACGATTCACGATTCACGATTCACGATTCACTATTTCATTACTACCGGTAAAGTTTCATCGACCGCCGAATGCGGACGCGGAATGACATGGACGCTGACAAGCTCACCGACTCGTCGTGCCGCCGCAGCTCCGGCGTCGGTCGCCGCCTTCACAGCGGCTACGTCGCCGCGGACGATGGCCGTGACAAATCCGGCACCGATCTTTTCATAGCCGACAAGCTGAACATTCGCTGCTTTTACCATCGCGTCAGCCGCTTCGATCATCGCAACGAGCCCTTTGCACTCGACCATTCCTAATGCTTCCTGCATTTAATTTTGCTCCTGAAACTTTTATAGATTCGAAAGTGTTGCTAGTTTAACCCAACTTTGCCGCCTGGCTCAAAAGGTCTATCAATTCTTCCCGTGTAAATGAAACCTTGCCCCCGTTCAGCCCTCCGGCAGCGGATTTATCGAGCGAGCAACTCACCTCGGTTTCGTGCAGATAGCCGCACGCCTGACATCGGGCCGATTCGGTCAAATAGCCGGCTTTTTCGCGAATGTTGATGAGCTTTTCGATGGCGTCCTTTGGCAGATCGACCGCGCCTCCAAGAATTTTCGCGAGAATCGCGATCTTTGCCGTATGTTCGAGCGTCTCGAGCCTGTCGAATGCCTGCCAAAGATCTGCGCCGTACGCAACGGCTCCGTGATTCGCCATCAGGAGCGCGTTGTGATGTTTTACGAACGGCTCCATTGCCTCGGTCAATTCGTCGGTCGAGGGCGTGCCGTAATCGGTAAGGGGCACGCAGCCGAGTGTCAGAATAACTTCTGAAAGAATGGGTTTGTCGATCGCCAGCCCCGCAACGGCGAACGCGGTCCCATGCGGAGGGTGGGCATGACAAACTGCTTTGATGTCAGGCCGTTCGCGATAGATCAGCAGATGCATCGCGAGCTCAGACGAAGCTCGTTTGTCGCCGAGCGGCTTCCCTTCCATGTCCGTCAACGCGAGGCAATCCTCGGTCATCCGGCCCTTACAGGTCATGGTCGGCGTCGCGAGAACCGTGTTCTCATCCAGACGGATCGAGACATTGCCGTCCGACGAAACTACATAGCTCCTTTCGTAAAGCAACTCGCCGATCTCGCAGATAAGTTTTCGGGCTTGGGATTCGTCCATAAACGAAGAAACCACAGATTAACACACATCACGCCGTGTATTAATCTGTGGTCTACTTTGATCTAAATTCTACTATTGCACAATCTCGAAGCGAGGCTGTTTCGGTTTCCTCGGCGGTGGCGGCGGATGGTGATCTCCGAGATCCACCGGCGGAACAGCCTCCGGAATTGCGAAATCAGAATCGTCGATATTCCTTCGCAGTTCTTCGTTGCTCATTCTCGCCTGACGAAGCTTTTCACGAAGCTCATCATTCTCCACGCGGAGCCGCTGAATCTCGTGAAACCGGTTGAATCGTCGCCCGCTTCGCCAACTCGGGTTGGGAAACGCGATCGAGACAAAAAAGCTCGCGACGAACAGCCCCACGGCAAACGTCAATGCAAAAGGAATTATCCGCTTAATGAGACTGGTGTAACACATATCCTTCACCTCTTGAGAACTTCCTATATCAAGTACGGCGACTTTCCGACTTTGGTTTCACTTGTCACCGCAATTTCATCTTAACTCTTTTACGGCCGCCCGAAAAGTTTTCCGGCAACAAATTTTCTACGTAAGAATTGCGCCGGCATCGTGATTCCCTTTCAAGGCAAGTTTGATCCCGCGAACCGAACTAGAGCTTTTTGCCTTTTGATCTAAGTCTCCCTATACTCGTTTCACGTGTGAAACGATGATCGGTTTTCTGTCCGGAAAAATTCTCGAGAAAGAGGCGAATACAGTAATTGTCGACGTCGGCGGCGTCGGGTATGAGGTGACGATACCTCTCTCGACCTTTTATGAGCTCGGTGACATCGGCTCCGACATCAGCCTGCGGATCTTCACCCACGTCCGCGAAGACGCACTCCAGCTTTTTGGATTTAAGACCGCACGTGAACGCGAGCTATATTTAAAGTTGATATCCGTGCAGGGTATCGGAGCAAAATCCGGTATCACAATGCTTTCGGGCATGAGCGCTGATGAGATCGTCACGGCGATCAGAACAAATAATCTGGTGCGGCTGACTTCGATCCCGGGCGTCGGCAAGAAAACGGCCGAGCGGATGGTGATCGAGCTTCGGGATAAGATCGGAGAGCTATCGGCAAGTGCGGCGGCGGGAGCCTCATCAGCGGTCGGATCAGACGGCAACCCCGAATCCGTATTTGATGACGCCTTGTCGGCCCTTGTAAATCTAGGCTATCAACGAAACTCCGCGGAAAAAGCGTTGCAGGACGCCGCTAAAGAAGGCGCCGAAATGAGTGTGCAGAAGCTTTTGCGAGGCGCACTTCAGAAGTTGGCAAAATAGTTAATCGTGAATCGTGAATAGTAAATCGTGACTGCACATTCCGACTCTGTACCCGACGTCTTTTCCACGGGTTTGCCCTTTCACAATTCACTATTCACTATTCACTATTCACTATTCACTATTCACCATTCACTAGATGCGCGACCTCATCAACCGGATCACTACTGATTTCTCGCTGCTCGACCGGAAGGCGATATTCGCACTCGTGTATACCGCCGCCGGATTGACCGGCATTTTTTACGTAAAGAATCAGGAGAGTGTGGCCGTGTTCCTCAGTGGGACGTGCCTCGAGAGCTTCGGAGATTTCATCGCGCATTCATCGGCGAATAATCTTCCGGCCCTAAGTTGGTGGGTCGCCGTCGTAACGGTTTTTTATTTCGTAATTCCCGCCCTTTGCATCAAGTATTTTTACCGCGAAAGGCTTTCGGATTACGGTTTGAACTTCCGCGTCGAATCGGGTTTTGCCAAGCTGTTTGTAACGGCCATGGCGATCATGCTGCCGCTGGTTTACCTAATGTCGCTTACCGGGAGCTTCGCCGCGAAATATCCGTTTCTGAAGATCTACAACGGCGAGCCGTATATCGGCACCACGCTTCTTGTCTGGGAATTGATCTACTTCGTACAGTTCTTCGGTCTCGAATTTTTCTTTCGCGGATTTCTTGTGCATAGCCTGAAGCCGGCTCTCGGGCTCTATTCGATCTTCGCGATGACTGTGCCGTATTGCATGATCCACTTCGGAAAGCCGCCCGCCGAGACTGTTGCCGCCATCGGCGCCGGCATATTTCTAGGCTGGCTCAGCTATCGAAACGGTAATATCTGGATGGGACTGCTGCTCCATTGCACGGTCGCGTTTTCGATGGACATCATGGCGCTCTATAATAAGGGCCTGTTATTTTAGATCAGTTGGCTGATCTTGCTTTGCGTCTTTGCGACTTTGCGGGAGACGCTCTTATTTCCCGCAAAGTCGCAAGGACGCAAAGAGAACCATAAAGTGAAAGAAGCCACAGCCATCAATATCACGAACGAAGTCTTGAACGAGGAAGAATCGCGCCTTGAGTTGACGCTGCGTCCGACCGCTCTCGCCGAGTACATCGGTCAGAAAAAGATCAAGGACAATCTGCGCGTTTTTATGACCGCGGCTCTCCGGCGGCGTGAGGCACTCGATCACATATTGCTCACTGGACCTCCTGGCGTCGGTAAGACTACGCTTTCGACGATCGTTGCCAACGAGATGGGTTCGACACTCAAATCGACTGCCGGACCGATCATCGAAAAAGCGGGAGATCTCGCCGCGATCCTGACCAACCTCGAAGAAGGCGATGTTCTGTTCATCGACGAGATACATCGACTGAATCCCGCGATCGAAGAGATCCTGTACCCGGCGATGGAGGATTACAGTCTCGACTTGATGATCGGTCAGGGCACAGCCGCTCGCTCCATAAAACTCGACTTACCAAAGTTCACTCTCATCGGAGCCACCACGAGGCCAGGTCTTATCACCGCACCACTTCGCGGACGGTTTGGGATAATCTTCCATCTGAATTTTTACGGATTCGATGAGCTGCAGCAGATCGTCGAACGCTCCGCCGGCATACTGAAAGTTGAAATCGACAAAACCGGCTCGCAAGAAATCGCCCGGCGCTCCCGAGGAACTCCGCGCATCGCCAACAGGCTTCTCCGGCGCGTTCGTGACTACGCCGAAGTCGATCATGACGGTCGAATTACTGCTGAAGTGGCTGGCGATGCCCTGAACCGTATGGAGGTCGACACCTACGGCCTCGACGAGATGGACCGTAAGTTTCTGATGACGATCATCGAGAAATTTGACGGTGGACCCGTGGGATTGGGAACACTCGCCGCCTCGCTGCACGAAGAAAAAGATTCCATCGAAGAGATGATCGAGCCTTATTTACTGCAGATCGGATTTCTCAACCGCACACCTCGCGGCCGACTCGCGACGCGGCTCGCGTATGAGCACTTCGGACTTGTACCACCTGCAAGAGCCGGCGACATTCCTACTCTGTTTCCCTAGCGTCTCGCCGCCCAATGACAAAATCCTGCCGATTAAGCGATAATCAAGAAATGAACAAGGTAATTCTCGCTACCCTCGCGGTGCTCGCGTCGGCGTTCGCCATATGTGCACAAAACAAAATCGAAGGCTACAACATCATTGTCGACGTCCCTACCGCGCAGCGGCAGCCGACCTGCGCGGTCCGGTACGTCCCGCCCTCGACCGTCATCACGATTACCGATCTCGATACGAAAACACCGCTCCGACTGACCGCGTGTGATGGATCGGCCTCGACACTTGTTCAGAATGCTGCAGGAACGAGCGCGACGATGCGGGCCAGCGCCGCCGATTACAAATGGTGTTTTCGCGGCGAGGACGAACGCTACAGGGTGACGCTTGCTATTCCGGGCGGCCCTCCGGTGACGTACGATTGGTACGCCAGCCGCGATGATCGACAGCGGGGCTTTTACAACATTCGCGATTTCGGCGCCGTCGGCGACGGGCGCACCGACGATACGAACGCTTTCCGCAGTGCGATGGCGGTGATCGCGTCAAACAACGGCGGCACGCTGACGGTGCCGGACGGCGATTACCTCGTCAAGGGCCCGATCGCACTTCCCTCAGGCATCATCATCCATGGAACCAACGGCCTGCACTCGATGGCGTCGACGAGCGACGTCCCGCGAAAAAACCCAAGCCGCATCACCCTCGCGGGATCTAACACCGCGCTTTTCCGCGTCGGTGAGTGTGTTGAGCATGTGACGATCCGCGATATCGAACTCTACGCGCAAAGTAACAACGGAACCAGCGGCGTCGAAGCTATCGGCGCTTACACTTCATCGCAGGGATTTCATTTCGATCGTGTCACGTTCAATAACTTCAATCGCGGAATAAGCGCCCAGGGCCTGCCGCAGACGAACCTAAACTGGCAATTCGATTATGTGAAGATCAACGGCTGCCGGTTCATCTACAACCGGGACGCCGGCGTGTATGTGAATATGCGCAACACCGACTGGAAGATCGAAGGCTCGCTCTTCATTACTCCGCCGCGAGGGCCGAACCAGAACGCGAACGCGATACACCTCGAGCGGGTCGGCGCCGCGCTGATCCAGGATACGTTCGCCGGCGGTTTTCCGGGCGCCCTCGGCGGAACGTTCATTAACATCCTCGACAGCGGTCCGACGACGATCATCGGATCGCAGTGTGAGAATATGACGAACTCGATCGTCTATAACGAAGTGAACAACCCGCAGGCCGGCGACCTGTCGTATCCCATAACCATCGTCAATTCCATTTTCGGTGATCCGATCATCTTCAAGGCACGACGAACCCTTGTATCCACGGGAAGCCTCTACGGTCCGCGTACCTTTCGCGCCGACGAACGCGTGCGGGTATATTCTACGGGCGACCGATTTTGTTATGACGGGTACATACTCGGGTGCCTCGGAGCGGAAAAGAACAATTTCGATAAGGCAACTGTCGTCTTTATGACCGGCCAACCCAGCGAGGGTCAGGTAAAGGGACATCCCACCTTTTTCGGAACCGATGTCGAGTTCGGAGCGCCTGTCCAGATGCCGTCCTTTCCTGCGTCTTCCCTACCTGCCGGCAGGTCGAACGGGTCGATGGTCTTTTGCATGAATTGCCGCCGCTCGACAACGCCCTGTCAGGCCGGGGGATCGGGAGCTCCCGCGATGGTGGTGGGGGGCCAGTGGAGCTGTTTGTAGAAGGTGATGAGTGATGAGTGATGAGTCGCGATCGAGACTTCTTCTACTACCTATTTACCATTCACTCTTCACTATTCACTATCCCAAGACCTATGCAGTGGAAAGTCGAATTGGATCAAAGCGGCAGTTTTGTTCGCGCGTGGGAATGGGACGAATTCTCGCTCGAAGACGAGGCAAAATTTCTCTCCGACATTTTTACCGGACCCCACTGGCAACCCGGCCTCGGTGTGCTGATAGACTATCGGGGCCTGAAGGTTACTGTTCTGGACGCGGCTGATCTGAGCGCGATCAGGGTGATCTTTCAGTCAGTGCGGCGGCGACTGGGTGACAGCCGGATCGCATTACTCTGCGACACGGACGAGTTGTTCGAAATCGGAAAACATTTCGGAGAGATGCTTGCCGCGAAGCTCGAAAACCAGGTCGTTGTATTCAAAGACGAGAACGCCGCGATCGAATGGCTAAAGGCCGGTTCGTAAAAGCCCCAATAACCACCGCCAACTGACCACTGACCACTGACCACCGACCACTGACTTCCGACTACTACGGACCACTGACCACTGAC
>JBBKXD010000093.1:0-12130 GCA_037969295.1 Pyrinomonadaceae bacterium | reverse complement strand
GCCAACGCCATTCCCAGCTTTGGTTCCCGGCTATCGAACTTCTCGGGTACGTCCTTGTAAGAGCGCTCGGTCATCTTTTCACTGTTAATACTGAGGAGCGGGTCGCCGCCGGCCTTCTGCACTTCAGTGACGATGTTTTCGAGCAGGTCCATGTCACGGACAGAGCCACTGATGAGGACGATCTCGCCCTCTTTGACCGCTGCGCTCTGGTTTACGATCTTAGCCGCGAGACCCTTCATGTCAGACGCAGCGGATGTTTTGGTTCCGTCGGTTTTCGCAGTGTTTGCTGGTGCGGAATTCGCTCCGGCGGAATTACTGGATTGGGGTCCCGGAGCCTGACATGCGGTCAGGGCGAAACAGATCACGAAAAAAGCTAATAGCTTTATCTTCATCGAGAATTCTCCTTCTCTAACGTTTTGATTCGCAGAGTTTTAGTTGCGCTTTGGATGCGCGGTTTACATTTTCTAGTAGGGATGTGGCGTGAGTATAGACCTAAACCGACGGGATGAGAAATGGCAGTTGTGGCGGGGATCGGATTAGATTACTTAGTCGTCAGAACCTTGACCAAGTTTTCTTTTCAATTCTCGGACATCTGATTTCAAACGTCCGAGGCCCTTTAGATGTGCGTTTTGACGCTTAAACTCGTCAAGCGGCTGGACAGGAGTACCCCACCAAACACCGGGCCGCACGATCTTTCCAGGAAGAACACCGGCCTGCGATCCGATGATCGCTCCGCTTTTCACGCGAGCATGATCGCCGAATCCGACCTGGCCGCCGATAACGCAGTCATCTTCGATTACTGTGCTGCCGGAGATCCCCGTCTGCGCGGCGATGACGCATCGCTTGCCGATCTGTACGTTGTGCCCGACCTGAACAAGATTGTCGATCTTCGTACCCGCGCCGATCCGCGTTTCGCCAAGCGCTCCGCGATCAACGCACGTGTTTGCGCCGATCTCGACATTGTCTTCGATTACGACTGTTCCGATCTGGGGAAACTTAATATACTCCCCTCCTACCTGAGGAGGGGTGGCAGTCGCTTCGGCTGACGGGGTGTTGGGAGCGTCCCGTACGTACCCAAACCCGTCGGCACCTATTACGACACCGGCATGCAGCACGACATTGTCGCCGATCGAACAGCCGTCTTCGATGAAAACATTGGGATGAAGTATGCAGTTTCGTCCGACCTTAACGTTTTCGCCTATCTTTACTCCGGCCCGAAGCTGCGTTCCTTCGCCGATCGTGGCTTCGTCGCCGATGCATGTGAAGGCACCGATAAAAACGTGCTCACCAATACGCGCGGTTTTTGAGATCACAGCGGTTGAGTGCAATTCAGGTTCGCGACGTTTTGGCGGATGCAAAACGGCCGCAATTCGGGCGAAGGCAAATCTGGGATTCGCCACCGCGATCACGGTGGTGTGATCCGAGTTCGGGACTTTAAGACTGATCGGTCCGATCAGACACGAGGCAGCCGTTTCCGGATGCTCGATGTCTTTCTCAACGAACGCGACTTGTCCTGCGATCGCTCTCGTCAGGCCGGCGACGGAAGTGATCTCAACATCACCATCGCCACGCAGTTCTCCGCCGACAAATTCAGCTATCTCACGAGCTTTCATTCGTAACAATTTATATCGTTTTAGACAGAAAGGCGACTTGTGTATGAATTGCAATTCGCCGTCAGCTTTGGGCCTTTCGTTCGGCTGAGTTGATCGCGGATTGAAGAAAAAGTTCCATGCCGTCGATCCTGAAGCCGTTTTCCACGAGGCGTTTCAGCACAGGTGCCGATTCGCTGTCCAGAAAATCGAGATCGGCAAGGTCGATCACGACGTCGCGAAAATTATCGCCCCGCATTCCGACCGCGATCTTCTCGAGAAGCAGAGCATCATCGAGCAACATGTCACCTTCGACACGCAAGGTCACAGAGCCGTCTGCGTCGTTAACCGTTTGGATAATATTGGTCGGCATAGGACTGACTACGACAGCGTCGTTCGCACGGTTTCACATGGTGGCGCCATTTTACAAAAATTTAACTTTTAGCCGGTCACGTGCACATTCGCACGAGATTTCCGCGTGGTAAGAAAAACGCCAGCGAAAACAAGGAGCGCAGCGATTTTAATCCGGAAATCGAGAATTTCACCGAGGAAAATTACGGCCAGAGCGAACCCGATCAGCGGCTGCAGATAAATGAATACGGCCAGAGTTGACGGATTCACGCGTGCGAGTGCCCAGGCGTTGAGCAAATACGGCACCGCGGTAGCAACGACCGCGATGTAGAGAACCAGAAGCCAGACGCTGCTGCTTATCTCTCCTAAGGCGATCGTGGAAAGGGAAACCAGACCGAGCGGAACACAGATCACACTGGCGAAAATGAAAACCCACATCATCGAGCGGAATGCGCCGTTTCGCGTGACGACATCCTTTGAAGTAGCGACATAAATTCCGAAGGAAAGGGAATTGAGGATGATCATGATATCGCCAGTCGTCGTTTGCGACGAGAACGACGCGTTACGCGGATCGATCAGGAAAACTACTCCGGCGGCCGCGAAAAGGATTCCCAGGACTTTAAGCCACCGCAGCCGTTCGCTACCGATGATCGCACTGACGACCATCGTAAAGATGGGAATAGTAACGGCAAGCAGCGAAGTGTTCGCCGCCTTTGTCAGCGAAAGGCCGCCCACGAAGAGCAGTTGATTGAAAACAACGCCGAACAGGCTGAGCACCGCCAGCCGTACATAGTCGCCGCGATTCTGAAGCCAGAGCCTTTTTCGATAGGACTGAAAGGCCAAAAGTACGATCGCGGTTATCCCGACACGGAATCCGACGAGTGAGACCGGCGGCAGTACGGCGAGCACGATCTTTCCGATCACGGGCAGTGTTCCGAAGAAAGCCTGAACCGCGAGGAGTGCAACGAACGGCTGGATGTGGTTGCCGGAATTCGTCGCTGGTGTCATCACATCAGCATCATCGCCGGTGTTTCGAGCATCTGTTTGAAGGTTTGAAGGAACTTCGCGCCCGTTGCGCCATCCACAACGCGGTGGTCGCAGGACATCGTTACATTCATTATCGACCGAACAACGACCTGGCCGTCCCGTACGACGGGAATTGGGTTGGCACCGCCGATCGCAATTATCGCGGCTTCGGGCGGATTGATGATCGCGGTGAATTCCTTGATCCCCATCATACCGAGGTTGCTGATCGAGAAAGTCGCCCCGGTATATTCTTCGGGCTGAAGTTTCTTCGCTTTCGCCTTCGCCGCAAGATCCTTGATCTCGGTCGCAATTTCCGCCAGGCCTTTCAGGTTTGCACCGCGAACGACCGGTGTGATCAGGCCCTCGTCGATTGCGACCGCGACGCCGATGTCAGCCTGCTCGTAAAAGCGAACGGTCTTGTCCTGATATGAGGCGTTGACCCACGGGTGTTTGATCAGCGACATCGCCGCCGCCTTTACAATGATGTCGTTGACGCTGATCTTCGAATCGTCGTCGAGGGTGGCGTTGATCTGTTTGCGGACAGCAAGTGCGTTGTCCATTTCGATCTCGACCGTCAAATAAAATGTCGGGATCGGGCCGATCGATTCTGCTAGACGGCTCGCGATGATCTGTCGCATCTTCGACGTCGGCTCGTCGCCGAAGGCGGACGCGCCGACGACCGTTGAGGGTGTGAACTGTTTTTTCTGACCACCGGCCACTGACGACTGACCACCGAGCGCTTGCTCGATGTCGCGTTTAATGATCCGTCCGTTTGGGCCGCTGCCGGTTACGTTTCGAAGGTCGATGCCATTGTCCGCTGCCATGCGCGCCGCGATCGGCGAAACAATAAGTCGGCCATTGGGTTGTGGATTGCGGATTTCGGATTCCGGCTTTGCAGGCCTGGCGGGTTCGGGAGCAGATGCCGGAGCAGCCTTCTCTTCATCACTCTTTCTCCCCATCTCCGCGTCACCGCGTCTCCCTGCCTCCGCGTCTCCCTCGCTCCCCTTCTCCCCTTCTTTCTTCCCGCCGCCATTTGAAGCAACTTCCTTCAACAACGCTGAAATATCTTCACCCTTCTTGCCGGTGATCGCGATGGCCTCGCCAAGCGCGGCGGTATCGCCCGCCTGCTTCAAGATCTTTAGAAGCGTACCGCCGGTTAAGGCCGTCATTTCCATCGTCGCCTTGTCGGTGTCGACCTCGGCGAGAGTTTCATTCGCTTCGTACGCGTCGCCCTCGTTCTTCACCCAGCGAGCGATCTGTCCCTCTTCCATGGTGGGTGACAGTTTCGGCATTAAGAATTTTTCAGCCATATTTTAGTGAATCGTGAATAGTAAATCGTGAATAGTGCCCAGTGGTAAAAATAACTTGTAAACGTGAGCAGCGCGAAGCACTATTCACGATTTACTATCCACTACTTACAAATAGCAAACTTCCTTAACGGCCGCGACGATCTTATCGACATCAGGAAGCGCAAGTGCTTCGAGATTCTTTGCGTAGGGCATCGGAGCTTCGGCGCATGAGATGCGCTTTACCGGAGCGTCGAGATAATCGAATGCATGCTCCATGATCGTATGTGAGATCTCGGCTCCGACCGATGCGAACGAATGAGACTCTTCGGCAATGACGAGCCGGTTAGTTTTCTTCACGGAATTTACGATCGTGTCGATATCGAGCGGCTTGATCGTCCGCGGATCTATGACCTCGACCGAGACATCAAACTCCTCCTGCATTTTCTCAGCTGCCTGCAATGCGAGCGGCACGGTCATCGACCGAGCGACGATCGTGCAGTCCGTTCCTTCGCGTTTTACATCGGCAACCCCGAGTGGGATCGTGAAATCTTCGTCCTCGGGAACTTCGCCTTTCAAACCGTACATACGCTCCTGTTCCATGAAGATGACCGGGTTGTCGTCACGGATCGACGATTTGAGCAAGCCTTTTGCATCAGCCGCCGTCGACGGCTGGACGACTTTCAAGCCCGGAAAATTCGCGTACATGGCCTCGAGCGAATGCGAGTGCTGCGACGAAACCTGATATGCGGAGCCGTTCGGGCCGCGGAAAACGATCGGCACTTTGAATTGCCCACCGGACATATAAAGCATTTTCGCGGCGTGGTTGATGATCTGATCGGCCGCGAGAACGGAAAAGTTCCAGGTCATGAACTCGATCACCGGACGCAAGCCAGCCATCGCGGCACCGACGCCGACGGCGGCGAAACCAAGCTCGGTGATCGGGGTATCGACGACGCGCTTGTCGCCGAACTCTTTCCAGAGTCCGCGAGTGACCTTGTACGCGCCGTCATATTCGGCGACTTCCTCGCCCATTATGAAAACATTTTCGTCTCGTAATATTTCTTCACGCAATGCCTGGTTCAGAGCGTCGCGAATGGTTAGAACTGCCATATAAGATTATTTCGTCGTTAAGCTGGCGGTCTCTGACCGCCGATTGTGATTCGCGGTCTCAGACCGCGAGCTTAACGGGGAGCCACTGACATCGACCACCGACCCCTACGCTAGAACGTCGGTAAACAACTCGCTTTCATTCGGAAGCGGGCTTTCATCTGCGAACTTTATCGCCGCTTCGACCGCTGCGGCCGCTTCCTGCTCGATCTTTTCAAATTCTTTCTCACTCAAAATCTTTGCCTCTTTCAAGGTGTCCTTGAAGAGTACTATCGGATCCCGTTCCTGATATTTTGTGATCTCTTCACGGGTCCTATAATTTCCGGGGTCGGACATCGAGTGGCCCATAAAGCGGTAAGCTCGTATCTCGAGCAGCGTCGGTTCACTCTTTTTCCGAGCGCGTTCGATCGCACGAAGCGAAGCATCGCGGACCGCCATGACGTCCATACCGTCGACGAACTCGTTCGCCATTTCGAACGCTTCGGCCTTTTTCGCGATGTTCCGTGTGCTCATCGCACGTTCCTGCGACGTGCCCATTCCGTACTGATTGTTCTCGCAGATGTAAACGATCGGCAGTTTCCAGAGCTGGGCCATGTTGAGCGATTCGTGAAACATACCCTGATTGACCGCGGCTTCTCCAAAGAAACACAGAGTGACCTGTCCCGTCTTTTTGTACTTCGCGGCGTATGCCATCCCGGTGCCGACACCGATCTGTCCGCCGACGATCCCGTGTCCGCCGTAGAACTCATGTTCCTTCGAGAACATGTGCATTGAACCGCCCTTGCCTTTTACGCAGCCGCCTTCTTTGCCGTAAAGCTCCGCCATGACGGATTCGGGCGAGATTCCTTTGACCATCGCCTGGACGTGATCTCGATACGCGGTGATCACCATGTCGGTCTTTTCGAGTGCCATCATCGATCCGACGGCGATCGCTTCCTGGCCGATGTAGAGATGGCAAAAGCCGCCGATCTTGCCCATGCGATAGACTTCGGCGCACTTTTCTTCGAAGCGGCGTCCGAGCACCATCTGATAGAGCATCGCGCGAAGGAGTTTTTTGTCCGTCTTTTTTATGGCTGCGAGCTGGGATTTGCGACGCTTCGCATATTCGGCCTTGGCCGTTTCGACTAGTCCAAAATCAACGTTACCGTTCTTCGCAGTCGCCGTTTTTGAGTTGTTGCCGGATGACGCCGTAGTTTTTGTTTCCGTTTTCCGGCTTGTTGCAGTTTTTGCCAAAATCAATCCTCCGTACCGCTACGGGCTGAAATACTTGTCTAGTATAAAGGGATAATTATAAGCGAGCCATGATAATTTGTGCAAAAAAGCAGTTTTTGCGGCAAGGAACGCATCAAACTCGATTCGCAGACGGGAAACTGTTACCGCGATGACCCCGTATGATAAATTGTTGACGTCGATGCGAACTTTTTACCTCAATCTAATTCTGATTTTGCTCGCTATTCCGATTGTCGCCTCCGGGCAAAATCCGACGAAGTGGAGCTTGGCCCCGCATCCTGTGGACGAGCCGCTCAGCTCGGGCGATAAAACTTCTGTTAAGTTGAATGTAAAGATCGAACCCGGATGGCACTTGTATGCGTTGGATCAACCGGCGGGCGGACCGATTCCAACAACAATCAAGATCACGGAGGGTAGTCCGTTTGAATTACTGGACGTGACCTCTCCGAGTCCGATAAGCAAGCCTGATCCGCTTTTCATTATCGACGGCAAGCCGCTTGAAACGAGATACTTCGAGAACGAGGCGACGTTTACCCTGGCTTTGACAGCGCTTGCCAATATTGCCGCGGATGAAGTCGCTATCGATGTCCGCTTTCAGCTGTGCAATGACACGTTTTGTCTTCCTCCTCGTACGAAACGTGTTTCGGTTGACGGCGAAGAAGACGCTAAGAAACCAGTTTCCAGTTCCCAGTCGCCAGTTTCCAGCCAGAGTGCCCCGAGCTACGAACTTCGAACAACGAACCAAGAAACTGACCTTTGGTCCTTCATCTGGCTTGCTGTCACATTCGGAGCGATATCCTTATTAACGCCGTGCGTGTTTCCGATGATCCCGATCACCGTTTCGTATTTCATGAAGCACTCGGACGGCGATCATAAACGCACCATCAAGCTTGCGACCGTCTACTCGGTCGGCATCATCGCGACATTTTCGCTGCTCGGAATGCTGCTCGCCGTCTTATTCGGAGCCGCCGGCATCAATCTGTTCGCCGCCAACCCCTGGGTCAACCTCTTTATCGGTTCGCTGTTTCTTTTCTTCGCATTCAACCTCTTCGGATTCTATGAGATCTCAATTCCGTCCAGCCTGCTGACCAAACTCGATTCGATCACGCGTACAAAGGAAGGAAAGGGAAGTGCGTATATTGGCGCTCTGCTGATGGGCTTAACCTTCACGCTGACATCGTTTACATGCACTTCGCCGTTTATCGGAAGCCTTCTTGTTTCGACCGCACAAGGCGATTGGAAGATGCCGCTGCTAGGGATGCTTGTGTTCTCGTTCGTCTTCGCCCTGCCATTTTTCGTCCTCGCAGTTGCACCTCGCCTGCTGCATTCGTTGCCGCGTTCGGGCAGCTGGTTGAATTCTGTCAAAATCGTCATGGGCTTTCTCGAGATCGCGGCGGCTATGAAGTTTCTGTCGAATGTGGATCTCGTCTGGGGAGCCGGACTGAACGAATCCGGCGTGCTGAACTATGGAAAGGTATTCACTCGTGAGCTGGTACTGATCATTTGGGTTGTGATCGGAATTGGCATCGTGACCTATATACTCGGTTTTTATAAGTTTCGCCACGACTCTCCGGTGAGAAAGATCACGCCCTTGCGAGCAATGTTCGCCGCTCTCTTTTTCGGACTCTGCATTTATCTTACAACGGGCGTTCTCGGTCGAAAGCTCGGCGAGCTCGAATCGTTCCTTCCACCGAAAAATTCTAAGTCTGTATTCAATGTTCTCGGCAATCCGGACGAAGAGCTCGCCTGGATGACAAACGATTTCAAGGGAGCTCTGGAGAGAGCGAAGGCGGAAAATCGCAAAGTATTTGTCGACTTCACCGGCTATACATGCACGAACTGCCGCTGGATGGAAGCTAATTTGTTCGTCCTGCCTGAGGTCCGTGCAGAGATGGAGAAGTTTGTGCTCGTGAGCCTTTATACCGACGGGGAAGGCGAAGTGTACGAACGCCAGCAGCAGTTTCAACAAGACACTTTCCAGACCGTCGCCCTCCCGTTTTACGCGGTGTTCGATGCGGATGGTCAGCCGGTCGCGATATTCCCGGGCCTTACTCGCGATTCGAAGGAGTTCGTTGACTTCTTGAAGAAAGCACAGGAAGATTAGCCACAGAGCTCACAGAGAAATCTTAAGCATTTTTTGAAAACAAAGTATGGAATCTCCCACTCCATTCGAACCAGATCCTCTTTCTGGCCGGATTATCGGCGCAGCAATCGAAGTTCATAAGACCATTGGCCCAGGTCTTATCGAATCGATTTACGAAAATGCCTTATGTTACGAGTTGTCGCTCCGCGGTTTGGACTTTCAACGTCAAGTCGGGGTCGACGTGTTCTACAAAGGACAAATCATTAAGGGTCAACGAATCGATCTGATCGTCGAAAAAGAGGTAGTGATTGAGCTGAAGTCCGTCTCTCGAATTCATGAAGTCGTTTTCGCTCAGTTACTCTCATATCTCAAAGTGACTGGACTAAAACGAGGTTTGATCATAAACTTCGGTGAAAAGCGCCTGGTTGATGGTGTGAGGCGCGTTGCTAATTAACTCTGTGTGCTCTGTGGCTAATCTCTGGTCTGTCGCTCAATGAATAGAGTTTCCATCGACAACTTAGTACGGGGCCTTCGTGAAATTCCCGACGCTCAATTTGTCTGTGAGCCGGTTTACGATTATCTCAACCGGCACCCTGTCGAGGTCGACTCGATCCAAAAGTATTTGTTCTGGAGTTCCGAGTTTTATACGCGGAATCTCATTTTTAAGGATGATCGGTTTGAGATGATGGCGATCTGCTGGGAGCCGGGACAGGTATCGCGTGTTCACAATCACTGCGAACAGCGGTGCTGGATGACGGTCCCGATCGGGCGTTTGAAGGGACAGAATTTTGCGGTCGAGACGATTGACGAGTCGACCGGTTTTTGCAAGCTGCGGGAGACTGATACTTTTGAACTCGCCGAATGTCTCGCCGCAAAAGTGGAGCTGGAAGAGCCGATCCATCAAATCCTGAATCTGCCCGAATACGACGATCGGGCGGTCAGCATTCATATCTATTCGAAACCATTTGACCACTGCATCTCATACTGCCGCGATACGGATACGTTCAAGGACGTGAAGCTTTTTTACACCAGCATGGACGGTCGGCTATGCGACGGCGTACGTCTATAACATCCTTTGCTATCTAATTTTGTAGTTGCTTAATTCGTAATTCCATAACTCGTAATCAATAATTACTATCCAATGCTTCAGGATCGGCGAACATTCACGGTTCTCGCGATTGCGTTGTGCCTGGTTTACGTCCTCATCCGGATGTGGCACCTGACGGATTCGTGCCTCTGGTTTGACGAGATCTTCAGCGTCCACGCCGCCGAGCACTCATGGAAGTCGCTCTTCTGGTTTGTTGCCCAGGACCTGATCCACCCACCACTTTTTTATATTCTGCTAAAGATTTGGATCGGCATTGGCGGTGAAAGTCTGCTCTGGCTCAGACTGTTTCCTGTCCTGTTTTCGACCCTCGCGGTTTTCCCATTCGTCTATCTCTGCCGGGAACTGAAGCTGAAAACACCGGCAATGCTGATCGCCCTGTTGTTTTTTGCGGTGAATGGCTCGCTGATCAAATACGCGCAGGAAGTGCGAATGTACGCACCACTGCTTTTTTTCTCGGTCGTCTCGGCCTGGCTGTTCGCCAGGTTCTATTTCCGCGGAAAAAATATATGGCTGCTGACGCTGGTCAACGTCCTCATGATCTACACGCACTACTTTGGCTGGTTTGTTATCGCGGCTGAGGTGACGGCGATCTTTGTATTCCAGCGGGTGAAGATAAGGCACGTGTTGATCATGTTCGGCATCGCTCTCGCCGTATTCCTCCCATGGATCTTTGCGGTTCTGAAGGCGGCGAGCGCCGGCGCAGATTTGACGCAGAATATCGGTTGGATGGCGCGACCCGGCTTGCGTGAGGTCTTTGACTTTGTTTTCGATACGATCGAGCCGGTCTACTACCAACAAAGCAGTGCGGATCTATCGACAATTCTGTACATCACAATTCCTCTGCTGTTGATCATTGCGACGGCGAAGCTTCTCATGTTAATGGATCGGGAACGCGATGACGAGAAGAGGGCATTTTACCTGCTGGGAGTGTTTGTCGCGGTACCCATCGTCCTCACGTTGGGGTTCAGTTGGCTTGCCCCTGTTTCGATCTGGGGCTCCCGACATCTGATTATCGTGTTTGCACCCATGGCGATCCTTACCGGCATCTTTCTGAGCTCGGTCGCAAGCAAGCCGGTCAGGTACGCTTTGTTGGGATTGACGTTGCTTCTGGTGCTAGCGGCGTTCGTCGTTCGTGTTCGTACGCCGCAACCCGAACACGTGTGGTGCGCGTGGGAGCGGATTGCGGATGAGTGGGTGCTTGCTCCGCCTAATTCTTCGGGGCCGAAGCGACTTTACGCCTTTGAGGATCTTGCTGCTTACCATCTCTGGTTCGCAACGCGGCAGATACCAAACTACTCGGTGTTTCTTGTTACAGGATTAGATGGGATTCCCAACGACCCGGCATATTTTCTGCCGCGCGGTTTCACTGACGTTGCGAGCGTTCGCCTCGACGAAATAAGCGATGAGAAGTTCTGGATCGCTTTCCGAAAACAAACGCCGCCAAAAGTGTCGGGCGTTGCATCTATGGCCCCGGGACTTGGGACGCCGGTCACGGATATTGAAGCGCGTGGTTATGAGGTGGAGGATGTGCAGTCGATAGAAACCGGTGCCCAAACGTCGTTTCTAATCCAGTTCAGGCGTGTACCGGCAGGCCTTCGATAGCGCGTTATTTTCGCTTCCATCGCACGCCGTCCTTCGTGTCTTCGAGGACAATTCCTTTTTCAGCGAGCAGATCGCGGATCTCGTCCGAACGTGCGAAGTCGCGTTGACGACGAGCTTCCTGACGTTCTTCGACCAAAGCTTCGATCTCTGCATCGAGACCGGTGTCGTCGTGTTTCCCGAAGATCCCGAGTACTGAATCGAACTTGGCGATCGCGTCCAGCACAGCCTCCCGATCTTTGGACAGTAGTCCTTCACCCGCGAGAACGATATTTATCTCGCGGACCATATCGTGAATCGCGGCGAGTGCGGAGGCGGTGTTGAAGTCGTCATCCATCGCCGCTTTGAAGCTGGTCAGGGCCTTCTCGACGCACGCCGCAACTTCCCGATTCGAGCCCTCGTCCGCGTTCGCGTCACTGACGAGCGCGCGAAAATTCCGGAGACGTTCGACGGTCGATTCTGCACCCTGTAATCCTTCGAACGTAAAGTTCAATTGTTTTCGCGTCGGCACACTCAGCAGCAGATAGCGTATCGCGAGTGCCGAATAGCCTTGCTCGCGCAGATCGCGAAACGTAAAAAAATTGCCCTTCGATTTCGACATCGTGACATCGTCGATCTTCAGGAACTCGCTGTGGATCCAGTAACGCGCAAATTGCTTTCCGGTCGCGCCTTCCGATTGAGCGATCTCGTTCTCGTGATGCGGAAACTGCAGATCCATTCCACCCGCGTGGATGTCGAAAGTCTCGCC
>JBBKXD010000092.1:0-11838 GCA_037969295.1 Pyrinomonadaceae bacterium | reverse complement strand
TTTTCGAGAGATATATTCCGGATCGCTGAATAGCCGATACTGCACGGTTAGCCCGACCGAAAAGAGCAAAACTGCGGCCGTGTAGAGCGTCCAGTTTCCCTGATACTTCGCAAACTTTTTCAGAAAGATCGGAAGCGCGGCGAGGATACACAGCAATCCGATATTGCGAAAGGCTGTGATCGACGAAGTTTCATATCCGCGTATCAGCCCGCCGTAATAAATGGAATAGTGCGAGATCGCCGTCACGACGGCTATCAGCACGAGGATGAAAAAATGTGATGATGTTCGGTTTTTCAAAGTCTTGGTTCTTGTTTCGTGTGTTTCGTGTGTGTTCGTGGTTTTCTTCAGAAAAAGAAAACCACGAAATACACGAAACACACGAAATGCCTGTCAAACTTAACCGCAGATAACGCGGATGACGCGGATGAAAAAAAATAGTCAGATTTTCCTGATCGGCGTAATCCGCGGTTAACAGCTACCGGCGAACGGTAATATTGTTAGAACTCATCGGCGTTTCCTCGACTTCGGAGCCGTTGCCTTTGGTACCTGTGCCTTAGGCTTGTACTGATCGCCGAGCAGTCCTAGTTCACGAGCTTTCAATATCACATTAGCCGCGATCGGCGCCGCGGTTCGAGCTCCGTAGCCTCCGCCTTCGACAACAACCGCGATCGCAACCTGCGGCCTCTCGAGCGGAGCGATCGTTATAAACCAGCTGTCCGTCCGTTCGTACATCAGCGGCACTTCGTATTCTTCCAACTTTCCCTGGACCCTGCGGCGACGCTTTTCAGTTTTTAATTTTCCCGTCTTTTCGTCGTAAAGCGGGGCTAGTTTCTCCGCGGTTCCGGTTTTGCCTCCCGTACGGATCCCTGTTCCGGAAAGCTTCGCCGAGATCACGGTGCCTGTTCCTCCGGGTTCCTCGGTCACTGTCGACATGATCATACGGATCTGCGCGGCCTGCTGCGGCGAGAGGACCTGTGCAAACATCTGCGGCGGCTGGTCAAACTCGATTCGCGGCTTCATCAACTTACCTTCGAGGTTAGCCGGGATCGCGGCGATCATCGCCATCTGAAAGGGAGTCATCTGACCCGCATAGCCCTGACCCATACCTTGAATCCCAAGATCGTAAAGTGAAATATCCTTACCGGTTACCATGGTCGATTGTTGCGGGGCGATAGCGCTCGCGATAGACGGGTTACTCGTATTCAAAACGTTCGGGAAGAACCTTTGCAGAAGCGCCGCATTCGGCGTGTCAACTGGATTTATGCCGACCAGCAAAGCCGTTTCGCGAAGTCGTTCGCGGCCCAGAGCGATGGCGAGTTGTACAAAATATTGGTTGCTGGAAACCTGATAGGCGAACTGGATATTTTTTTCCTGACAGCCGCCGTCGCACACACCCGAGACACTGCCGTCAGGGCCAAGCTTCTGTGTCGCATCGACGATCGGTCGCGAATTAGGCGTGGGCTTGAATCCGCCGGGATAACTGGGAAAAACCGAATTCTGTTTTCCGGCGCGGAATGCCGAGATCATCGTGAAGGTCTTGAACGTCGAACCCGGCGCGTAGAATTCGCGTGTCGAGCGATTCAGCAATGGTTTATCGCGCTTATTTCCTTCGAGCTTCAAGTAGTCCTCGAGGGATTGTGCTTCGGCCAGGCTGAAAGACGGGTTCGAGTAGATACCAAGTATGTCGCCGGTCTGTGGATTGAGTACTACGATGGCGCCTTTTTTGCCTTCCATCTGCGTCGCGATGTACGCCTGGAGATCGCGATCGATCGTGATCCTTACATCCTTCTGTTCGTCCTCTTTTCGTTTGATCCGGGTCAGGACTTCCCACGCCTCTGGCGTCGGATCGGCAGCTCTTTTGTACAGCGTGCGCTCGAGTCCGGGCGTTCCGCGTTCGATTCCGAGCAGATGAGCCATCTCACGCTCGAGCGCAAATCCCCGAATGATGTCGCCGTCCGGGTTCAGCTTGTAGTAAGCGAGGGCGGACGAAAGTGAGCCGGTCCGATCGAACATCCATCCGCGCAGATTTGCGGCCGTCGTCCGACGTGTACGCATGTCCTTATAGGCCAGCGCCTGAAACTGCTCGTTCGACTCATCGGCGAAATATGTCCAGTAAACCTGAAATCCGAAAACCGTGAATGCCAACGCGACAAATGTCATCTGCCATACGCGTATACTTCGGTTCGCGATCGTCTGCGTTAGACGTTTTTTAACCTCGCGCGGAAGGTCGCGTTCGTAGAGAAACTTAGGCCGGTTGAAATTGTCGTAGAAAGTGAGGATGAGGAAACCGATCAGTATGCCGACGCCAATGATGTAGACGATACTCAATCCCGCCGGCGTTCGCTCGAGGACCTGTCCACCGAAGATCGCCTCGGGTCGAAACTTGTTCCAGTCGATTAGGGTCAGCAGCAATAGGTTCATTCCGTGTCGTCGCTTCTGTGCATGGGTTCGTGTGAGTTCGTGTGTTTCGTGTTTTTCGTGGTTCGGTTTTAGGCCGGAACCACTAACCACACTAAGCACGCGAAAGAATTGGTTCGATGTCAGCCCCTTCCTTCGGTTCCACCTTCAAGTTTGTTCTCATCTCTCGACCCCCCGCTTACGCAGGTGGTACTGACTGCGTCCGACGAACGCCTATTCCTTCGGCACCGATTCCTCTTCCGTCTCCGACTTCACGGCCGGTTCGATGACCTCCGTCTTTTTTGAGAATTGAAAATCGCCCACGATATATGCCTCCGTCGGAGCGTCCGGCGAAATTTCATCGGCGGCCGGTGTCGGCTCCGGTGTCGGGGCTAACTTGAATTCCAATGCGACATCTATCGCACCAAACTTTATTTTATCGTCGGGAAAGATCGCGATCGCTTTTCCATACGCGATACGCTCGCCATTCAGATAAGTTCCGTTCGTCGAGCCCGTGTCTGCGATGACGAGTTTTCCCTCCGAATTCAGCAGAAGGGAAGCGTGCATCTTCGAAACGCTTGTATGATCGATCGCGACATCATTCTCTTTTGTCCGGCCGATTGAAAGGCGTTTACCTTCTTCGAGTTCGAAATGCTTCTCGATCGCTCCCCGACCGAGATCGAAACGCACAATTAACTCCCCACGGGCAACCACCCCGTCAGCGGCAGCGGGAATCAGATGACTCACGTTCGCTGCCGGTATCGTCACATTCAACTCGCGCTCGCCGCCATCCTTATCAAACTTGTCGAAGCTGACGAACAGCTTCACGCCTTCGGTAAAGTAGTCCGCCTTTGCCTCGATGCTCAAAGGAGCGTACGTATAGTAGCGATTGTCGCCGATATGATCGACCGCCGCAGTTAGCAGCTCGTTCTCGAGTTTTCTTAAGCCGTCATCCGAATCGGTCGAGAACTTGTCCCATTGCATCTTCAGCTTGATATTGTGCGGAACAAAGCTTCGTCCGTCGCTGTCCTTTCTTATCTCGGAATCGAAAAGCATCTTCAGACGTTCGATCAAACCGCTGGTCGCCAGGCTGCTTGCTGGTTTCCAGCTTCGACCGGTGAGCTTGTCGAACATGTCACCGACGCGCGTCAGCGCACCCTGGACCAGCCAATCCGGGGTAATGCTTTTATTCGGGGTTTCGGAGTTATCCGGCATGCCAAAACGATCTACGAACGACGCTCGAAATTTGTTGCCATTCTAGCATCGTGAATCGGGAATCCGGAACATAGAGGTGTGTGTGTGGCAGCGAAGATCTTACCGCGGATGACGCGGATAGTGCGGATTTACGCGATCTGACTTAAGTAATCTATTCGTGCCCGATAGCGATCGGGGCAACAGGTAGGAGACAGGAGACGGGAGACCGGCGTCAGAACCGCGAGCGACCGGGGAGCCCCATCATTCAAGATCAACGCGGATAACGACGATCTGGGGCACCCCGAACCACGAACAACGAACGACGAACAGCGAACCGTCCCGCCCCCAACCGTCTTGCATCAAATCAAGGCTAGCAACACCACACTTAACCGCAATGTGAGAGCGGGCCGTAATACTCGGTAAGGATCGCATGCTTACACTCAACGAACTTTCAACCTATAATGTCGTATTGAGGTTAGGGCTCTCTCCCAGGGGCGACATGCGGGAACTCTCATTAACTAATTGCAGGCTGGATAAAAGGTATGATGTCCAGAATGAGCTCGGGCGGGGAAGTTACGCCGAGATATTTGTCGCGCATGACATTATGGCGTCGCCGACATCGCCGCACCGGAGCGTCGTGATCAAGGCGCTCAATGTGTTTCTGCAAAACGATCTCGATTCTGATCTTGAACGCACGCTCGTCGAGAACTTTCAAAACGAAGCGGTTGCTCTCGATCGGGTGCGGCATCCGAACATCATCAGTCGTCTTGGACATGGCACGGCACGCGATCTGAAGGGAACGGTGTTTCATTATCTCGTTCTCGAGTATCTCGAAGGCGGCGATCTGCAGAAGGCGGCGCGAAATGGCAATCTTGCATTAAGACAGTCGTTCAAATATATCGAACAGGTGTGCGCCGGTCTGCGGCACGCGCATCGGAACAACATCATCCACCGCGACATAAAGCCGCAGAATCTTCTGCTGACAAAAGACCGCGAGACGGTGAAGATCGCCGACTTTGGCGTCGCACGCATCAACTTGTCCGACTCGCCGATAACGCGTGTCGGGACCAACATCTACGCTCCGCCCGAACACAGCCCGCTAAATTTTAACGAGGACGGTCACATGACGGTCGCGGCACTGACGCCGGCGGCGGATATTTATTCCCTGGCGAAGTCGGTGTATACGCTTATCACCGGCGAGGCCCCGCGGATGTTCGCGAACCAGCAGATCACCGATCTTCCGATGACGTGGCGCGATAAGGAATGGAGCGACGATCTTCGGCGAGTTCTATCGCAAGCGACTGTGGCGGAACCTTCGGCGCGATACCAGTCGGTCGACGAATTCTGGCAGGCGCTCGAGCCCGTGCGACGCATTGCGTTCGATATGGAGACATCGACCAGCGTGCGGCCGAAGCTGCACGAGACGCCGCAAGCTCATGTCGCTCGCGGATATTCGCCGCTTGCTCCGCAACAGCCGCGATTCGATACGTCGCGTGAGCTGAAACTGTCGAATGCGGAACGCGGAACCCCTTCAATTGCGGATCGCGGATTGCGGATTGCGGAATCGCCGGTGCGACGGGCCGAGATACCGGTAAACGGCGACATCCGATACCCTGCGTGGCAACCGACGGATAGCAGAGTCACAACCGTTGGAGCTGGCGTCGGACCGACAAACTTAGAACCGCCGAGCGGTGTTGATGGGAGGCTGAATGACGATCCGCAATCGGAAGTCCGCGTTCCGCATTCCGCACTCCGCATTCGCGGAAGGCGTTTCGCGACATTTGCGGTTCTTTTGATAATATTTGCTGGCGGGCTATATGGAACATCCGCGTTTCTCCGCAGCCGGGGGATTCTGCCGGCGATCGCGAATCCGTTCGCTTCGAAAACCGGCCGGGCGAATACCGACATCAATCTCCGACCGGAACCAAACGCGAATAACGATCCGATCGGTTTGGTGACAAAGGATTCGCGGGTGCGAATCTTAAAAACGCAGAACAATTGGTACCAGGTGGACGTTCTCGAACAGGGCCGCGATCGCGACCAGGCTCTTGCCACCAACCGCGGCTGGCTAAACGGAAGATATGTTGATTTGGACTAAGTGTGAAGTGTGAACTGTGAACTGTGAGTTGTTC
This sequence comes from Pyrinomonadaceae bacterium, assembly GCA_037969295.1. Lineage (GTDB taxonomy): Bacteria > Acidobacteriota > Blastocatellia > Pyrinomonadales > Pyrinomonadaceae > OLB17. The sequence continues at coordinate 6,115 of JBBKXD010000092.1, read as the reverse complement.
GTGTGGCGAGTTTCCGAGTTTCTTAGTGTGTTTCGTGTGTTTAGTGGTTAGGAATTAAAAAACGAAACCACTAAAAACACGAAACACACGAAGACAAACCAAAGACTCCGACAGACTCGACAGACTCGACAGACTCAACGGACTCAAAGCATGAGTGTATTAGACAAAGTTAGACGATGGATAGACGGAGAGACGGCTGAGCTCGTGCTTGAAGAAGCGGCGCGCGATGCGCAGGTAAAACCGCGTTCGAAGGCCGAAGCGTTCATCGTCAAGATCGCACGCGAGGTTGAAGGTGTCATGCAGCGCGAGCTCGTGCCTCTGCCGCAGGGGACGACGATCATTCCGAGCGAGTATGCGATCTTTCTTTCGGATGCCGACGACAAGGACTGGCAGGGAGTTAAGCGTCGCGGACTCGAGCAAGGGCTTTATCACATCCTCGCGGAACGTGCGAAGGAAATTGCGGGGAAGAGAAAGCTCGAAACGAAGTCGTTTGTAATCGAGCTGCGAGTGGACGGAACGCTGGAAACAGGCAACATTCGCGTCCAGCATAGCTGGGAAGATTCGTCGATCGGAAACAAGACCGGTGTCCTCGCTCGCCCAAAATCAGAAAATCTCAACGCTCCGTCGCAGCCGTCAGCCGCAGAGAATCGCCCTCCGGCGAAGGCGACGAACCCAAGTTATCCGCGGGGCTCAATTGAGGCAGCGTATGTTCCGCCTCCGTCGCCAAACTTTACGGAACAGCGATCGTCGCGTCCGCTGCCGGGAATCGACCAAGCTACTCCGACCCCGCCCGAAGACGCGGAGGTCATGACCAACGTTCGTAAACGCGCGGCGACCGAGCTTTATAAACTGGAGATCTGGATGAACGGCGTGCGCCAGAACGTCGTGCCGATATACAACAATGAAATTTCCGTTGGCCGCGGCTCGCGTTCGAAACCTGTCGATATTGCTTTGTCCGGCGATCCGGAGATCAGCCGTCGACATTTGACGTTGGGAACCGATGGCTCCGGATATTATTGGGCAGTGAACGAGGGAAGGAACCCCGCGATGATAAACAGCTATGAGCTTCCCGCCGGGCAGCGCGTTACGATAACACCGGGAATCAACCTTGCCGTCGGCAGTTACGTGCTGAGGATCCAGCCCCGATAGTAGTGCGGAGTGCGGAGTGCGGAGTGCGGATTGCGGAGTGCTCACTCCCAGCTGGGGCTATCACAACGAATGTGAAATGAGCATCTGGGTCAGATCGATTAACACGGCTCGCGGGGGAATCCAACGTTACTAGGGACTCGAATTCCGCACTCCGCGTTCAGCGTTCCGCATTAATAAGGCCCGCCCTCGATCTCTTTTTCTATCTGCGGCAATAGCGAGCGCCGCAGTCGTCCGACGTGCGATTGTGCCTCGCGAAGACTTGCTTCGGCATCCGAAACATTTCTATCTATCTGCTGCAAAAGCTGCGTCAGACTGCGCTGTTCGGCAATGAATTTGTCTCGACGGTTCTCGCGTATTTCAACAGTCTGTGTCGAGCCTTCGAATGTAGTGGCGCGCTCTATACTCTGCGGGCGAAGCTCAAGCTCGATCTGCGTGAGCCGCGACTTTACCTGGATCTGTTTTTCGATCAGATCGGTGTGCGCCTTTTGAAGGGTCGCCACGCGCTGCTCCGAACGCACCAGAATCTCGAGGCCCATCACAAATCTCTGCTGCTTCTCAGAAAGCGTCAGGCCGCCTACCTTTTCAAACTTATCGACGAATAACTTAAGGCGTTCGCTGAGCTGTTGCACGGAGCGCGAGATATTCGAAAGGTCAAGGGAAATGCTTGCAATGGGATCGTGGGGCGGTTGCTGCGGTGCGGGGCTTGAGCTTCCACCCTGAGCCGACGCGGAACAAACAAAAGCAACAAAAGCAAGGATAAGGACCGGCAGGGGAGAGATCTTTATTCTCATTACAAACTCCTTTATTGTTGGAACGTTTTCAGATGCTAACGAGATTCACGCACGCCAATGCCGTTGGTTGCAAACAATTCCGGCAGACCCGGCATACCCCGCATTTCGAACAGTTCAAGTAGGTCCTTAAGAGAAGCTTCAACTTTGGCCTTGATTTCGTTCGAGTAACCGAATGCCGAAGCGCTCTGTTCGTATTCGTCGCGATCGAGGACGGTGGCTGTAAAATCGGCATTGATCATGACGTCGATGTCGAGATCGACATAGTCGAGGATCCCGTTTTCAAACTTGGGCGGCATCGTGACATTGCAGTAGAAACTTCGCAATTCACCAGTGGGCTCGTGAAAACGAAAGATGTTGTACCAGCGGTCGAGCCAATAGAATTCGTACGAGATCGTGCCTTGTCTAAGGTGCCCGAGATCCGGGTGCTGTACATCGTCGGTAAATTCACCGACAGCGGCGATCAGCGAATCACGCTGCAAAAGCAATTCACACTCCCAACTCTTGCGGATCGTTCCGTCGAACTTGCGCGAATTGACGGTGATCATTCGGGCGGGGTCCTGACGATGAGAACCGAGCACGGAGCGTGATGCACCACTGAATCCGAGACCGACCCGAGCAAAAGGCGCTCCCAACGGCTGTAACCGTGCGAACCGAGCAATATCAGATCCGGATGAATCGCTTCCGCGGTTTCGACGATGCGACTTTCCGGCGAGCCAAAAAGGACCTCGGTGGAGATAGCAAAATTTGCAGCGGGGAACTGAGCCTTTATTCGCTCCTCTGTCCGCTCGAGCAATTTGCCGGCATTTTCGCGTGCGGTCTTTTCCAGCTCTCCGGTGTCCGGTAGATAGCCGCCATAGATATCTATCGCCATCGGCACAGCCATATCGACGACGCTGACGATCTTTACCTCGTCGCCATCCGACAAGGCAAAAAATTTCAACATCTCAACCGCCGCGTCACTTTGTTTCGCTCCATCGGTCGCAAAGAGTATTTTCATATCGTCTCCCCAGGTAAATTGATCGGTTTATGCCGCCATTCTACCGCCATTCGCGAAAATCGAGTAGTGAATTAAAGGAAGAGTTTCTCCAAAAGCTGCTTGAGCATTAAAGCTTCGGTATCGGTCAGAGACCCGAGTGTCTGCTCTTCGAGCTCGATCCAAGCCTCTTCAAGAGCCTCGCGGACCTGAACGCCTTTAGGTGTCAGGAAGATGCGCGTCGAGCGGGCATCATCCTCGTACCGCGCACGGGTGACGAAATCGTTTTCGAGCAGTCCGCCGAGGATCTTATTGACCGTCGGTGGAGAAAGGTTCACTCGAGCCGCGAGGTCGATCTGTCGCTGCCCATCGACTTTCCAAAGTTCCATCATGACGAAAACCTGCCCGCTGTGAAGTCCCACCGAGTTCGCGTATTTTTGAATCGCGTTCTTGTGCAGCACGGTCGCCTTTGCCAGCAGGTAAGCAGCGGTGTCCTCAAATTGCATAACGTGGTTAAGTGCTTATGTTGCCGAGGGTTTAAGAAATCAGTTGCCGGCTAATAAGTAACAATTAGCCACCTAATAAGCTACCATTAGCCGGCTAATATTCAAAGCTTAGAAGGGAAACTAAAGTTTTAAGCGTGTAGTAAGATTTATGCATGGACAACTCGGAACGTTTAAGAGGCGCGCGGAATTTACTGCTTAAGCTTCACAAGAACCTGGTGGACCACGAACGGGCGATCTGGGAAGGAATCAAGGGCCCGGTGCCGAGTGGACAGTTTTTGAATGTATTGATCGACGACCCCGACTTTAGCTGGCTTAGAAAATTTTCGACTTTGATCGTCGATATCGACGAGATGTTCGCTCAAAAGGACGGGTTTTCGCCGGAAAGTGTGGACCAGCACTTAACGAAGCTTCGCGAACTCATCTCGATGGAGGACGAGGACGAGGGCTTTAAGGCAAAGTATCAGGCCGCGTTACAGCAAGATCTGGACTCGGCCGCGAGACAGGGCGATTTGAGGTTGTTATTGAAGCCCGACGCTTAATCTACGACCGCCCGCTCTTCTTCCAATCGGAGAGAAAACCTTCTAATCCTTTGTCGGTTAAGGGATGCTTGACCAGCTGCTGAATTACCTTGAAAGGGATCGTGGCAACATCCGCACCCGCGAGGGCACAGTCGACGATGTGCATCGGATGGCGGATCGAAGCGGCCAGGACCTCGGTCGCGAATCCGTAGTTGTCGTAGATACGAACGATATCCGAGATCAGCTGCATACCGTTTGTCGAGATGTCGTCGAGGCGTCCGATAAACGGCGAGATATATTTCGCACCAGCCTTCGCGGCGAGAATTGCCTGAGCGGCGGAAAAACAGAGCGTAACGTTCACGCCGGTCCCTTCGCTAGTTAAGATCCTAGTTGCTTTCAAACCGTCGAGGGTCAGCGGGCATTTTACGACTACGTTCGGTGCGATCTTGGCATATTCACGCCCTTCCTTCAGCATGCCTTCCGTATCAAGCGAAGTGACTTCGGCGGAGACATCGCCATCGACCAATTCGCAGATCTTTGCAATGTGTTCTTTAAAATCGACGTCACCTTCTTTCGCAACAAGGGACGGATTTGTCGTCACGCCGTCGATAAGTCCGAGCTCGGTTGCTTCGCGGATCTCATCCAGATTCGCAGTATCGATAAAAAATTTCATAGGTTTGTTGTGACCATTCTAGTCTATGGTTCGGGCCGAGACAAAAGCGACTCACTCGGAGATGACAGGATTGGATAGCGTACCGATTCCTTCAACCGTGATTTCACATATGTCACCCGCATTTAGTTGCGATACGCCGGACGGAGTGCCGGTCGATATCACGTCACCGGCCTTCAACGTCATCTGCCGGGAAATATAGCGAATCAGAAAATCGACGGGGAAGACCATCTGTGAAGTGCTCCCGTCTTGCTTCAAAACACCGTTCACCGTCGTAGTCAACCGCAGGTCCCGGACGTCCAGTTCGGTTTCGATGTGCGGGCCGATCGGACAAAATGTGTCGAATGACTTTCCCCGAGCAAACTGCACATCCGCGCGTTGGATATCGCGGGCCGTTACGTCGTTCAAACAGGTGTACCCGAGAACATACGGAAACGGATCTTCGTCGTCTTTTACATTTTTGCAGTCGCGTCCGATGACCACGGCGAGCTCGCCCTCGTGCTCAACCTGGTGTGATTGAGGCGGCAAGACGATGGAGTCGCCACTTTGGATAATGGCCGACGGCGCCTTCAGAAAAAGCAGCGGGCTGACGGGAACTTCGTTACCGAGTTCCTTTGCATGGTCCGAATAATTTCGGCCGACGCAGACTATCTTGGATGGGATTATCGAGAAGTCTTTCTTCATCGTTTTACGGTACCGTCTCCGAAACGACTTCGCTGGGCTGGCTGATATTGCCGGCTTTATCCTCTGCGGTAAGGAAGTAGTAATAGGTCTTGCCGCTTTCAACACGAGGATCCTGAAATGTATTGGTGGTGAGAATCTCGCTTGTCAAAAGTTCCCACTTCTCTTTGTCGAGCTCTTTGTCGTCCGAGCGATAGATCTGGTAACCGACGATATCCTTTTCCGGATTGGTCGCAAAGAATATTGAGATCGTAGTCGGGGTCGCGGCAAGCGTGATCGCGGCCGGTGGACTCGGAGGAAAAGTGTCCTTGGGTGAGATCTGTAAAATGTTCGATTCACCGCTCTCAATGGGCTTGCCTCCCGTTCCGACCGAAACCGCTCGGACAAAGTAGAAGAGAGGCTTATCGAATTCGAAGAATTCGTCGGCGAAACTGGTATCCGAGATGGGGGTCTTGTTGAGGAGCTTGCCGGGGACTTCGTCTGAGCCCGAGCGGTAGACGTTATAACCAAGCAAACTGACCGGGGTTGAGCCATCGACATTGGCGGTCGGAGATTCCCATTCAAGTCGTACCGCTTCCTGGGTTATCGAGGCTGACAGCGAAGTCGGAGCTCCCGCAATTCTCGCGGCGGGTTCAAGCAGGAAGAAATTAGAAAAGGCTGCCTTCTGTCCCGAAGCGTTTACAAATCGGATCGCATATCTAAGTCGTGCTGGCTGCCCCGCAAATTGAAGCGTGTCGGTATAACTCAGTGTTTTCAGTTCGAAGTCGGATTCTCGGATCGTTAGAGTTGCAACAAGGGTGCTGCGTGAAGCAAACTCCTCCTCCGAC
>JBBKXD010000091.1:0-3633 GCA_037969295.1 Pyrinomonadaceae bacterium | reverse complement strand
AACGCCCGCCAGATCGCCGCATGGATGAGCTTTACAGAGAACGACCGACTATTGACGGTGATGCCGCTATTTCACATGAACGCGGTGTCTGTGACGACGATGACGGCGCTGTATGCCGGCGGTTCGACGGTCGTCAGCCCAAAGTTTTCATCGTCGCGATTTTGGGATGTCATCGACAAGTACAAGATCACCTCATTCGGATCGGTAGCGACGATGCTTTCGATGCTCCTAAGCAGTCCCAGGTCCCAGGTCTCAGATCCTAAGTCTGAAAATCCAAAATCCACAATCCAAAATCTAAAATGCGAATCGCTTCGATTCGCCATGTGCGGTTCCGCTCCCGTGCCGGCCGAAATTCTGAAGAAGTTTGAAGAAATGTTCGGATGTTTGGTGATCGAGGGCTACGGACTGTCCGAATCGACGTGCCGCTCGACTTTCAATCCGCCAAACGAAGATCGCCGTCCGGGGTCGTGCGGTATGCCAATCGGAAATGAGATGAAGGTGTTCGATGAGAACGACGAAGAAGTTCCGGATGGCGAACTGGGCGAGATCGTTCTTCGCGGGCCGAATATTTTGAAAGGATATTTCAAAAATCCGGAAGCGACGTCGAAGGCGTTCGCGAGCGGATGGTTCCACACGGGAGACATTGGTTATCGCGACGCCGACGGTTTCTTTTACATCGCTGATCGCAAATCCGACATGATCATCCGCGGCGGCGAGAACATCTATCCGCGTGAGATCGACGATCTTCTATACACGCATCCGGCGGTCGCTGCAGCCGCGGTCATCGGTGTACCGGACGAGCTTTACGGCGAGGAGGTCGCGGCGTTCGTTGTGCGGAAGAACGGCCACAAAATTACCGAGGACGGGTTGATCGAGTTCTGCCGCGAGCATCTTGCCGATTACAAATGCCCGAAGACTATCCTTTTTGTCGATGACATTCCAAAAGGGCCGACCGGCAAATTGTTAAAGCGTGAATTGGCCGCGCGTCTCTCCGGAAGAGGTGATGGGTGATAAGTGATAGGGTGAAACGTGATTCTTTCTTATCACCTATCACCTATCACTTATCACGTATTCCGGAGATTTCTATTGGCTGGGCCGTGTTGTAAACTTACGCTTCTCTTATGGCAAAGCGAAAACTCGGAATTGTGGTGGTTGGACTAGGAGGCGCAGTCGGGACGACGATGGCGGCTGGTGTCGAGCTACTAAAGAAAGGAGCGGTCGATACGCAGGGCCTTCCGCTCGCGGAACTGAAAGTCGAAGGGTTGGCGGATTACACCGATATTGTCTTCGCGGGTTGGGATCTCTTCAGCGAGCACTTGGCAAAGGCGGCGGAAGAACACGACGTTCTGACACACAAGCAATTCGTCGCCGCGGACGAAGGACTGCGGAGTATCAAACCCTGGCCAGCCATCGAAGATCCGAAATTCCTTTCGAACATAGACGGCGAGAACAGGCTACCGAAAGTTTCGCATCGCGAGATCATCGAGAAGCTGCGAGCAAACTTGCGCGAGTTCATCTCGACTTGTGATTCTGTCGTCGTGATCAATCTCGCGTCGACCGAAAAGCTCGCCGTCGAAGGAAACGAGATCTTCAATACGCTTGCCGGATTTGAGAAAGCTCTCGATGAGAATTCACCGGATATTTCCCCAGCGATGCTTTACGCTTACGCGGCACTGACTAAGGGAATACCATACGGAAACTTCACTCCTTCGGTTGCCGCGGATATTCCGGCGCTGATTGAGCTTGCCGAGTTACGAAAAGTTCCAATCGCCGGAAAGGATGGAAAGACGGGACAGACATTTATCAAAACGGTTCTGGCGCCGGCGCTGAAAAGTCGGGCGCTGAAAGTCGAAGGATGGTATTCGACAAACATACTTGGAAACCGTGATGGCCTCGCTCTTTCGAACGAGGATTCACTGGCATCCAAAGTGAAAACAAAAACCTCAGTACTCGACGATATTCTGGGCTACGAGGTCGAGGACCATATTGTCGATATTCGCTACTATCGTCCCCGTGCGGACAACAAAGAGGCGTGGGACAACATCGACATCTCCGGGTTCCTCGGCCAGCCGATGCAGATAAAGGTAAATTTCCTGTGCAAGGATTCTATTCTCGCCGCTCCGCTTGCGATCGAGATCGCTCGCTGTCTCGATCTCGCTAAACAGCGCGGCGAATCGGGAATTCAGGAACAACTTTCGATCTTTTTTAAACTGCCTATGACGCGAAACGAACGTCCGGAGCAGGCTTTTCACAAGCAGGAAGACATGCTTCGCGAATGGCTCGGGAAATAACTACGGAGCCTCACCGTCCTTGAGCTGGTCATCTGAAAATTCAGCGGCCGTCTGTCGTTTGCGATCGACGAACAACTTCAAAACATCAGGTCTCGAGTAGTGGCCGGCGGCGTCAAAGTTTTGCCGTTCTTCACGGACGCGTCCGTGGTCAATTGTCGCCACGATGAGTTTTTCTTCATGGCAACAGGGTTCGACAACCCACTCTCCATCCGGCCCCGCGATGCACGAACCGCCGTCGGCTAGAAAGTCGGGCGCGTTCTCGATCACTTTTTCAATTCCCGGTAAGTTATCCGGCAGATCCGACTTTCCCATTATTCCAGACACGGATGCGACAAACGAACGGCCCTCGGACGCGATGAACCGCGTAATGTCGTTCGTGTTCCGCCGGCTGCCCGGCCAGACCGCCACGTGCAAATCTTCGCCCTGTGCGTAAAGCGACGTTCGGGCGAGCGGCATCCAATTCTCCCAACAGTTCAAACCGCCAACGGTGAAAGCTCCGAGTTCGTGCGTCCGCAATCCGTTGCCGTCGCCGATCGACCACGTCATCCTCTCGTCATAGGTCGGCATCAACTTTCGATGGACGGACCTGATCTCTCCATTTGGATCAATGTAAACAAGCGAAGCGTACACGCTCTCGCCGCGGTCGTTCGGCCGCTCGATGATGCCGACGTAAACGGCGATCTTTTTCTGCCCTGCTATCTTACAAACCGCTGTCAGATCGCCTCGTTCGATACATACGGCCTCTTTGATGTACTCGCTCTGAAACGCTTTGTGAAACGGCGAATTAAATGCCGTGACGCCCGAATACTCGATCCAGAACGGATAACCGGGAATTATTGCTTCACCGAATGCGACGAGCCCGGCGCCTTTTCCTGCCGCTCCGGAGATGGTGTCGCAGATCTTCGCAATTGTCTTTTCGCGGTCAAACCAGATCGGCGAGATCTGGGCGAGTGCGATGGTGAGTTCGTCTTTCATCTCTTTAGCTCTGCTTCAGCCGCAATGTATCCAAAGCTCGCCCACTGATTCCCTGCGACGATCTTCCGAAAGATCATGGTCGCTTTTTCCCGATCGCCGTTGTAGAAAAAATAATTTCCGATGCCATAGCCGAGCGACGCGCTTTTTAGAGTATGTGCGTCACCCCGGATCTCGGAGAGAAGAGCCTCGGGTTTCAACTCATCGCGATTGAGGCGTATGAGTTTAAGGTATTCGTCGTTCTCAATGATCTCGACAGTTCCAGCAAACGGTTCGAGGATCTTTTTCGCTTCCTTTTTCCTGCCTAAACGGCGGAGCGTCATGTAGTGCCAATAAGAAGTCGCGACCCGCATGTCGTTGTTCGTCGAAA
>JBBKXD010000090.1:0-7645 GCA_037969295.1 Pyrinomonadaceae bacterium | reverse complement strand
GCTCAGCTTTCAAGAACGCCGAAAGAAACATATGCGCGTCCGTCGACTTTTCAAGGTAGTCGAGGGCCTTTTCATTGTCGCCGATGAAGGCGTGCTTCATTGCGTAAAGGTAGAAGCTTTCCGGAGAGGTCGGCGTGCCCGGAAACCGGTGCTCCAGATATCCGTTGACCCCCGACTCGCGAAAAGCTGCCCGGTATCTACCCATAGGCTCGTCGACCTTCGGATCTTCATGGGTGTACCTTTGGTTGATCGCTTCGGCTTTCGCGATCTCGACGACAGCTTCTTCATACCTTCCCGTCTTGAGATAAATGTTGTGCAGATATTCGTGCGCAAATGCAAAATCGGGATCGATCTCGAGTGCCTCGAGACAATACTTCTCCGCGGCCGCGTAGTCGCCTGAAAAGTAGTAAAGCTGTCCGAGATCGGCGAGAAAATTATGTGACATCGGGTTTAGCTCGAGTGCCCGCTGCATCTCGTTACGGGCCGCCGTGCTCTCGCCCTTGATAGCCAAAAGGGTTGCGTACCAATGATGCGCGGTGGCGTAATTCGGGTTCAGCTCCAGCGATCGCTTAAAACTTTCTTCCGCCTGCTGCCATTCCCACGCGAAAAACATCTGATAAAATCCGCGGGTTGCATACGCTTCGCCGAGGTTTGGATCGAGCTCGAGCGCCTTTGCGATCATCACCGGAGCTTCCGCGACCTGCGGCTGACTCATCACGAGTGAGTCGGCAAGTCCGACATAAGCGAGCGCGAAGTCCGGGTCGGCAACGATTGCGTTTCGGAACAGGCGCTGCGCCTCGATGATCCCCGACGTGTTGCGACGGTTCCACTCGTATCGGCCGCGGATGTAAAGCTCGTATGCGTCAGGGCTTTCCGTATACGTCCTCGCCAAAGCTTCCCGCTCGCGGCTGCTCAGATTCACTGCAAGCGCGGGAACGATCTGCAGAGCAAGTTCTTTCTGCATATGCATCTCGTCCCGGCTTAACTTCTCGAATTCGCCGGTCCAGATGATCGAAGCGTCGCTAACTCTCAAAAGTCTGGCGGTGACGCGAACGCGCTCGCCCGATCTATAGATCGTGCCTTCCAGAACCGCGTCGACCTGCAATTTTGTACCGGCGGCAACAGCGTCGAAGCCTTCCACACCCTGAACGGCACTCGCCGGACGGATCTTGAGGTCCTTGATACTGCTCAAACGCGTCGTCAGGATGTCGGCCAAGCCTGCACCGGACTGTGACGTTTCGTCGCTGGTCCCGATGGTCTTGAAGGGCAGAACGGCGAGCGACCTTATTGGGCTTGAAGCACCCGCGGAACCGATGTATTGCAAACCGAAGAACGCCGCGCCGCTCGCCGCGAGAACCAGGACGGACGCGAACACAAGAAGCCGACCACGTGACGCGCTGCCGATCTGCGCGATATTCGTTTGATCTTCAAACTCGATCGTCGTACGGGTCCGCGTGTGTCGTTCGATCACGAGCGCGTCCGCGTCGAAGACACTCGCATCACCCGTGAACCGATACCCACGCCGCGGAACATTTTCGATCAGATCGCCTGCGCCGAGTTCCTTAAGCGTCTTTCGCAACAGATAGATGTGCCGCGATAAATTGCTTTCTTCAACGAACGAGTCTTCCCAGATCTCGCCCAGCAGTTCGTCCTTTGTGACGAGTTCGCCCCGCTGTCTGACCAGGATCGATAGAAGTTCGAGTTCCTTCAGCGGCATTGCGACAGTCTTCTCCTGATGCCACAAGACCTTTCGCGCGGTGTCGAGCCGAAACTCGCCGAACTGCCAAATGTTTTGAATTGCACCGTCCATCGCTGTCTGGGGAGGAAATTGGAAACAAATTGGAGAGAAAGTTCAAGACTTCATCCGCCGTATCTGCTTAAATCCGCAACGAACGGATCAGCACAGCTCACGTCGCTCAGCATTCAAAGTCCTGCGATTCAGAGTGAATGTACAAGAAAATGACGACAAATGCCAAGAAAATTTTGATCGAAACCGAGCAAAGCGAAACTGTCGTGCTTCGGCTGATCGGAAAAACCGCGATAACCGCCTTTTGCGAACCGTGCGGCGCCGACGCAAAGATGCTCGACCTGAACTCGGCGGTGAACTACTCGGGACAGCCGGCCCGGCTGCTCATCCGCGAGATCGAGACGGACGGGGTCCACTCGTCTCAGATGGCAAGCGGGCACCTGCTCATCTGCAGAAACTCGCTGCAGCGATTTCGGGCGACGGAAGCGTGAGAAAAATGATCAGACAAAACTGTTGTGGAATATTGTTGCTCGCGCTCCTTCTCTTCGCGGCGCCGTATGCGAACGCACAGTCTAACGAGTTCACCTATCAGGGGAATTTGCAGAGAGGCGGTGTGCCGGCGAATGGCACCCACGATTTTCAATTTGCCTTGTTTGATGCGGCGGCCGACGGGACGCAGATCGGCTCGACGCTCGTGTTCAATAACGTTCCGGTCACGAACGGGACGTTCAGCGTCAAGATAAATTTCCAGAATCAATTTCCGGGGGGTGATCGTTTCCTGGAAGTTCGCGTTCGGCCTACGGGAGTCGGAACTCACGTCATGCTTTCCCCGCGGACGCAGTTCACCAGCGCGCCTTACTCGATCAAGAGCGCGAACTCGGAAACCGCCGTCAACGCGCTGCAGCTCGGAGGAACTCCCGCGAACCAATACGTCCTCACCGGCGATCCGCGAATGACGGACGCGCGAAATCCTCTCCCGAACAGCACGAACTACGTGCAGAACCGGACCACGCCCCAGATCACCGCGAACTTCAACATAAGCGGCGTCGGAAACGCAGGCAGCTTTAACTCGGCGACAACTTACAACATCGCCGGACAGCGAATGATGAGCGCGGGCGGAACGGCTAACACGATCGTAGGCCTTGGAACCGCGACGGGAAACACAGGATCGTCCAACTCGTTTTTCGGATCGGCCGCCGGTTTCGACAACACAAGCGGGGTCGGGAATTCCTTCTTCGGCGTGAGCGCCGGCAGCGCAAACACTACGGGTTCGTCGAACGCATTTTTCGGCCGTTCCGCCGGAACCGGCAGCACCGGTAGTAACAATTCGTTCTTTGGAGCTTTTGCGGGTGACGTGAACACGACCGGCAGCAATAACACATTTATCGGCTCAGGCGCGGGCCCGGACACCAGCAGCCTCTCGTTCGCCACCGCTATCGGTGCTGGAGCTAAAGTCTCCGGCGACAACACCATCATTCTTGGCCGGGCCGGGGGCGAAGATAGGGTGAGGATCCCCGGCACGCTTAACACTTCCAACGTGTCCGCTCCGCGCCTGAATGTCACGGCGAACGGCGGAAACATCCTGATGGGCGATGCCGGCTGCAGTACCGGTTTTCTTGGTATCGGTTTTGTCGCGTCCTTTACCGCGTGCACTAACCATTCGCTGTTGGGCAATGGCGTCGACACCATCGTGAACCGACCGACCGGCGGGCGACTATTCTTTCGCGAAAATAACTCGACGCAGATGACACTCGCACCGGGAGGCAATTTCGGAATCGGGACGGCCTCGCCGACTGAGCGTCTGCACGTCAACGGCAATTCACTGGTTGGCGGAAACAGCACCGTGGGCACGAATCTGACTGTCAACGGCAGCAGCTCGTTCGTCGGCGAGATCAGCGCCGGCACTTCAGCGACGATCAGCGGGGCCACGACCATCGGTTCGACATTGAACGTCGGCAGCGCGATCAACACCGGAACTCAATATAACGTCGGCGGAAACTTCGTGCTGAACCGCTCGCGGCTCGTCCTCGTCAACACGGCCGCAGTACCACGCGGATTCTCCGTCGAAATGCTCAACTCGCCGAGCTTTCTCGTAATAAAAAATGATGCCGGCTCGACGGTAATGACGATAGCGGAGGACGGCAAAGTCGGCATCGGCGATAACAATCCGATCGAAGCGACGCTTGAGATCGGTGGAACGCTGGCCGTGTCGAATCTGGGCGGCTCTAACGGAGAGCATCTCTGCCGCAACGGAAATCTCATCCGCGCATGTTCGGTTGCGGGGACAAATGTGTCCCACGATCACGCGGCTGGTGCGGTGAAGATCGCCGCGCTGGAATCTATCGTTCGCCAGCAGCAGGCCGAGATCGAAAGCCAGCGAGCTGAGCTTGCGGCGTTGAAGAATTTTATTTGTTCGCAAAATCCGGGAGCAGAGATCTGCGGACCGAAAAAATAGTGAGGAGCTTAATATGAAAAAGAAATTGATCTGTATCGCCGGACTACTAATACTGGGCCTGTGTTTGTCCTTCGAAGCGGGCGCCCAGACAACGGCCTTCACCTATCAGGGAAGCCTCAACACATCGGGCTCGCCGGCAAACGGAAACCACGATTTCGAATTCGTGCTGTTCGACGCGTTAGTGGGCGGCTCTCAGCTCGGGTCGCCATTGACGCGCAGCAACGCCGCCGTCGCGAACGGCGTCTTCGCTGTATCGCTAGATTTCGGCGTCCAGTTTCCCGGTGCGAATCGGTTTCTCGAGATACGGGTTCGAACCTCGGGCGGAGGCGCGTTCACGCCGCTGAGTCCACGTCAGCAAGTTACCAGTTCGCCGTATGCGATCAACGCGGCGCAATTGGGCGGTATAGCGGCCAGTCAGTTTCTTCAGTCAGGCGCTGCGACTATCAACGCCGCAACACAATTCAGTATCGGCGGCAATCGAGTATTGAGCGCGCCGGGGACGAGCAATCTATTTGCGGGTGTGAATGCTGGTCAAGCACACACGACCGGCGAACAAAACGCGTTCTTCGGGGCGAACGCCGGCAGCTCGAACACTACGGGCAGCCGCAACGCGTTCTTCGGAGAGAATGCCGGTTCCTCGAACACGACGGGCGGTAGCAACACGTTCTTCGGACAGAACGCCGGTCGCTCGAACACGACTGCTATTGTCAACTCATTTTTCGGACATGATGCCGGTCAAGCAAATACGACAGGCTTTGCCAACGCGTTCTTTGGAAACTCGGCCGGCAGATCCAACACCACTGGCACCTCCAATTCGTTCTTTGGACCAAATGCAGGTTTCGCCAATACTACGGGCGGCAGCAACGCGTTCTTCGGAAATGAGGCCGGTGAAGACAACACCACGGGTGTCAACAACTCGTTTTTCGGACGGCTTGCCGGCGAATCGAATACGGAGGGCGGGGGCAACTCGTTCTATGGACAGGTTTCCGGTCGATTGAACACTACGGGCAACAGCAACTCGTTTTTCGGAGCAGATGCCGGTAACTCGAACACCACGGGCAGCAACAATACAATAATCGGGAGGAATGCGGATGTCGGAAGCGACAACTTGACGAACGCCACGGCCATTGGATCCAGAGCATTTGTTGCTCAAAGCAATTCACTTGTCCTGGGCAGCATCAACGGCGTAAACGGAGCTGCCGCTGACAGCAATGTAGGCATTGGTACGACCGCTCCTGCTCGCCGGCTGCACCTTGCAAGCGGTACGTCGGGGGCGACTTCGCTCTCATCTTCGGATTTCGTGATCGAGGACAATGCCTCGGCATTCCAACATTTCATTACACCGGATGATGTCGAGAGCGGCATTCTATTCGGTGACCCGAGCGCGACCGTTGGCGGCGGCATAATTTTTAATAACGCCGCCACTAGCAACGGCATCCAGTTTCGGGCTGGCGGCAACACGACGCGCATGACGCTCGACGGCTCCGGCAGCCTCGGCATCGGTACGACCGCACCGATAAATCGGCTGACCATCGGTACGCCCGAGACGCCGCTTCTAAACGGAGCGGTCGGGATCTTCAATGCCGGCGGTACATTTATGACGGTGCGCGATACTACGAATGACATTGAAGGGTTCGTCGGAGCCGATTCGAACGGTGTCCTATTCGGTTCTATAACTAACAGTATCGTTCGGATCCGCACCGGCAATGCGAACAGACTAACGTTTGATGTCGGCGGAAACGCGATCTTCAGCGGCATCGTTAACATGGATTCGTTCGCAGCGGTCAATGTGCTGGACACCGGAGGCGGCGCTTCTATATGCCGGAATGGTTCGAACAGGCTCTCAACCTGCGGCTCGAGCCTGCGTTACAAATCCAACGTCCGCGACTTTTCATCCGGACTGAGCCTTATCAAATGGCTGCGTCCCGTCTCATTCAACTGGAAAGAAGGCGGGATGCTCGATCTCGGACTTGTCGCTGAAGAGGTCGCGAAGGTCGAGCCGTTGCTGACGACGACCAATGACAAGGGCGAGGTCGAGGGCGTCAAATACGACCGTGTCGGTGTCGTGCTTGTGAATGCTGTGAAGGAGCAGCAGACGCAGATCGACGAGCAGGCCGAGTTGATCAAACGTCAGCAGCGGCAGATCGACGCGCTGACGAAACTTTTATGTGCGACCAACGCAGACGCGGCGATCTGCAGGGAGAAGTGAGGATGAAAGTATTACTCGGTTTCTATTGTTTTCTTTCTTTGAGTTTTTGCGTTTTGGCGGTCTCTGCCGCCGCGCAATCAGGCGGTAATTTCACGATCACAAAGTCCGTCATCGCGGGCGGCGGAGGCCGTGCGTCGGGCGGGGCGTTCACGGTTGACGGGACGATCGGGCAGTCGGTGGCTGGCGGGCCGGCGTCGGGCGGCACGTTTAGCCTCAACAGCGGCTTCTGGGGCGGCGGCGGGCTGGCGGTTCCTTTGCTCGATGCACCGTTCGATTTCGATGGTGACGGGAAGACGGATGTCGGGATCTTTCGACCGGGGCCGGCTGAGTGGTGGATAAACAGGAGCGGTAACGGATCGACTTTGGCGTTGCAGTTCGGTGCGACGACCGACAGGATCGCGCCCGCTGATTTCACCGGCGACGGCAAGGCGGACATCGCGTTCTGGCGCCCGTCGAACGGGTTCTGGTTCGTCTTGAGGAGCGAAGATTTCTCATTCTTCGCGGTGCCGTTCGGGACAAACGGCGACGTGCCCGCTCCGGCCGATTACGACGCCGACGGGCGTGCCGACTTTGCGGTGTTCCGTCCGTCGAATTCGACGTGGTTCATTTCGCGTTCGACCGGCGGGACGACGATCGAACAGTTCGGAGCGGCGGGCGACGTGCCTGTGGTCGGCGATTACGACGGCGACGGTCGTGCCGACATCGCGATCTTCCGCCCGGGCCCCGGCGAGTGGTGGATCAATCGCTCGACCGCCGGCCTGCTCGCACTGCAGTTCGGAGCGTCGACGGACAAACCCGTGCAGGGCGACTACACCGGCGACGGCAAAACCGACATCGCGTTCTGGCGGCCGTCCGGCGGACACTGGTTCGTGCTGAGATCGGAGAACTTCTCGTTCTACTCGGTGCCGTTCGGCGTGTCGACCGACGTCCCGGCTCCCGGCGATTACGACGGCGACGGCCGACACGACACCGCAGTCTTCCGCCCGTCGAACGCGACCTGGTTCGTCGACCGCTCGACCGCCGGCACGCTCATCACGCAATTCGGCATCAGCTCCGACCGCCCGATACCGAACGCATTCGTGCCCTAAGAGGCTCAGAGTTTCAGGTCTCTTAACGCTTTGGCGTTAGCAGGTTTTACGAAGATGGAATCGGGGATCGTCTTGTTGTAGTCGATCGACTGATAGTTGATGCGTGAGCCCTGCACGCCGGCGGTGAAGCGATCGATGATGAACGG
>JBBKXD010000089.1:0-4565 GCA_037969295.1 Pyrinomonadaceae bacterium | reverse complement strand
TGGTAAATGATTCGATAAATCGGATGCGGACTGTCGCGAAAAGTAATCCGCGGAATCAAACCGCCCGACAAATGCTTTACTCGTCGTATCAAGATAAGATCGACCTGCTAAATTCGGTTGCCCAGCGTGAAGAGCTGATGGCAAGCCTTAGGTAGATTGTAGAAGGAATTGATGTCCCGAAATTTCAAAAGCTATTTCTCGCTTGTACTTGTCCTGTGTCTGACCGGCGTGTTCGTGGTCAGCTCATTCGGGCAGGAAACGAAGCCCCCCAAAGAGCCCAAGGTAAAGGTCTATCCGCCAGTTCCCGGCAAGGAAGCGCCGGGTTTTTTTGACAACGACCGCGTTACATCTGAAAAGGCGATGACCGTTGACCCGAACGTCGCAATCAAACTCTGCGTTTCTCACGGAGATATCAAGATAAACGGCTGGCGGCGGAACGAAGTCAGGGTTTTCGTAAAGGACGGAAGAAAATTCAAATTGAAACCGCTCGAGAAATCTGCGGAAAGCGGACAGGTCAACTGGCTTTGGATAGGAAATGTTACGGAAGGGCGACCCGGCCCGACATCGGAATGCCTCGCGGGAGAGAGTATTGAGATCGATGCTCCGGTCGGATCGAACCTTGATCTGTCCGGTCGAGCCACTCGCACGTCGATCGATTCCGTAAAGAAGGTCAAAGTAAAAATAGTCGAAGGGATGATCACGCTCCGAAACATTTCGGGCGGTATAAGTGCGTACACTTCACAGGGGGATGTCATCGTCGAGAATTCGGGTGGTGCGATCTCCGTTGAAAGCACGACTGGGAACATCGTCGCAGTGGAAGTTTCCCCGGGCCAGATCGGTGATCTTCTGAAAGCAAAGACAAATGGCGGCTCGATATCGCTTCAAAGGGTCGAGCATCGTCAGATCGAAGCAAGCTCCATTTCAGGTTCGCTGTTGTTCGACGGAAAGTTCCTTTCGGGCGGCATCTATAATTTCAGGACATCGAACGGTTCGATCAAGCTGGCCATACCCGCCACGTCATCGTGCACCTTGAACGCAACTTACGGGTTCGGCACCTTCGAATCCGATATCCCGCTAAAGATCATTACCGAAAATGTTATGCCTCTTGCGAAGGTCATAGTCGCAAAGATAGGTGGTGGCGACGCGGCCGTCAGCCTTACGACTACGCGGGGAAGCATCGAGATCAGAAAACAGGCTTCTTCTCCTAAAAATCGTTAAGCGGGCGCCCGATCCGTTGCTCGAACTGTTCCGACATCGACGGAGCCCCCTCCGAGCTTTCGTCCCTCGTCATTCTTTCCAACCGCCACATCGGTAAGAAATAATCGCTCATCGGCAGATATTGTTCCCCTTCGGCGATCGAACGACACCAGTCGTCGAAATATCCGAGATCGATCGCGCGGACATATACGCCGGCAGCGTTGATCTCATGGAGGATGCCGATAAGCTTTTCACGCGGTGTGTGAAGGACGAGAATCACACTTTCTCCAGGCTCCATCTTCATGTAGTGAATAGTAAATCGTGAATCGTGAATAGTGAACCGAGATTTCCCGAATCGCGCCCGCCGGCGCGGTGGCTGGTGCTCGAAGACGGATGCTATCATTAACTATTCACGATTCACGGTTTACGATTCACGATTCACGATTTACGATTTACTAGGTCTTAACAGGATGCACATTACCCGGATCGAGCTCGAGAACATTAAATCTCACGTCGCAGCCGAGTTCGACTTCGAACGCGGCACGACTGCGATCATGGGTGAGAACGGAGCGGGAAAGACGACCTTGATCGAAGCCGTAGCCTGGACGCTGTTCGATGTCCTCGATTACAAGAAAGAAGATTTTGTCCGCCGCGGGGCGAAAAAAGGCTCGGTGCGTGTCACTTTCGAAAGCGGGCTCGACGAACGACGTTATACGGTTTATCGCGATACGACTACCGGATACAACGTCTACGACCCGGCGTTGAAAGTTCGGATAGCGGACAAAAAAGACGAAGTAACGAGATTTCTCTGGCAGCATCTGGGTGTCGATCCGGGAACGGATCTCGACTCGCTTTTTCGCCGGGCGATCGGCGTACCCCAGGGAACCTTTACCGCGATTTTTCTCGAAACACCCGCCGAGCGGAAAAAAGCTTTCGACAAACTGCTGAAAGTTGAGGAATACCGCCAGGGGGCTGAAGAACTGCTCAAGACGGCCCGATTTATCGACCAGCAAACTGCGGCGATACGCGAGCGGATAGCGCGGGCGGAAGGCGAAGTTTCCCGGATAGACGCTGTCGAAGAAGAACACAAAGTGTTCGCAGCCGAGATAACCGAGATTGGTGCGAATCTCGATATGATAGTTAGCGAGGCCACCGAAAAGCAAGTCGATGTGGCGGCGCTCGATAAAGCGGAATCAGAGTTGAACGACGCCAGGATCTCGCTCGAAGCCCGTCGCAACGAGCACGGGAAACTCACGCTGATCTTTTCGCAAAGACAGAATGAGCTTGCACAAGCGCGAGACGCCGCGGCGAAGCTCGCTGCGGTTAAGCCGGATTTCGAGAAGCATTCGGCGGCGGTGCTGCGGCTCAGAGAACTCGAACGCGAGCGGGCCGAACGCGAAAAGCTCCGCGAGAATCTTTCGAAAGTCGAAGCCGCTCTAGCCACCGTCCGGGCGGATCAAAAATATTCACGTGAAGCGCTCGAAAAGGCGCTCAAGGCCCACGCTGCCGCGAACGATCTAAAAGGCTCTGCCGCTGAGGAAGAGCGGATCGAGAAGGAAATGGTAAAGCTTCGCGATCTTGCGGCACAGGCGAAATCGATCGGACGCCAAATCTCCGCGCTCGACGACAAGATCAAACGGCTTCGCGATGGTTATCGAGAAAACAAGGAACAACTTACGGTAGCTCTCGAAAAAGCGACCGATGCCGACAGACGCGAAAAACTTGAGAAGCGAGACGAGGCGATCGTTCGCGAGCTTGCGTCACTCCAGGCGGCTCTCGACCGGGATGAACGCTTTCAAAGCGAGATCAAGAATGGTTTGTGCCCGATCCTTTCGCAGAAGTGTCTGAATCTGAAAGAAGGTGAAACCCTCGACGATTTTGTGACGAGCCAGTTCGCCGATCTGCGGACGCGGATCGCGGTCCTGGAAACCGAGCATGGACAGGTTTCGGTCGCACTGCAGATCTCTCGCGAGGCAGAGAAGTTTCTAAAGCAGCTCGCGACGCTGCAATCCCGGGAAAAAGAAATAGCCGACGAAGGAAAACGCTTGAGCGACGAACGAGCGGCGCTCCAAACTCAGCTCGAAGAGGTTCCAAATATTGATGAGACGTTGGCGAGGACTGAGGCGGAGCTCAAAGCACTCGACAATCCACGGGCGAAGATCAAACTTTTTGAGATCGAAGCCGCACGCGAGAGTGAGCTCCGTCAAAAGCTTTCGAACATTGAAAGCAATCTAGAACGGCTCGAAAGCGATCGTCGGATCCACGTCGAGCAACTGGAGACATACAAGGATTTTGATTCGCAGTGGGATGAACAGAGCCGCGTCCGCGACGCCACGGCCGACGCGCAGCGAATTTATCTGACGAATGAAACGCTGGCGGGATCGGTCCGCGATCGCGAAAAACAGGTCGCGGCGGCAGAGAAGGAAGTCGCAGAGATCGAGCGTTTGATCGCCGAATCGGATGAGCGTTTCAAGACCGTGGAAAGTAATTACGACCGCGAACGGCATACGTCGGTGCGCTCGGTTCTTTTCGGATTACAGAAGCAGCAGGCGGAGTTGACGGCTCGTCTCGACGCGGGCCGGCGCCGGGCAAACGAACTCGAGGCAGAACTGACACGATTGAGTGAAATTAAGAAATCGATCCAGAGTGAATTCAATGAAAAGGCCCGCCTGGAAAGATCCGCCGAGCTGACAACGTTCATCCGCGACACTCTGAAAGAGGCGGCACCGCTGGTCGCGAGAAACTATGTCTTTCACGTTTCGCTTGAGGCAAATCAAATGTTTCGCGAGATCACCGGCAATGCGGAACACACGCTGAAGTGGGCCGAGGATTACGGTATCCAGCTTGAAGAGGACGGCTACGAGCGTCCATTCGTCAGCCTGTCGGGCGGCGAGCAGATGGCTGCGGCGTTGTCCGTGCGACTTGCGCTTCTGAAGCAGCTGACTGACATTCGTATCGCGTTCTTCGACGAGCCGACAACCAACATGGACGCGGAACGTCGCGAGAACTTTGCGATGCAGCTTAGTCAGTTGATCAAACACTTCGACCAGTTGTTCGTCATCTCGCACGACGACACATTCGAGGGTTATGTAGATAATGTTGTGAAGGTCGAGCGGGGAGAGGACGGAAATGAGCTGGCTTTACAACAAACCCTTTAAGATCGGAATCGTTTTCAATAAGGTTTGTTCGTGGTTTTGGAAGCCGTTAGCTGCACCGGGCTTTCTTAGTTTCATGTTGTTTCGTGTGAACTCGTGGTTTCCAGCTTTTTTAAGACCTGCAACCACGAATTCACACGAAATAACACGAACCAATACGGAAACTAAATGAAACAAGTCACCATAGTCTGCGATGGCTCAAGCCTCGGCAAC
>JBBKXD010000088.1:0-18276 GCA_037969295.1 Pyrinomonadaceae bacterium | reverse complement strand
GTTCGCAAGCTCGGGTTGAAAAACACGAGGGCGACCGACTTTCCCGCGAGTGGTTTGTCGCTTGTCGGCTCCCTTTTTGTTTCAAGACCCGACTCGATCAGGCGCACCAGAGCTTCGTTTGAGTGGTCCGAAGTCCTCAAGAAGTTCTTCATGATGCAGCTCCCGCAGCGGATTCAGCGACGCAAGCTACAAACTCTTCGACCTGTTCAATGGTTGTGCAGAGCGGTGGAAGCAGCCGAAGTACGTTGGGATCGCTGGAAGTTCCCGTAATAATTTTTCGCTCCAGCAATCTGGCGTGAATGCGCGAACACGGCTCCGCAAATTCGATTCCTATCAAACAGCCTTTTCCACGGACGGAGACAATTCCCGGAATGCCGCTACCGCGATCGCGAAGCGTGTTCTCGATCATCCGCGCGTTGTCGATCATTCCATCGTTCTCAATCGCTTCGAGCGTCGCAAGCACGGCCGCCATTGCCAGCATCCCGCCGCCAAACGTCGTCCCTAAATCGTTCTCCTTGATGTGCGATGAAACCCGCTCATTCAGTATGCAGGCGCCAACCGGCACACCGCTTCCGAGGCTCTTCGCGAGAGTGATGATGTCGGGTTCGACACCACCAGCAAGATCGCTGCCGGCAAAGAACCAATTTCCCGTTCGGCCGATTCCCGTTTGAACCTCGTCAAAGATCAGTACAATTCCGTGCTCATCGCATAATGCGCGAAGCCGTTTGAAAAACTCGGGTTCAGCTTCACGAACGCCGGCCATCGATTGAATGGGTTCGAGAATAATTGCCGCCGTCTTGTCGTCGGCGAGCGATGCAACCGATTCTATATTTCCAAACTCCGCTTCGACGTGAAACGGAACGTTCGGCTTTCCGATCTCTCGATACTTTCCGAGAAACGTCGCGGAAATCGAATCCGCCGTGCGTCCGTGGAAGCCGCCCGAAAAGGAAATTATCTTTTCCCGCCCGGTTGCCATTCGAGCCGCGCGCATCGCGTTCTCGTTCGCCTCCGTACCCGAATTGCAGAAGAAAACTTTTGTCAGGCTTTTGGGGGCGACCGACACGAGCTTTTCAGCCGCGCGGCCCCGAACTTCTGAAAATACGAGGTTCGAATAAAATAAGACCCGCTCCGCCTGGTCCTGGATTGCTTTCACAACGTGCGGATGCGAATGTCCGGTTGCACAGACCGCGTGACCGCCGTAGAGGTCGAGATATTTCTCGCCCTCACTTGTCCAGACCGACGCTCCGCTTCCGCGCGCCACGGCGATCCCCATCTTTTTATAGGTGGCGACCTGAAACTCGTCTTCCAATTTTGAGATTTCGTTGAAGTTCATATCGATTAGGTTCAGAGTGCAAGCTCCAGCTTGTTTTTACTAAAAGAAACGGGCTTAAGCCCACACTCAGAACTATTACGGATTACCTCCGGCAAACCGGAGTCCGGTAGTTTCATCGATGCCGAACATCAGATTCATATTCTGCACGGCCTGGCCGGCGGCCCCCTTGACCAAATTATCGATTGCCGAGAAGATCACGATCTGTTTGCCGTTCGAAAAAGCTCCGATGTCACAAAAATTCGTATTCTTCACCCAGTTGATATCGGGTGAACCGTCAACCAGCCGCACGAAAAAGGAATCGCCGTAAAAATTGGAGAGCACATTCCGGACATCTTCGTTGGTCATGTTGACCGTAGTTTCGACATAGCACGACGCAAAGATCCCGCGCGAAACCGGCAAGCTGTGCGTCATGAAGATGAGCTCGCTGTCGAACGGTCCAACTTCCGCCAAATGCTGCTCGATCTCCGGCACATGCTGGTGAACGAACGGCTTGTACGCATAGAAGGAGTTCGTACGTTGCGGATGATGAGTATTCGCTGCTGGCTTTATCCCCGAACCGCTCGAGCCGGTCTTGGCGTCGACAATGATCTTACCGCTCAAGAGTCCGCTTCTCACCATCGGCGTAAGAGCAAGCAGCGTCGCCGTCGCGAAGCATCCGGGATTTGCGATGTATCTCGCCTCGCGAATAGAATCCCGATTTGTCTCTGTCAGCCCGTAGGTAAATTGACACTGCAGATCCGGTGCGGTGTGAGGGAAGCCGTAATGCTTTTCGAACGAGGCAGCGTCGTCGACGCGGAAATCTCCCGAAAGATCGATTACCTTAACCTGATCTGGAAGCTTCGGAATCAGGTCCATTGCCTGCCCGTGTGGCAAAGCAAAGAACGCGAGGTCGATATCGACCCCGGTTACCAGGTCGTCAGGGACCCGCTGAAATTCGAGATCCGTCAGTCCCAACAGATTCTTGTGCACTTGCGAAACGAGCTTGCCCGCATGTTCGTGGGCCGTAACGAACGCGACCTCGACGTTCGGATGGAACAACAGGATGCGAAGCAGCTCGCTGCCTCCGTAACCCGAGCCGCCAAAGATAGCTACACGTTTCTTCATGCGATCGCCGTCTCCGTCTTCGCGTGCATGCCGGCCTTAACAAGTTCAAATAGTATCCGCCCGTCTCGACGCGCATTACCGGCAGGCAGACCAAAGTGTGTCGTGACAAAGTCCTCGCCCATTTGCGAATCGGTCACCGAACCCGCGACAACATCGATATTCACGCCGAACTCACCGAGGACCGTCTTTCCACCGATCACTCCGACATAGTCTGGAGCACAAAACACTAAGCTCGAGACGGCATCCATTATCAACGGATCGCTAAGGATCGCATCGACACCGTAGCCACCGACGATCCCGTCACCGAGTTCCGCGACAATTAGATCAGGTGAAAAACTATTTAGGTGATTAAAAAGAGAACGAGCAAACCCGGCGAGGTTCTCGCATTCCACCGTCGAAGGCAAGCCGCAATCGAGAAAGCTCGCGGTAATAAATGCGCCATGATCCTGCATGTTCAGCGTGTCGCGAAGGCACGCTATTCCGGTCAGCTTAACGCCTGCTACTGTCAATCCGGAATTTGCTGCCTGTCGGATGATCTCGACCGCAGCGATCGTTTTTCCCGAATTCATACACGATCCCGCGACGAGCACGACCGGCGCCGATTCATGCAGGCTGTCCGTCGGAATCAGGCCTGCATCGCCTATATTCATCGGCAAGCCAAGCTCATCGCACGCCGAACCGATGACCTCGACCTCGATCGCGTCCGAAAGCGATGAATGATGGCCTTTGCATTCACCCACCACGCCACCCATGTTAAGGAGATGTAGCTGGTCGCCCGCCTTAACAAGTGACGGAACGTCACCGACAAAGCCTTTCAACGCCCGACGCTTTCCAAGAACACCGAGCAAAATGTCACCCTGATTGATCTTCGCCAGCCGACCGCTTGGAAGTTCCAGGTTGCCGTATGTAACGGATTCCGTTTTAGCCTTTGCGACAACAACGTCGCCGACCCGCGGCTCGTACTCGGCCGTGTTTACTCGAATTCGTTTTCCCAGCGTTAGCGGCGACGTCGCCGACCCAATCTTGTCTACTTCGACAAACATTTTTCCCCCTTTGTTCACCCGGCCGCAAAAATCATCTTCAACTTTTTTATGGCAGCCTTCTGATTCTGCTCGCCGTCGACCGCGATGAAGATCGTGTCGTCGCCCGCGATCGTTCCGGCGACCTCAGAGATCGTAGAACCATCTATACGTACCGCCGCGGCCGACGCTAACCCCGCAGAGCATCGAACCACGATCAAGTTCTCGCCGGCCGGGATAATCGCTGAGACCCCAAATGGACTCGCCTCATCGACCGGCAGTTCTATGGCGGCATATCTGCCATCGACTTTTACAACCCCGAGTTCGTCTAGGTCGCGAGATATGCTCGCCTGTGTGACCCGGAAACCGGCCTCACTCAATAACTGGGCGAGCTCGTCCTGACGACTAACATGCCTCGACTCGATGACGTTCAGTATCAGCTTGTGCCTTTCCATTTTCTGCATAATCTGCATACTATATGCACCAATACACGGATATCTGATGCATAGCTGTATAATATGCGTTGTTTATGCATTTATTGTCAAGACGGAGTTTTAGAAGATACTGAGTTTGATCCGGAGGTATTTCTTGGGGTTTTGACGGAAATCGTAAATGAGCTTCGTCCCTTCGCTGGAAAGCTGGTTGAAATTGGACGCCGTCTGATTGATGTTGTTGAAGAGGGTTTCGTCCGTCACGAATTTTCCGAGGGTTCCTTTCCCGGCCTGTGCGTCGCCAAGAATCGAGTCGATCTTCGTGGCAGTCGAATTGAAACGTGCCAGTGTCTCTTTCGCATCGTTGTAGAGCTGTTCGTCCTTAAGAAACTTACCAAACGTGCCCCGGCCCGCCGTAAGGTCCGCAGAAATTAACTTAAAATCGTCAGCAATGCTATTGATCTTTGCCGCCGAAGTTCGGAGATCGATGATCGCCGCTCGGGTCTCATTATACAAAGCATCATCGGTGACAAATTTTCCCGCTGAGCCACGCCCGGACTTGATATCGGTGGAAATACTTTCAAGCTGGGCGATCGTTTTGTTCAGGCTATTGTAAAGCGCCGGGTCGTTGAGAAGTTTGCCCGCGGAGCCCTGACCGCTGTTGACCTTGTCCAATGTGGTCTGAAGCTTTGTTACCGTCAGCCTGGTCTCACCGATCGTGGCGTCAAGACTTCGGTACAGCGATTCGTCATTGACGATACGTCCAAGCGTGCCTTCGCCCTGATTCGCCTTGTTTAGGATCTCATTCGCGGGGATGGCTATTTTGTTGATCTGCTCGAGCAGATCGTTACCCGTCTGAGTGAGTTGATTGATCGAGATCGCTACGCGCGATTCAAGTATGTCGTTCTCGGAAACCGGAGTGCCTTTTGCAGTGCCCGGCGAGATATTTATTATCTTGTCGTTCGCGAGCAGCGAGGTCGCGATCAGCTGAGCATTCGAATCCGTTCGGATGCGCTCATTGATCGGCTGGCCATTCAATTCCGAACCGACGATCATAACCGCCTCGATTTTGAAATCTTCGGGGCTGTCGGGCGGCAGGAGCCTCACGGTTTCTACCTTGCCGATGCGTACGCCCGCAAGCTGTACTTCGGACCCTTCGCGAAGTCCGTCGGCCGCGGCAAACCGCGCTTTAAGGCGAATCTTCTTCTCGAAGGGGTTGAAGTCGCCGCTTGAGTTTAATATCAGAAACCCCAGCACAGCCAACCCGATCAGAACAAAGATACCGACCCGGAGCTTGCTAAACGTTAGTGTTTTTTTGGTCTCCACCATGCTAAGTGACTAAGTCCTGTGTCCGTGAATAAAACGATGAATGTATTCGTCGCCGGAATTTCGCAGACGTTCATCGGAACCGTTGAAGATTATCTTTCCATCCCGAAACATTAACACTTCCGTATTTATCAAACAAAGTCGTTCCCCTTCCTTCTCGTACACGACCCGGCCTTCGGTGTCGACCGTGGCATATTCGGACGAAAGGTATTGAACGTTGTTCATTTCGTGTGTAACGAATATCGAAGAGACATCTTGCAGATCCCGAAGTTTGATCGCAAGTTGACAGATCGTTCGCGCCGTCGGAGGATCGAGGCCCGCCGTCGGCTCGTCAAAAAGTACGATCTCCGGATCACCGACCAGAGCCCGGGCGATCCCGACTCTTCGCCGCATACCGCCCGAGAGTTCGTCGGGCATCTTGTCTATCGCGTCTTCAAGATCAACGAAGCGGAGCATTCGCCGGACTTCCTGTTCGACCTCCTCTTCATCGATGACGCCCTGCTCACGGAGCCGATAGGAGACATTCTCGTAAACAGAAAGAGAATCGAAAAGGGCTCCTTCTTGAAAGACCATCCCGATCTTCTTCCTAACCTCCATCATCTCTTCTTCCGTGTAGTCGGTTATGTCTTCACCGCCGATGAGAATGCGACCTGCATCCGGCTTCAAGAGACCGAGAATAAGCCGCACCGTTGTGGACTTCCCGCCGCCGCTTCGCCCCAGAATAAGCTTAGTTTCTCCGCGCCGCACGGTGAAGCTGACCCCGTCGAGAACCTTTTTATCGTCGAACGCTAAATGAACATCCCGAAACTCGATCGCTGACTTGGTGCGTTCAGGTTCATCAACCGCATCCTCGAGATCCATCGGCTCAAGCGGCGGGTCGACATTATCTAAGACCTCGATTTCGGATGACGAAAACATAATATTCGGGAAGCACTGCGGCTAGATCACGCCGACGCCAAGCACGGATTGAATCGCCTTGGCGAGAAAAAAATCAAAAATGATGACCCAGATCGACGACAGTACGACGGCGTTAATTGTCGAGCGGCCAACACCGACCGTGCCGCCGGTCGTGCTCAGTCCTTTGTAGCACGCGATGCCGCCGATCAGCAGGCCGAAAAAAACGGGCTTAATGATCCCACCGAGTATGTCTTCTGTCGTAATGCCGTTGCGGACGGAGTTCAGGAAGACGTTTACATCCTGATCGAAAATATACGAAGCCACTGTTCCGCCGCCGAGAATGCCGAAAATATCCGCTGCCACGGTCAACAGTGGCAGCATCACGATGAGTGCGATCAGCCGAGGTGTAACAAGTTTCTTGATGGGGTCGCTGCCGAGCGCTCGCATCGCATCTATCTGCTGCGAGACCACCATTGAGCCGAGCTCGGCTGAAATTGCCGATCCGATGCGTCCGGAAACCATAAGAGCAGTCAAAACCGGTCCAAGCTCTCGAACGAGAGACGTCGCGACCGAGCGACCGGCTTCGTTATGAACGCCATAATACTGCAGAGTCGGGAATGTCTGGAGCACCAGAACGCCGCCTGTGAAAAAACCTGTCAGCAAAACGATCGGAAGCGATCCGACACCGATGAGGTCCATCTGCTGGATGATTTCGCCGGGATATCTCGGAGTCCGAAAAAGTCCGGTTAAGACACTCCATAGCAGCAAACTTACTTCCTGCAGCTCATCAAGAAATTTTGCGAGTGGATTCATTTAGCGGGTCTAAATGCGAGTTAGCTTGGGATTTGATAAAGGGTACAACGAACCATAGGAAACGCCAAACACCAAAGCAGCCGGTCCATTACTGGACTCGGCTGCTTTGGTGTTTTACGAATTTTTAATAATTCTCTGGTGGCCGCTGCGGAACTCCGTCGCGAACAGGCGGCATTCCTCCACCGCCGCGACGCACGCGACGATCGCGCATTTCCGCTTCGCGAGCTTCGGCAAAACGTCGTCTCAACTCGCGAAACCGGACGAGTTGTTCGGGTGTCAGCACCTTTCGTACTGAGAGCTCGCTTTCAAACCGTAGGCGAGCAAGCTCTGCTTGGGCGGACTGGACGTCTTTTAGACGAGTCTGAAATTCTTCGTCACGTACTGAGTCGCGGTAGATCGCCAGGTCAAGGGCGCGATTCGTTTCCTGCATTCGGCGCTGTGCCTGCATCATCGCCGGCCGGCGTTCCTGGTTCATCCGCCGGATCTGTTGGATCTGCTCTCTCGATAATCCGAGCTCGGCGAGTAAATTAGGCCGCCGCTCGTCGAAACGCTCATCCTGCGAACCGCCACCCGCCGGAGGGCCATCCTGGCTGTAGGCACCGCTCGCGGCAGCCGCCAACACCGCCAAGAATAAAAAGAAGAGTTTTGCGTATTTCATTTCAGTATCGACCTATTTTCTGGCTTCAATATTTTCGAACAGCTCCGCTAATCGAAGTGACGTATCTTCATCATCGGCAAACTCGTTAAGCCGAGGAACGCTTTTCTCCAAGTTCCTCGCTATTGTCTGTTTTGCTTCGATGGGTTGGGGCCGCGTCAACTTTGAGTTCCGGACCGGATTCCGCTCCCGACTTTGCGCCGGAGCTGCGATCCGAAGCGGTTTGAGCTCTCGCTCACGACGATCGTTCGTAATATCGTTATTAATTCTATTCTCAGAGGTCGTTGCGGTTTCCGTACGGCCTGTTTCCGCCTTTACCAGCGAACTGTCGACCGCCGAAGTCTTGGGTTTATCACTCTTCTCGGCTATATCCTGGCGATTGTCACGCGAAGAAATAAGAACCGTGGCGAAAACGGAAATGATCGCCAAGGTTGCAAGCGCGGCACCGGGAACCAGCCAGCCGGTGGCAAAGACTGCGCGAAGCTTCTCAATCCACCCAAACCCAGATGACTCAACAGATTTCTCACTCGGTACCACGAAACGAGGAGTTTGAAGCGGATCGAATTCAAGCTTTTTCCAGTCGTAAACTTCGTATCTCGCATTCGAGATCGAGGCGAATTCATCCGTGCACAGGGTACAAGCCACGAGATGCGATTCAAACGCTGATCTTTCCCGCCCAGACATCTCGCCGTAAATATACGGGACCATGTCGGAAGTGATCTTACATTCTGAAAAGCTAACGTCGTTCATTTTCGTCACCTAACTTATCTCTAGCGAAACCTGCTCCAATTTCATTCGCAACTGTCGAAGCGCCGTGTAGAGCCGACTTTTTACTGTACTCAACGGCAACTCCAACGTGTCCGAGATCTCTTGAAACGTCATTTCCTCAAATTCCTTCATGACGATCACCTGCCTCAAATCCACAGGAAGGGAACTCACGGCCTGCCGAACTATCGTAAGTCGCTCGGTCGCTTCGGTCGTATTTGCCGGCGAACGATGCTCGGGTGCGACAAAAACCCTATCTCCTTCACCGGACTCATCGTCAAGGAATTCCTCCGATCGGGTCCGGGCTCGCCGCTTCGTCGTCAAACACTGATTGACCGCAATGCGGTGAAGCCAGGATGAGACCTTCGCTTCGCCGCGGAAGTTCGCAATGTTGCGGTACGCCGCGATAAATGTCTCTTGTGCCGCATCACGGGCGTCGTCTTCGCGTCCAAGCATACCGAAGCAGAGAGCAAATATCTTTCGCTCCCATCTCTTCACGATTTCGCCGAAAGCGTCCGAATTCCTCGAAACGGCCAGCTCGACAAGCCTTTCATCGGTCAGATCATTCAACATCAAACTCGTGTAAGCATGCTTTTCGAACGAGAATCTTACTCCAGAAACCCGTCTGAATACGAAACTTCGCACTCAGCAGTTAGACGTCGATGGCTTGAATAAAGTTGAAGTTATTGTGTGTACACTTGGGGGAAACGGAGGGGGTACCACCGGGCAATCCGCGTGTTCTACGGTCAACTTGGCTAAAAACCATAGAACACGCGGAAGTGCACGGAGCGGTTGTCAGCACTTGCCGAGCAGCCAAAATACGACAACGTAACTTCCTCCTGCCACCTGCCACCTGCCTCCTGCCTACTACTTACTTCCATGCTATCCTCGTCCGTATGTGCGGACGTTACATTCGTAAGGCACTCAAGAAAGACGTCATTAAACACTTCAACCTCATTGACGGCCTCGACTATTTCGACATTCACGGGTACAAAATGCGCGAAGAGGTTTTCCCTGGCGAGTGGATCACCGCGATCAATAACGCGAACCGTCCCGAGGACATATGGTGGACGATCGAAGACACGGATAACAGCGGCGTAGCGAGAAGGGCAATAAACGCGAAAGCCGAAACGATCACAAAGGTAAGAATGTTCTCAGATGCTTTTCGCACCGACCGGGTGCTGATTCCGGCGACGGGATTTTTTGAATGGGACGCCGGAAAAAGCCGTCACGTATTTACATTTGACGAACCGCTTTTCGCGTTCGGAGGCATTGCACGCGATTGTGAAATAAAGGGTGAAATTAAACGCTGCGGTGTGATCATGACTACCGACGCCAACGACATAGTCCACCCGATCCACACAAAGCGGCGAATGCCTGTCGTGATCCATAAGTACGATTATGCGAAGTGGTTAGATCCTGATACTTCGTTCACGGATCTTCGCCGGATGGTCGCGCCGGTATCAAGCGAAGAAACGCATGTCGAAAAAGTCGACGATCCGCCGATCGAGAACGCACAGGGAAGCCTGTTTGGATGACCGCATCAAAATCGCCGTGCTGATCAGACCAGGTGGCGATCAGCACGGCCTCGTTTGGAATGTACTCTAAAGAATCGGCTTATTTCCGTAAGGAACAGGAGGTCGCAACACCGTATCGATCCCGTGGACGACACCGTTTGTTGCTTCAAGGTTCCTCGCCTGTAAAACTGATGCGTTGATCTTGATCCCGTTTATATCTGTGATCATCACTTCCTGTCCCGTAACGGACTTGGCGGATTTCAAACTGGCAGCCATCACTTTGCCAGGCAGAATGTGATAGGAAAGGAGAGCCTTGAGTTGGACCTGCTTCTCCTCATTAATGAGAGCATTAAGTTTTTCGTCGGGGATCTTGGCGAAGGCGTCGTTGGTCGGTGCAAATACCGTGAAACTTCCATCGCCGCCGAACAATTCGTTCGTGCCTGAAGTCCCCATTATTCTGGAGAACGTCGAAAGGTTGTCTTGCTGTGCGATCGTGTCGATCAGGTCTAATTTATCGGACATATATATCTCCCTTCTCTTGAGACGGTCGTCGCGGCCGTCATTGTACGTTGCTGTTTGAGTCAGGATGGCCGAAATATTCGGTAAGCTGAAAAAAGAGTAAGCGAAGCTCGTTTCGCTTCTATCGTGCTCGCATCACGAGGGCAAGTCAATGCGTGCTTGCGGCACGCGGCCTATCTTATATATACGCTAAACCAAATTTACGGAAGTTCAGTCGTTGGTGCCGAGCTTGTTGGCGAGTTCGGTTACTAATTTTGTTTGCGCCTCGAGGAGCTTTTCTTTCGCTTCATCGATGGAGAACCAGTCGCCGCGATCGACTTCCGGAAATTCCTTTGAGCCGCCGGAGGCAAATTTCATGGTGAAGGTATTGCTTTTCAGATCCGCAGGGTCGAAGTCCGCCTCCGCGGCAAACGCGTAAACCCACTTCCCGCCTTTTTGTTTTATCGGCGTCAGCTCGATGAACGGGCCGCGCACCTCGAACCCTGTCTCTTCTTTTAGTTCACGCAGGGCTGCTTCGAGCGGTGGTTCACCCGAAAATTCTCCCTTTGCTATCGACCATACGCCCTTGTCCTTATTTTTCCAGAACGGTCCGCCCGGATGAACGAGGAAAAGCTCCAGCACACCGTCTTTCGTTCGATAGCACAAGAGTCCTGCGCTCTGTTTCGCCATGGGTTAAATTTAGCATGCCGGATGGCTTGTCGCTTCTGCCGGTCCAGTCAGAACCACCTGCGGTAGCGCGCGGTTGAAGTGGGTCGCTTGCCTATACAATGAGGTTAAACGCTGCCGAAGGGGATTCTGACGTAAGCACTGCACCATATCGTATAACTCTTCAGGGCCACCGAAGCTACTTATTTACTTAAACTACTCCAAACATTGGTTTGTACTGCAATGGCATAGCCGATGCAGTTACCACGTCGGCAGCAAGTGGAAAGGTGGTAGCACACAGAGCTGCAGATCGATCAAGAATCTTAAGGTACTGACTCAGGTTGCTGACGCTTCCACAAACGAACAAGGGGGAGAGGCTCTTTCCGAAAGGAAAGGGCCCATTTTTTTGTTTGACACTAATTGAAAGGATCTTTCGCGTTGATTCGTGGAGGGATCACGAAATGCAAACGCAGAAAACAGCCATCGAATTGACTCTGCGGCCAGGACGGCCCGAGGATGCGCAAATACTCGGCGAGATTTGCTACGCGGCGTTCGCGTCAATCGCTGACGCTCATAAGTTTCCACGCGACTTTCCATCGTCGGAGGTCGCGGCGGGTTTGATGGCGATGATGCTTTCGCTTCCTGACATCTATTCCGTTGTCGCCGAACAAGGCGGCCAGACGGTCGGCAGCAACTTTCTTTGGGAAAGCGATGCTGTCGCCGGCGTCGGCCCCGTCACGGTCGATCCGAATGTCCAGAACTCGAAGATCGGGCGTACTCTAATGAACGATGTACTGCGCCATGCTGATGAGAAGGGAACCGTGTCCGTCCGCTTGGTTCAGGCCGCCTATCACAACCGTTCGTTATCGTTTTATACGAAACTCGGTTTTGACACGGTCGAACCGCTGTCCGCGGTGCAGGGAACGTCGATCGGAGTAAAGGTCGAAGGCTATGCGGTTCGCCGAATGACCGTCGACGATCTTCCGGGTATCGACATTGTTTCGCGGCTCGTGCACGGGCATACCCGACACAACGAAGTCGCCGGGGCAATCGAACAGGGAACGGCGAAGGTTGTCGAACACGACGGACGGATAACAGGTTATACGACCGGCGTCGGATTCTTCGGCCACACCGTAGGGGAATCAAACGAGGACGTGAAGGCCCTGATCGGGGCAGCG
The DNA here is from genome assembly GCA_037969295.1 of Pyrinomonadaceae bacterium. Taxonomy (GTDB): domain Bacteria; phylum Acidobacteriota; class Blastocatellia; order Pyrinomonadales; family Pyrinomonadaceae; genus OLB17. The sequence goes on along the minus strand of JBBKXD010000088.1, from coordinate 6,074 downwards.
GAAGAGTTCGCCGGACCGGGCTTATTATTGCCGACTCGAAATGGAGATCTACTGCGCTGGTGTTTCGCGAACGGCTTGAAGGTTGTTCAGCCGTTGACGCTAATGAGCCGCGGACTTTATCAGGAACCGCGTGGGTCGTTTCTGCCGTCGATACTCTTTTGAGTCGATAAAAAGTGCTGTTCGACCGCGCGGTGAGTCTGATACTATGTGTTCAGGTTCTCCGCGCTTTGACGTGGTCTAGACCTAATTCCCCTGCTCCCCACTTTCCTATTTCAAGCTTTCGGCTTCGACCAACGACCTCTCTCCGACCAACCCTGAATGGAATCGTTCCTACCAGACAGCATTAAGATGATCCTCGGCGCAGGAATTCTGGGCGCGTTCGTCATGAACCGCCTGTCCTACGCGTTTCCGCATATGGAATGGCTGCGATACTTTCGCCTTCCGGCGCCCGACATCAGCGAAAAAGAAAAAGAGCGCCGGAGGCGCGGCGATAATCGCCGAGTAGCCTTTGAAATGGCCGGCCTCGCTTTGGTGCTTCCGCTGCTGTATGTCGGATCGACGATAATATTCTTCAACGAGCCGGACTCTCTCGTGCTGCGGGTTCTTTGCGCGATTTCCGTCGCACTTATTGGCGTTAGTGTCTGGCTGTTCGTCAAAAATCTTTAGCGGCAACACTGGATTTCACATCGGTCAGCTTTTGATCAGGCGCAAGGCGATGAGGTTGGCGCGGATGAAACGTTTGTACGAGTGATCAGTAGGCCCGAGCAAATATCACGCGTCTACTTGAAGGAGCACCGGAATAGACGCATTTTCCGTTTTCGTCGGGACCGGCAAGTGGAATGCAGCGGATGGTTGCCTTAGTTGCGTCTTTGATCTTCTCTTCGGTCTCGGCAGTTCCATCCCAATGTGCTGAGATGAATCCACCGCGTTCGATCTGGGCCTGGAATTCATCCCATGAATCTACTCGAAACGTATTATCCTCGCGGAACTTCAGAGCTCGCTCGTATATGTTCGCCTGAATTTCATCGAGCAGCGCCTTGATATGCTCGACCACGCCATCGATCGGCCGCGATTCTTTTGTCAGATTATCGCGGCGGGCGATCTCGACAGTACCGTTCTCGAGATCGCGCAGTCCCAAACCGAGCCGGATCGGAACACCACGCAGCTCATACTCGGCAAACTTCCAGCCAGAGCGTTGCTTATCGTCGTCGTCGTATTTCACCGAGATTCCCGCCGCTTTCAATTCTTCGAATATGGGATTTGCCTTCTCACTGATCTTCGCCAGATCTTCAGGAGTTTTATAGATCGGTACGATGACGACCTGTATCGGCGCCAGCCTTGGCGGCAGCACCAGGCCTTGGTCATCCGAGTGCGCCATGATCAGCGCACCCATCAAACGCGTCGAGACTCCCCAGGAGGTCGCCCACGGATATTCAAGCTGGTTTTCTTTGTTGACAAATTGGACGTCGAACGACTTAGAAAAGTTCTGGCCGAGGAAATGCGACGTACCGCACTGTAGCGCCTTGCCATCCTGCATCAGACCCTCGATGCAGTATGTTTCTACTGCACCCGCGAATCGCTCGTTCGGGGATTTCACTCCTTTGATGACCGGTAGGGCGATCCACTCTTCGGCAAACGTCGCGTAAACGCCGAGCATTCGTTCGGTCTCTTCGACCGCTTCCTGTTCGGTCGCATGGGCAGTGTGTCCTTCCTGCCAAAGGAACTCGGTCGTGCGGAGGAACAGACGTGTACGCATTTCCCACCGGACGATATTGCACCACTGATTTATGAGCAGCGGCAGATCACGCCACGACTGGATCCAATTCTTATAGGTATTCCAGATCACGGTTTCCGAGGTCGGGCGGATTATCAGTTCCTCTTCAAGCTTCGCGTTCGGATCGACGACCAGCCCCTTTCCATCAGGACCGGCTTTCAAACGGTAATGCGTAACAACCGCGCATTCCTTTGCGAAACCTTCGGCATGTTCCTCTTCCTTTTCAAGAAACGACTTCGGAACAAAAAGTGGGAAGTAGGCGTTTACGTGTCCCGTCGCCTTGAACATGTCGTCGAGCGCGCGCTGCATCTTTTCCCAGATCGCGTAGCCATAAGGCTTGATCACCATACACCCGCGCACCGCGGAGTTTTCGGCGAGATCCGCCCGCTTGACGATCTCGTTGTACCATTCGGAATAGTTCTCCGATCTTTTCGGAAGTGATTTACTCATAAGAAACTCGCCACAGAGGGCACAGAGTTAAAACAGAAATGATAAGGGAAACTTGCGCCAGTTACAATTTCGCCCGCAACCATGTTGTCCCGCAGTTCTGTGTGCTGGCGGCTAATATGCTAGAATCCGATTTTTATGAGCGAATTCAAGCTGGACTTCCGCGACACCGAAACCGCGTTCGCAGATAAATCCGACGCCGAACTTAGGGAAAAATATCGCCTCTTTAAAATGCTCAACTCGCCGTTCCTGAACGCCATCGGAACGCGCGCCGCAAAGTTTGCGCTATATCTTGGGCTGCCAGTGGAAGGTCTGATCAAGGACACCATCTTTGAACAATTCTGCGGCGGTGAAACGATTCGCGAATGCGAAGCGGTTATCGACCGGCTCGGCGAGGCCAATATCGGAACGATCCTCGACTATTCGATCGAAGGTAAATCGACCGAAGCCGATTTCGATAACACAAAGGACGAGATCATCCGCACTATTGAACGGGCCAAGAACGATCCGAACATTCCTTTCGCTGTCTTTAAGGTCACGGGTATCGCCCCGCTGGGCACGCTCGAGAAGATCAGCAAGAAGAAGAAACTCGACGCAAAGGGACAGGCGAAGTGCGAGAGTATTCACACCCGCGTAAACGAGATCTGTGAATTCGCGCATTCATTAGGCCAGCCGGTTTTTATCGATGCCGAGGAAAGCTGGATACAGGACGCAATCGATCGTCTCGCAACCGAGATGATGGAGAAATATAATCGTCGGGCGCCGATCGTCTTCAACACGCTCCAAATGTATCGAAACGACAGGCTGCAGTATTTGCGAGACGCGCGGAAGCAGGCCAGTTCTGACGGATATGTTTTGGCGGTAAAGCTTGTCCGCGGCGCTTATATGGAGAAGGAGCGGGCCCGGGCTGAAGAACTGGACTATGAATCTCCGATCCAGCCAAATAAGAAATCGACGGACCGGGATTACAATGCGGCGCTCGAGTACTGCATAGATCATCTCGAAGACATTGCGTTTGTCGCCGGTACGCACAACGAACGGAGCACGCAGCTTCTCGCCCAGATGATGCACCAGCGCGGTCTCTCGCATAATCATCCGCACATCTTTTACTCGCAGCTCTACGGCATGAGCGACAACCTCTCATACGTTCTCGCGAAAAACGGCTATAGCGTTTCGAAATATGTCCCGTACGGGCCGGTGGCGGATGCGATCCCGTATTTGATCCGACGCGCCCATGAGAATTCGTCGGTGACAGGACAGATGAGTCGCGAACTCGAGCTGATAGCCATCGAACTCGAGCGTCGTCGTCTAGCGTAGCCCCAGAAGAAGTCTTATCGACCGGTCCGAAACCGCTTTTTCGGCGGAGAGCTTCCATGTTTTGAGATCTTCCAGTTCATCTTCCCTCAGCGGAACATTTCTCATCCGTGCGACCGGGGTGCTCTCGAATGCCCGGTTCGTTAAGGCCACATGCGGCTTCTCCATGCTTAAACTCGTCGTAACAGCGTCAAGCGCCTTATCGACGGCCTCGACGTCGAGGAAGAGATCTTTGTACGCAGCGAGGTGCCACACTTCGTCTGCATCTGTTTCGTCAACGGCCAGGACTCGCAAAAGTGCGTAGCCGCTCTCAAGCTGAAAGATCAGAAAATCCCCGGGAACAAAACTGTGAATGGTAGACATATGCGAGTTAATGTCCATGATAGGCTCCTTTCACCGTTTATCAACCTCACTTGCCCGACTCGGGCTGTTTTGGTTACATGTATGTATCGGCGACATCTTCTAAATATGGATCATAACTATTCGCAGATGCTCGATGTAGCAATCGAGGAGGCCCGGATGGGTTTAGTAGAGGGTGGCATCCCGATCGGCGCCGCGTTATTTGACAGCGAAGGGAAGCTGCTTGGACGCGGGCACAACCGGCGAGTCCAGGAAGACGACCCTTCGGTTCATGGCGAGACTGATGCGTTTCGAAAAGCGGGTCGCCAGCGAAGTTATCGAGACACGATCATGGTGACGACGCTCGCGCCGTGCTGGTATTGCAGCGGACTGGTCCGCCAATTCGGCATCGGGACAGTCGTTGTCGGCGAATCCGTAACTTTTGAAGGAGGCATCGATTGGTTGCGCGAAAACGGCGTGAATGTGATCGATCTGAATTCATCTGAGTGCATCGCGATGCTCGCGCGCTACATAGCTGATAATCCTGATGTTTGGAATGAGGATATTGGCGAGAACTGAGGCACGTTGCTTTGCGTCTTTGCGGCTTAGCGGGAACCCGTCAGTCTTTTTCCCCGCAAAGCCGCAAAGGCGCAAAGACGATCAGAACCACAGCATCGCCCGGTACCGAACTTGCTCCAGAATTGCAGATATGAAGCCTAGATGCGAAAATATACTTTTGTTTTAGTACCCGAAATTCATACATACAGGACCTCATCATGGCAGATAACAAAGAAGCGGTGATCATAAGTGCGGCACGAACGCCGACCGGAAAGTTTCAAGGAGCTCTGAAGGGCTTTACGGCGCCCGAGCTCGGTGCGATTGCGATCAAGGAAGCGGTGAAACGCTCTGGTGTCGATCCCGCAAAGATCGACGAAGTAATAATGGGCTGTGTCGTTCAGGCCGGCATCGGACAAGCTCCGGCGCGACAGGCGGCGATGAAAGCCGGACTGCCGCCTGAAGTCTCGGCACTGACCGTAAATATGGTGTGCGGATCGGGACTGCGTGCGGTTGCTCTAGCGTCACAGTCGATCAAACTCGGCGACGCGGATTTTGTCGTCGCGGGCGGGATGGAATCGATGTCGAACATTCCATATGCAATGCCCGGTGCTCGTGACGGTTATCGAATGGGAAACCAGAGTGTCATCGACCTGATGGTCCATGACGGACTGTGGTGCCCGTTCGAAGACTGGCACATGGGAAACACGGGCGAGATCGTCGCCGACAAGCATCAGATCACACGCGGGACGCAGGACCAGTTCGCGTTCGATTCGCACCGCAAGGCGCACGAGGCTCAGGAGAAGGGTTATTTCAAGGACGAAATAATCCCGATCGAGATACCGCAGAAAAAAGGCGATCCTTTTATTTTGGATTACGATGAGCCAGTCCGCCCGGATACAACTGTCGACGCCCTCGGAAAATTGAGACCCGCATTTAAGAAAGACGGTGGAACCGTCACGGCCGGCAACGCTCCGGGCGTAAACGATGGCGCATCGGCACTCGTCGTTACGTCCAGTGATAAAGCGTCGGAGCTTGGCGTAGAACCGTTGGCACGCATTGTTTCGTATGCTGTTTCCGGTATCGAGCCGAAGTTCATCATGCTCGCTCCCGTCGAGGGCGTACGCCGCGCGGTGGCGAAAGCGGGATGGTCGCTCGAAGACGTCGAGTTGTTCGAATTAAACGAAGCATTCTCGGTGCAGGCGCTGGGCGTGATGAAAGAGCTCGGCATCAACCCCGATCTTGTAAACGTCAACGGCGGTGCGGTTGCGATGGGTCATGCTATCGGAAATTCCGGCAGCCGCGTTTTGACGACACTGCTTTATGAAATGAAACGGCGCGGTGCAAAGCGGGGTGTCGCGGGACTGTGTCTCGGCGGGGGCAATTCAGTCGCAATGGCGGTCGAACGCCTGTAGGTCGAAAGCGCAACAACACCTAGGCAACGCGCCTAATTTGATTGAGATCAAGGGGTTATTTTCGGAGAGATTATGACTGCAAGAGATCACAACAAACTACTCAGCATCTTTTATTTCGTTCTGGCCGGCCTACAACTCCTCGGCGGCATCATTTTCTTTCTCGTATATGTCATTCTTGGCGGTGCAATGATGTCTGCATCGAGTCGAGGGGACGAGCAGATGATGGGCGG
>JBBKXD010000087.1:0-66103 GCA_037969295.1 Pyrinomonadaceae bacterium | reverse complement strand
GAAAATCAAAAAGTCTCGCCAAAACAGCGAGACTTTTCAAATCTGAATCAAGTTAGGCTGTTTAGCGGTTTATTTAACGTGGTCGCAAGTCGCATTAACTCACCACGAATTATTAGACGCCATGATGCGTCTTTATGGAAGCAGTGTCAAGCACTATAAAGACAGGTCCGCCGGGCCGCTCACACGCAAAGAATGTCCCTGATTTTCAGGCGCTCGCGTCGATACCGGCGAGTTTTGCTTATACGCACCGGATTCACCTTCGCTGACAGACGCGACAAAGGTAGGTCGAGCGTCCCGCCTGGACGATCCGCTTGATAGGCGATTTGCAGTTGGCGCACGGCTCATCTTCGCGATCGTAAACGCGCCACTTCCAGTCGCTATCCTTGCCGTAGATACTTCCCCCGATGTCGTGCGGAACGACAGCCATCGATGAACCCAGAGCGATCGCGTCAGACAGCACGAGACGTATGTTTGCAAAGAGCGCCGCGGTCTTCGGTTTCGAAAGTTTAGAGGCGAGAATCCGAGGGTTCGCTCGCGAAAGAAACATCGCCTCGGCGGCGTAAATATTGCCCAGCCCGCAAACCTTTGTTTGATCGAGAAGGAACTCCTTCAGGCTCCGTTTCGACGTCCGTAATGTGGTGCGTAGATACTCAAACGAAAAGTCATCGCCGAACGGCTCGGGCGCGAGTTTTTTTATTTCTTTCGCTTCGCCTAGTTTGCTCGTCCCGACTATTTTCATCAGCCCGAAATGGCGCTGGTCCTGAAAGACCAGACGCGTCCCGTCTTCGAAATGAAAAACGGCATGCGTGAATTTCGGATCGGCCCACTCGCCGTCCAGCAGCATAAATTTGCCGCTCATTCGGAGATGTGTGATCAGCGTCCGGCCGTTGTCGAGATCGAAGAGGACGTGCTTGCCGCGACGGTGGACAAAATTGACGCTCGCGCCATTGAGATCGGCCGAGAATGTTTCGGGATCCGTATCGGGTGCCAGCCGCGGACGCAGCAATTCCGACGAAACGATCTTGCGATTCGCGACAAGCTTATCCAGTGATCTGGCGACTATCTCGACTTCCGGGAGTTCAGGCATAGATTAAGGGAATCGTCGAATGCGAACGGTTAAGTCCTTGAATAGTCCGGAAGGGAAGTTTTGTCACCCAGAACGGCACCCGGACGAATGTCGCAATTCCTGCCGATATAGCAGCTCTTCCCTATGACGGCGCCGTCGATCTCGGCCGAGCTTGAGATCCTTGTGTGGGCCCAGATAACCGAATTCGCGATCGAGGCCTTTTCATCGACGTGGACTCCCGGACCGAGAACCGAGTTCGTGATCCGAGCGTGGGGTTTAATCACGCTGCCTTCGCCGATTATCGAAATTGAATCGACGTCTGCGGTCGTGGCGATGTCGCTTACGCCATCGGCGGGATTGAAAAAGTTTTTGATCCTTCCGCTAAGAAAATCATGGTGTGCCGACAGATAGCTGGCGGGCGTTCCAACGTCGCGCCAATACTCGTGATCGATTATGTGGGCAAAAAACGGACGTCTTTTTTCAATAAGGGATGGGAATACGTCGTATTCAAACGAGCAGTTCTTCCCCGCAGGTACGAGATCGAGAACACTGGGTTCGAGAACGTAGATGCCGGCATTGATGTTCTTTGTTGTAAGATCCGCCGCCGTCTCCGGCGACGGTTTCTCGAGAAATCGAATGACCTCACCTTTTTTCCCCGACTCCACGAGACCGAATTTCGATGGATCCTCAACCGGTGCAAGCAATATCGTTGCTTGTGCCGAATTGGCTCGATGCGTTTCAATGACGCTCGCGACGTCGACGTCCGTAATGATGTCACCGTTAAAGACCACGGTTGTTTCCTGGAGAGACCCGGCCGCGAACTTGTACGCTCCAGCGGTGCCCAGAGGGCTCGGTTCTGTTATGAACCGGAGGTTTACACCGAAGTCGGATCCGTCACCGAGGAGGTCCTCGATCTTATTCGGCTGATAGTTCAGTGAAAGTGTAATATCCATTATGCCGGCGCGGGCGAGAATTTCGAGTTGATATTGAAGTAACGGACGATTTAGTATCGGCACTATGGGCTTAGGGGTATAAACCGTCAGGGGACGCAGTCTAGTTCCTTTTCCGCCGGCGAGAATGAGTGCTTGCATATGAAAGTTGCTCTGAGTCAGAAGCTTAAGCCTAGAAAAAACAATCGCAAAAATCAAAGATTCGTCCCGCAAAGTCATAATCGAAGGTGTTTAACCCAGACAAATGTTGTTGACACTTTTTTCCGGCCTGTGCTAGTTTATTCTTTGCAGGTATGACCATTTACACGCCTGTACGCTCCGACAGACCATTAGCAAACATGGCCGTTTCCTCCTTTTGATCCGCTGGGTTCCAGATCGTTTAAAGTCCATCATGGTTTTCGACAAAACAAAGGCTATGCGAAATGCCGAACGGTATCTCGCACAGGGGAAGATTCAGTCTGCTATCGGGGAGTATAAGCAGGTTGTCGCCAACGATCCGAAAGATTTTGGGACGCTGAATATGCTCGGCGATCTCTACACCAAGAACGCCGAAAAGATACAGGCGGTTAGCTGCTATACAAAGGTAGCGGAACATTACAGCAAGCAGGGCTTCGCCCAGAAAGCCATCGCCCTTTACAACAAGATCGCCAAGATCCAACCCGGTTCGATCGAGATCACTGAAAAGCTCGCCGAACTATATAAACTCAAGGGTTCGATAAATGAGGCCCGTTCACACTACAAGGTCGTTGCCGAATATTACGAGAGTGAAGGCCAAAAGATCGACGCCCTTGAAGTTCGAAAGCAGATCGCTTCGCTCGATCCGACCGACACGACAATTCAACTAGATCTCGCATCGGCATATCTCGACGAAGATCAACCGGAACAGGCGGCAGTTGCATTCCACGAAGCCGGCGTTCGCCTGGCGAAGAAATCCAAACACGCGGAGGCGACCGAGGCGTTTGAGAAAGCTCTTGAACTAACGCCGATTAACCCGAAGATACTTGCCGCCTTTGTACAATCACATTTCGCCCTTGGAACCGCGGCGAATGCGGCCGGGCGGCTGGAAGAAATACATTCTGCTGAACCCAATGATCGCGATGTCCTACATCTATTGATCGATTGTTATCTCGAGGCGGGAAATACTGCCGAGGCCGAGAAGACTGTCATAGGACTTATCGAGAAGGAGCCGGCGACCTATCCGAAGCTTGTCGCGCTTGCCCGGATCTATCTGAAAAATAGTGATGCTGAGTCGGCGGGCCGAGTGATGGCCATGGCCTCCGAGCACTTGCTTTTAGCGGGCGAGGCCGACGAGTTCCAGTCGCTTCTCAACGAGCTGCTGGTTCTCGATCCGGAACAGCTCGAAGGATTGCGGCTGAGGGCTCGGCTTTCCGCGTGGCAGCGCGATGAGTCGGGAATGCTCGAGGCGCTCGCACAACTGGCTGCGGCTGCCCGGCAAAAGGAATCGGTGGATGACGAGCGATTCGCGCTGTCGCAGCTTGTGATGATCGCTCCTTATGAGGTCGATTATGCCGATCGTCTAAAGCAGATCAATGAGCAGTTCGGCTTCGACGATACTTACGCGACGGTGAACCTATTCGATGAGCAGTTTTTGAGATCTCCAAAGCCACCTGAACCCGAGCTAGAAACTTTCGCGGCGGAAACGCCCACGCTGCAGGAGGGATCGGACCTCGCCAGTTCCGACGATACTCAATTCGCCGATTTCGCGATCGTCGATGAATCAGGCAATGGTACTGGGACAACATTTGCGGAAGCCGGCGGAGATATAAACGAAGATCGCCTGCTGCGTGAGATCGACAGCATCAAGTTTTATATTGACAGCGGCTATCTCGAGCTGGCGGACAAGGCGATCGGCGAACTTCGGAGCGAATTTGGTGATCGTGTTGAGGTCCGCGAGTTGGAGGCGCATCTCAAACTTCAGGAAACTACGCAAGAAGACGAACCAGCACAAGTTGCCGCGCCGTCGCCGGACGTTTCGACCAACGGTAACCAGGCCGTCACTTCCTCGGGATTTGGCATCGACGATCTGCGGAACGAGCTGGGGATCGACGAGGTCGATTCGGCAACTGATTCGGATTACGATACTCACTATCACACGGCCGTCGCATATCAGGAGATGGGATTGCTCGACGAGGCGATAAGAGAATTTCAGGATGCGATTGGGCTTGTCCAGCCAAACGATCCGACACGCCGCTTTTTTCAGTGCTCGAATCTGCTGGGCCATTGCTTCATGCAGAAATCCATGCCTAAACACGCATTGACCTGGTACCAGCGAGCACTTGAGACGCCAGGTCTTGGCGATGAAGAGAAGCAGGGAATTTGGTACGAGCTTGCCCTTGCATACGAAGCGGAAGGGGACACGGATAATGCTGGTCGTTATTTCGAACAGGTTTACGCTGAAAATATCGATTTCCGCGATGTAAGCGAACGGGTAAAGAACATCGCTGTCGGTCACTAGGCCGCACTGTCGCTAAAAAATGAAAGAAGCTATAATTTGACGGTATGGTTGAGAAACTGACCGTCATTTTTTTCATAGTTCTCTGCCTGTTGCTTGGGTTCTATCTGGTACTTTCGCCCTGGGACATGCTCTTTGGGCATTGGGGTGAGAATTACCTTCTTGTGTTCGTCACGGACCGGGCGGGCTTCCCGATCCTGCAAAGGACCGTCGCTTCGAATTGGTTCCGGGGAGCAGTCACTGGTCTGGGTGTCTTGAACATCGTGATCGCGTTCTGGGAAGCGGCACACTTCGACCAGAGTGTCGCGATGCTCCGGGGTGAGAAAACCGGACAACAGTGAAACCTCTCCTAGATGGTCCATACACCTGCCTGATCACCGCCGGCGAAGCCGATCCTTCGAATTTCGAAATAATAAAAAATGGGTTGTTGGAGACGATTCGAGACGCTGTCGCGGACGGCGTGAATCTGATCCAGATACGGGAAAAGGCTTTGCCCGCCAGGTTGTTATTTCACCTCGTGAGCGAAGCCGTCCAGATTTTGAGCTCGACGGAGGCGCTCGTTCTGGTTAACGATCGTTTGGATGTGGCTATCGCGGCGCGGGCCGACGGGGTACATCTGCCGGAAACCTCTCTTCAGCCGGATGTTGTTCGGCGAGCGATCTCGAGTGACATTGTAATTGGCGTTTCGACCCATTCGATCGGGCAAGCATTATCTGCATCACGCTCGGGTGCCGACTATATCTTTTTTGGCCCGATTTTCGAAACACCCGGAAAGGGTCCGCCGGTTGGCATCGAATCTTTGAGCGCCGTCTGCCGCGAGCTCAATACTTTTCCGGTCATCGCACTAGGCGGCGTGGATCAAAACAATTTCGAGAGCGTGCTGTCCGCGGGAGCGGCCGGGATTGCCGCGATCCGTTCGCTGAACGACCGGTCGAGCCGCCGCGTGATTTGCGAAGGTCTATAATTTATCCGGTACACCCGTTGAGGTTTTGTTTATGCCCAAACCCGTTTGTTTGACGATCGCGGGCCTCGATCCTTCGGGCGGGGCGGGGATCATCGCCGATATCAAAACGTTCTCGTCATTCGGGTGCTTTGGCGCGGCGGTCGTTTCGTCGATAACTTTTCAGAACACGGTCGGAGTTTTTGGCGCCGAGCATCAAACCGCCGAAACTGTCCGCCGTCAGATCAAGCCAATCATTGAGGACTACCAGATCGCGGCATTGAAGACCGGAATGCTTCCGACCCGCGAAGTTATCAAAGTAACGGGTCAGCTGATCGGTAGGATGGGGGCAGCGAAATTGATTGTCGATCCGGTCGTTCGTTCGACGTCCGGATTTGATCTGATCGATGACGATGCTCTTCGATCACTGATAAAAGTCTTGTTTCCACTGTCTGAGCTGGTCACGCCGAACCGGGCCGAAGCCGAACGGATAACGGGGCTGCGGATAGAAACCCAAGCAGATGTTCATGCTGCCGCTAAAGAAATGCAGAGGATGGGTGCCAAGAATGTGCTTATCAAAGGTGGCCATCTAAATCACGAAACGCAGTCCGGGAGAAAAGCAGTCGATCATCTATATATCGGCGACGACATTCATACGTTCGAGGCAGAGTATATAGAGACCACCGCAACGCACGGAACCGGGTGCACGCTGGCGGCCGCGATCACAGCGAATCGGGCTCTTGGGAAGAGTCTCGTCGACGCCGTCGGCATTGCCAAGAATTTTGTTTCCGAAGCAATACGTACCGCTCCGATGCTCGGGCACGGACACTCGCCGATCAATATTTCTTAAAGTTTATTTGGCGATCGGGACGAAGACTGGTGAAAGGTAAGTTACGCCGAACGTTACGCCCGAGCGCGGGCTGAATTTCGTCAGGCCGAAAACCGCAGCTGTATCAAAACGAAGACCGGATGCCCGTATCTGTGTTCCAACGCGAAACTGCCCGACGCTTTCTGTGCCCAGTGGGGCCACGCCGGATCGCGAGCTGTAACGTCCGTTTACTTCGCTGACAAGATTGATGCGATCGGTCAGTTCAAAAATTCCAGCCAGGCCATAGAGGATCACGTCGTTTTGAGTAAAGTTCGCCAGCGGTGCGTTCATGATACCGAGGCCGATGTTGCCGTAAATATTTGCACGCGGAGCCCGCCCCGCCCGCTTACCAAACTTTTTCTGGACAATGACCTTGCTAAAAACGTTTATCTGATTGGTGCCGATGCCGCGTGCCTGATCGGTATTCGGCAGTTGGAAACCGAACTTTATACCGAGTGCCGGGGTGTTTCGCGTTTCGCGTAGCAACAGGACTTTTGCCGACACGACGATGTCGTCAAAATCACTGGTCGAATTGCCCGTGATATTGAGGGGAATCGGAGATGGAAGTGTTTGCGAATTGATGGCAAGAAAATTTTGGATGACGCCTTCGACTTGCAGTTCCACATTCGATGCAAAGCCGTTTCGGATCCGTACGTCGCCGACGCGGGTCAAATCTCCTCTCAATCCGGATAACGGATATTTGACGTTCTGAAAGAAATCGACGCCGGCCGAGATCTCGATCGCGCCGGCAGGTGTAATGTCGATGTCGTCGGTGATCAGCGGGCGCTGCTGACCGGACACGCCCACAGCATAAAGCAAAGACACAAACGTCAATAGAAGAAATCGACTCATTGGTCAAAAAAAATTCCGGCCTGGAAGAATTCCGGGCCGGAACCATGTTAACAAAAGCGGGTTGAATTACCGAGCGTCAAATGAAGCTGTAGGAAAGTCCCCCCCGAGACCCCATCCGAGCGGTTGCGCCGTATTGTCAAAGCTTCGGAGGACCCAGAAAAAGCTTTGTGCTGCTGTGGTTGCCCCCCCTCTATAGACGGCTAAATCAGTTCGAGCATCCCCGTCGTAGTCGCCCTGCACCGGCCTGTCCGAGCTGAGGCCGAAGCCCTTAACATCAATCTGGCCGTTACTGCTGTTCTTTATCCACCAAAACATAGGACTTGTTGGGGAAGCGCCGGTCCGGGCAGCCGCAAGATCATATTTTCCGTCGCCATCGTAGTCGCCGGGCACAATCCAGTCAGTATTGAAGTTCCCCCATTGCTGGTACGTTATGGCCCCATCCGAGCTGCGAAGGATTATGAAGGTGTTGGTCGGTGCAAGTGTGAACCGATAAACGGCAAGATCGAATTTTCCATCCCCGTCATAATCGCCCGCCACGGGATTGTCAAAAGCGGCGGTGTTACCCGTTTGTCCAAAGGAAACTACGCGGTCGGTGCTCGTCGCACTTTGATTTATCCACCAGACCAATTGGTCATTGGCCGTCGCACCCGGTCGAACGATCGTCGGGTCGGTCTTACCATCGCCGTCGAAATCGCGGCAGTGGGCTTGGTCGCCGAACTGGCCATACTGTATTGCCAACGCAGTATTGTTGCTGGAACGAAGTATCCAGAAAACACTGAGGTCGCCCAAGGCAGCCCCGGCGCGGTAAAGAGCAAGATCTCCCCGGCCATCGCCGTCATAGTCACCAGGTACCGGAAAGTCGGTCAAAGCGTTGCCCCAGCCAACGATCTGCGTTCCGGAGGTAGAATTAAGATTCCAGTAGGTAATCGGCCGCGGATCGCCCATTCCGGGAAATCTCAAGACGCTAAAATCCTGGCGGCCATCACCGTCATAATCGACCGGCCTGGGGATCCCCAGCTGACCGCGGATCTCGCCGCCGCCAAAATTCACCGAGTGCACATTCACATAGCCGAGATGCTGTCTGATCTGGCTCAACTGGAGCGGAGTGATGCTTCTCGTACCGGAATGGTCCCCGATGTCCCGCCCACCGAGCCTAGATCGATGGCAACTCCCGCATTCACGCCCACTGCGGCGGGAGCATGTATATGTGAACCCGTCTGGGCCGAGCCCAGGCCATTGAAGACGACCGTAAAAGTAAGAGTCATGGTCGACTCATTCACAAAGATGCGAGCGTAACCGGTCGCGCTGGTGGCTACTGGGGGAACTTCCTGGGCTCCTGACAGATAGGCCGTAAATGTCTCCGCCCTCGTTGCCGAAGACAGAGTGAAGACAAAAATTGTCGCAGCTAGCAAAGATAAAAACCTGTTTCTCATTTTCCCTCCGATCCGTTTGATTTGCGTATTCTCGTGCCAATGCTGGAAAGGGGGTGAATCCGGCCAGTCCCAAGGAATTTCTTCTAAAAAACATGCGGCATCAGTTCCTGCATCAGTAAGACATGTAAAAACTTAAAGCTTTTACCGAATAGTAACCGACTTTTGGACTCTCGTAGGAAATCTGGCAGAATGATTTTTAGCCTAGGGAATGAGCCGGAGTTGATATTTGCTGGGTCGAACGAGATGGAGCAGCAAAATTTAAGAAAGGAAACTGGAGACCAGAGCGGGCTGCGCCTCGTCAGCGATACGACGGGTTCCGTTGAGGAACCTGCGCTCGAAAAACAGTTTGTAAATTTCATGTTTTTCCGCGTGAATCCGGATTGGCGAAAGCTGGATCCGGAAACCAAGAGCATCTTCAAATCTGAATTTCAGAGCGCCTTTGACAAGTTCCGCGACAATTTCCTGCTCTACACATATTCGCTCGTCGGGTTCGATTCGAAAGCTGACATCATGTTCTGGAGGATCGGCAGCTCTCTCGATCTGATCCAGGAGATGACCGCAAAACTCTATCGGACGCGCCTTGGCAGTTATTTCGAGGTGGTCGACAATTATTTGGCCGTGACAAAGCGGATGATGTTTGTTGCCGACGGTTCCGATGACCGTTTCCACGTTGTTGCAGGTGCGAAGAAGTTTCATTTCGTCTATCCGTGTGCCAAACATAGGGAATGGCACGAAAAGACTGGCGAGGAACGCGACGCTCTGATCGAAGAGAACTTCATGGTCGGGAAGAAATTTCAGAACATAAAGATCCACATGACGCATGCGTTTGGTTTTAGCGAGCAGGAATATGTGATCTCGTTCGAGACGGATGAGCCGAACGACTTTCTTGCGCTTGCCGAGGAATTGCGTCAAACGCCGGCGAGTAAGTTGACCCTTCGTGGGATGCCGGTCTATACATGCCGGCAGCGTCCGCTGACGGAATGTCTCGATGCGCTGGGCTAGTCACGATGGTTGTTGCAAGAAAGTTTTTTATTCGTGGACAGGTTCAAGGTGTCGGCTTCAGGTATTTTGCGCAGCGTTCGGCCGCGCGTCATCAGGTTCGCGGATATGTGAAAAATCTCGAAGACGGGCGTGTCGAGGCGTTTGCGCAAGGAGCCGAACGAGCAGTCGAGGCTTTCAAGCATGATCTAGCCGCCGGTCCGACGTACTCGAGTGTTGAAGATGTTGAAGAAATCGTCCTCGAACCCGACCGGACCTTCTCGGCTTTTCGAATAGAACGAGGATGATGAGTTCGGAGCTAATTTACCCCGACTACCGACTTCTGACTTCTGACTACTGACTACTGACTACTTCACAGATGGAAAACTTAAGAAAATTAATTCGCGAGGTGCCCGACTTTCCTAAACCGGGCATCAATTTTTACGACATCACTACCTTGCTCAAGGATCCGAACGGTCTTGAGGAAACGATCGACGCACTCACCGAACAGTGTCGCGGCCTGGACATCGATACGGTGATCGGTGTCGAGTCCCGGGGTTTTATTTTTGCGACACCGCTCGCATATCAACTTGGTGCGGGATTCGTCCCTGTCCGCAAGCCGAAGAAACTTCCCGCCGAATGCGTTTCGGTCTCCTACGACCTCGAGTACGGACAAGACACGCTCGAAATGCATAAGGATGCGGTCGGTGAAGGTCACCGCGTGCTGATCGTAGACGATCTGCTGGCGACCGGCGGCACCGCGAAAGCGGTCGTCGACCTGGTCGAAGGCCTCGGCGGAAAGGTTGAGGGACTGCTCTTCGTCGTCGAGCTCAACTTCCTGAAAGGCCGCGACAAGTTTAACGGCTACAACGTGAAGTCGCTGATAGATTACGACTCGTAGTCGATTTGGGATTTGGGATTTGGGATTTGGGATTTGGGATTGCGGATTTGGGATTTGGAAGACGCACGACGGTGCGGACGGAACCCAGATCCCAGATCCCAAATCCGCATTCTTCGACCGAAGGAGTTGACAATCCGAAATCCGAAATCCACAATCCAAAATCGATAGGCTCCCGTAGCTCAGTTGGATAGAGCGTCCGCCTCCTAAGTGGAAGGTCGCGTGTTCGAATCACGCCGGGAGCACCATTGAAATCAAAAACTTAGCCTGTCAACAACTGACAGACTTATGTGTATTTCCTAGAAAGTTTCCTATTAGTAGGCAGACCTTTTATTTTCCTTAATAGTCATTTTTTTCGTTGGTGGAGAAAATATTGGATTTATTTTCCTCGCTCGCATTGCTCCAAAAAAGGAAGGAGATGCTTTTCTTTGGAATAAAGAACGCGGAACCCTAGCCTAAAAAAGCCGATGTTTCCTGCGTTTCGTTTGCGGAGCAATGTCATTTTTGAAATTCCCAGGAATTTTGCGGCTTCAGCTTCGCTCAATAGCGGGTCGCGAACGGAGGCAATATCTTTTGGTTGGCCAGGAACTCTCTCTGAAGCTTTGTTGACGCCTTCCAGTTGTTGCTCATGGGTCACTGTTTTAAAGGAATTTGGGTCGCATGCGAATCGTATAGCTATCGATTCGCGGCCTCCCAGCGCCGCGCGTAAACTCCCTCCGTTCGCCATCGCAGATTAGCGCCGAAATTAGCTTGACCGCACCTGTTTCCGGAACGATCACAAAGCGTGATGCGAATCCCGGCGAGGTGATAGAGGTAAACAAGGAATTGATGCGTGTAACCGACCTTGGAACGGTGTGGGTGATTGCCCAGGTTTATGAAAAGGACATACATTTGCTTCGAACCGGAAGCGGCGCGAGCGTGACTACCGATGATTATCCGGGGCGCCTGTTTCGCGGCCACGTCACGTATATTCATCCTAATATAGATCAAGCTACTCGCTCGCCACAGGTTCGCGTCGAAGTTGAAAATCCCCGCCAAGTGCTTAAGATCGGAATGTATGTCAATGCTGCTTTCGGCTCAACTGGAACGGCCGAACGGACTATGCCTGTGATCCCGGCTTCGGCGGCTCAGAACATGAACGAACGGTAGTCTTTGTTTCAACAGACAAGCCAAATGTCTTTGGTATACGGCAGGTGCGGCTCGGGGCGGAAAACAATGGCCGCTTTACGGTATTGGAAGGCCTGAATGTTGGAGACCGAATCGTAACTGAGGGCAGCTTTCTGCTCCGTGCGGAATTATTGGAGCAAAACCCGACACATGACTAAAATGGAGTATGAGAAGTTGGAACATAACGATTACTCCAAAACTTTATAAAAAAAATATAGATTGGGGAAGCCGGGAAGGTAACCCATCGAGCAATAAATCTATTTGGTTATGAAAATCTTAATCGCATACGATGGATCGGGATATTCACGCAATGCTATTTACGACTTACAGTGCGCTGGCTTCCCAAACCAGGCGCACGTCCGGATCATTTCAGTCTCCGAGGTTTCGCTATCACCAGAAATAGACGGTAGCAAGCATGAAACACATCTTGGCGACGACATTTTTGAATATTTTCACAAACACTCTGAACAGATGGATAGAAACCTAGAGGTAACAAGGGGGATCCTTGTCGAAGCCAAAGAAAACCTACAAAAACTCTTTCCGAAATGGTCCATAGAAACACTAGCCTTTGTAGGCTCACCCGCCCAAGTGATCCTGCAAGTAGCCGCTGAATTCGCACCGAATCTGATCGTTGTCGGTCCTCTGGGACTTTCATCAGACAATAGGACAGGGTTAGGTAGCCTTTCCCAAAAGATCCTTTCTTATTCAAACGTTCCGGTGCGAATTGTCCGCGTAGGACTAGAGAACGAAACCGACCGGCTCAAAATCGCTATATGCTTTGATAACTCCCCGTGCTCTTTGGAAGCAGTCAGAACGGTTTCGTTGCGGCAGTGGAAAGGAAAGCCGGAAGTTGGGCTTTTTGTTGTTACGGATCCACTTATTGCATTAATTCCAGGAAGGGTGTTTCAGCTAATTCCAGGAATTCCGGAAGGCGGGATGAAAGGCGAAGAGAAATGGGTTGAATCCTTAACTAGCAAAGCCCTCGTTCTGCTTAGAAACGCAGGCCTAACAACTTCAGTCAATCATTGTGGCGGCAACCCGCGGATAATGTTGACCAAGGAGACGAAAGCATGGAACGCCGACACAATTTTCATCGGAGCAAACTCTGGACAATCCCATTCTTTAGGCTGCGTCGCGTCGGCCGTTGCGAGCAGCGCGTCCTGCACTGTCGAAGTAATAACAAAAAGCTGATAAATAACCGTAACCTTAGAGCCTTTCTAAATTGGAGTGATCGGGGTAATTTTCGTCGGATTTGTCGGATTAGTTCGTTTTGGCGTCATTAACGGCATTTGAACCGGAGCGATAGTAGTAATAATGAATCAGAGCGATTTTGAGGCAAAAGCAGCATGAACCGTGTGCAAAATTTGGACGCAGATGAAGTCAATCCGTCCTGTGCTTGCCATCGCGATAAAGCGTTCGAAGGTTTACATTTAGTGACCGTCATTCTTGGATTCCGTCGTCTGCCGCGCAACTATGGCACCAGACGCAATCACAATTCGCATGGCTGCAGCTAACATCGTCTCGCTGACTTCGAAACCGTCTTCTGGCAATAGGCAACAGGAGGTTGGGTGGCTTTTTCCCCACGCATCGAAGGCTGTTCCTGACACCGCCGGATGACGCTTAAAGGCCAATGACAAACCAAAGGCAGAAAATTCGTCCAGAATATCAACATTACTGGACCACTTCTCCAAACCTTGAAGGTCTCGCTGAAAACGAACTCCAACTTTCGGATTTGCTTCGTGCACGATGACATTTCGCCCGGCGTTCGCCAATGTAATTGCGGCAGCCAAGCCCGCCGGCCCTGCACCGGCAATCGAATACGAGTGTTCCGTCATAATATTCTCCGGCCCTTGTGTCCAATCGACATCACTAGAACCGTTGTCCGTTCAAGAAATAAGCCGAACGGTATCGCGGGCAATGAGTAGTTCTTCATTGGTCGGAATCACGTAGACATCGGGCCGCGAGTTGTCGAGGCTGATGATGCCTTCTTTTCCGTTTACCGTTTCCTGATTACTCTCTGCGTTTAGTTCGATTCCGATCCACTTTAACTTTTCACAAATAACGCGACGAACGTAAGCTGAGTTTTCACCAATGCCGCCCGCAAAAATGATTGCGTCAGTACCATTCATTGCGGCTAAATAGGCACCGATATATTTAGTGGCCCGATAACAGAAGATCTCGATGGCAAGCAGCGAACGGCGGTCTTTGTTCTCGGTTGCCTCGGCAACAAGCTCGCGCATATCGTTGGTCAGACCAGAAACGCCGAGCAATCCTGATTGTGTATTGAGAAGCATTTCAGTTTCCTGCACCGTCAAACCTTCTTTCGAGCAGATAAATTCGACGATTGCCGGATCAATATCACCCGAGCGAGTTCCCATCACTAAGCCTTCGAGCGGTGTCAAACCCATCGAAGTATCAATCGAATTACCGCCTTTGATTGCCGCGATCGAACAGCCGTTGCCGAGATGCAGCGTGATGATGTTGACGTTTTCGCGCTCGATATTTTTGATTTTGCGGT
Source organism: Pyrinomonadaceae bacterium (assembly GCA_037969295.1). Lineage (GTDB taxonomy): Bacteria > Acidobacteriota > Blastocatellia > Pyrinomonadales > Pyrinomonadaceae > OLB17. Next base: position 51,960 of record JBBKXD010000087.1, on the reverse strand, counting down.
AGCGATAAGCGACGTAGCGGTGAGATGTGCCGTGAAAACCGTAGCGGCGGATCTTGTGGCGCCGGTAAAATTGATAGGGAAGTGCGTATAGAAAAGCGTGTTCGGGCAGAGTTTGGTGAAACGCGGTGTCGAAAACCGCCGCCTGCGGAATTCCTTTGCCGAGAACGTCGCGGGCGGCTAAAATCCCCTTGATGTTGGCGGGGTTATGCAGCGGCGCAAGTTCGATAAAATCTTCGATGCCGCGCAGAACTTCGTCCGTAATTATTGCCGATTCGGTAAACTTTTCGCCGCCGTGAACTACACGATTACCGACGGCCTGAATATCGGCAAGGGCACTTATTTCATCAATTTCCGACGCATCCGATGCAATCCATCTTAAAACGGTTTCAACCGCCGAGCGCATATCTTTAATCGGTTCGGCGGAACGATAAGCGGTTTTTCCTTCAGCCGTAAAAGTGATGATCGCCGCTCCACCGATTCGCTCAATTTCGCCGTGCGCGAGACGCCGGTCACCATCTCGCTCAATTAGCTCCAAATCGGTGGCGATCAGTTGGAACTTAAGCGACGAGCTGCCGCAATTTAAGACTAGAACATTCATAAATATCAATCTGTTTGATTCGCCTTAATATGTCCATTTCCAATCTTTAATTTCCGGCATATCGTCGCCATGAGCATAGATATATTCTTTGTGTTCGATGAGTTTGTCGCGCATTTTTTGCTTGACGTGAGCTCCGGTTTTTACAAGCTGAGGAAGACGTTCAATAACATCCATCACCAGATGAAAACGGTCAAGGTCGTTTAAGACGACCATATCGAACGGCGTCGTCGTCGTGCCTTCTTCCTTATAACCTCGAACGTGCAGATTTTTGTGATTTGTCCGCCGATAAGTTAAACGGTGAATCAGCCACGGATAGCCGTGAAAGGCAAAGATAAGCGGTTTGTTGGTGGTAAATATCGAATCAAAATCTGCGTCGGAAAGTCCGTGCGGATGTTCTTTGACGGGCTGGAGTTTCATCAAATTAACAACATTGACCACTCGGATTTTTAAATCAGGGAAGTTTTTTCGCAGAATATCAACCGCCGCCAATGTTTCAAGCGTCGGCACGTCGCCGCAGCAAGCCATTACGACATCCGGCTCTCCATCTTCATCATTACTCGCCCATTCCCAGATGCCGGCACCGGCGGTACAGTGTTTGACCGCCGCGTCCATATCGAGAAATTGCAAGGCCGGTTGTTTTCCGGCGACGATCACATTGACATAGTTTTTACTTCTCAAGCAATGGTCGGCGACCGACAACAGCGTATTGGCATCAGGCGGCAGATAGACGCGCACGACTTCGGCTTTCTTGTTAATAACGTGGTCGAGAAAACCCGGGTCTTGATGCGAAAAACCGTTGTGATCCTGCCGCCAGACGTGCGACGACAGAAGATAATTCAAGGACGCAATCGGTCGTCGCCACGGAATTTCGCGGGTTACTTTGAGCCATTTCGCGTGTTGGTTAAACATCGAATCGATGATGTGGATGAACGCCTCGTAACACGAAAACAAACCGTGCCGTCCGGTCAAAAGATAGCCTTCGAGCCAGCCTTGGCAAAGGTGTTCGCTTAAAACTTCCATGACGCGGCCGTCCGGTGCGAGGAAATCATCAGTTGGTAAAATGCCTTCGGTCCAAACGCGGTTTGTTTGCTCAAAAACGGCGCTCAGTCGATTTGAAGCAGTTTCGTCAGGTCCAAATACGCGAAAGTTTTTATTATCAGAATTCATCCGGAAAATATCGCGCAAGAATTCGCCAAGAACTCTTGTTGCTTCCGCCTTCGCCGAGCCTGGTTCGGAAAATTCAATAGCATAATCATGGAAATCCGGCATCTTCAGATCCTTGAGCAGTTTTCCGCCGTTAGCGTGCGGATTCATTCCCATTCGACGAGTGCCTTCTGGCGCGAGTTCCTGCAATTCGGGAATCAGAGTTCCGTTTTCGTCAAACAGGTCTTCGGGTTTATACGAGTGCATCCATTCTTCGAGCATCTTCAAATGTTCCGGCTTTTCCGCAAGCGCGGCGAGTGGAACTTGATGAGCGCGGAAAGTGCCTTCGATCTTCAAACCGTCAACCATTTTCGGACCCGTCCAGCCTTTTGGACTTCTGAGAACGATCATCGGATAAATCGGGCGTTCAAACGAATCGTTTTCCCGCGCCCGTCCTTTAATTTCCAAAATTTCCGAATAAACCGCGTCGAGTGTTTTCGCCATCTCTTCGTGCATCTTTTCAGGGTCTTCTTCTTCGACGAAATATGGTTTATGCCCGTAACCGATCATCAAATCTTCCAATTCTTCGTGACTCAAACGTGCCAACACAGTTGGATTGGCGATCTTATAACCATTCAAATGCAGGATCGGAAGAACAATCCCGTCCCGTGCCGGATTGATAAATTTGTTTGAATGCCAGGTTGCCGCCAAAGCTCCGGTTTCGGCTTCGCCATCGCCGATGACGCACGCCGCGATCAAATCGGGATTATCGAAAACCGCGCCGTAAGCGTGAACGAGCGAGTAACCGAGTTCGCCGCCTTCGTTGATCGAGCCGGGCGTTTCCGGTGCGACGTGGCTCGGAATGCCGCCGGGAAAGGAAAACTGTTTGAACAATTTCTGCATTCCTTCAGTATCCCGCGAGATATTCGGATAAACTTCGCTGTAAGTGCCTTCCAGATAAACATTGGCGACAATTCCCGGTCCGCCGTGTCCGGGGCCGCAGACGTAAATCACATTCAAATCGTGCTGTTTTATCAAGCGATTCAAATGCGCGTAAATAAAGTTTAGTCCGGGCGTTGTTCCCCAATGACCAAGCAAACGCGGCTTGATATGTTCGATTTTAAGCGGTTCGCGCAACAGCGGATTATCTAACAGATAGATCTGCCCGACGGAGAGATAATTCGCCGCCCTCCAGTAAGCATTGATTCTTTCGATCTCAGCCGGTGTCAAAGTTCCTTTCGTTATTTCTCTTCTCATAATATTTCCCGAACTATTTCAATAGAAATTATGTTTATCCATTCGACGAATTAAAGATCGTTTTCTTTGAACGAACGGTATACCATGCCGAATGCTCGAATATCCCTGACCAATACATGCCGAAAGTGAAAGCAAAAAGTACTTCTTCTATCGGGATGCCCAAAATAAAAAAGTTAGAGAGTGCGTTCAAGTTCCAATAGGTCCTTATATAGTCCGGGAAAAACACCAAGATACTGCCAAAGTAGAAAAAATACAGGATTGCAAAAAGCAGCCCACCGATCAATATTTTCCCCTTTAGGTCCGGTCGACAATACAGAGTCGCCACTGCCCCGACTAAAAGAGCAATGATCCCGCAATAAATGTGATTCAGATTTGTGGCGACCGCCAAAAAAGGAAACACTAAAAAAGGCAGAAACAAAATATATAGATGAAGCCGGTGACGCTTATCCGTTTTTTCCGTTTGATCCAACCTAACAGGGCCCGCGAAAAATACGAACGAATAAAGCACCGATGCGATCCCGCCGATCGAAAAAGAAAATATGAAACTTTCAATATCGAATCCGGTTTTTTCGGCCAAACCAAATAATGAAGGCGGCGACCAGTACTCCGGGACAAACAACGGCTCTGTGAATCCAAACAACATTGTCCCAAGGCTGACGGGCAGCATGACTTTTCGATAATCTTTTTTTACAACATAGATTACCGACCAAAGACCGAGAATCAGAAAGGACCATGTCAGCCAAACGTATTGCATATTTCCAAATTTTTCTTGGCAAACGATTTCCTGGCACTATCCCAGTCCACCCGCGTGAAAAAACTCATACACGCCTGCGCCTTCCACCCCACCGGTAAAAAAGTAAATTGTAAATCGGTACAAATACGATTCCTGTATACGCGCCGTAGAGGAAACTTTCGATGAGACCGAGAACAAACCCCCAGACGGTTAGCCACTCAAACGCCGGTAATACCATTTCGAGAAATTCGTGCATATGCAAACCCTTCGGCACAATTAAGCCGTATATGACGCAAAGCACGAAACTTATGGCAGTAAAAATGCCGAGAGACCAACTCACGATTTTCATATTCAACATTGTTCTTGCTCCTTTTAGAGATTCCTAGGGGCTTCGCCCTGTTTTCCACAGCGATACCCGATAGAAAACTCTATGCCTCAGTTTTCACAGAACTCGGTAGAGAGGCACAAGCAGATCCTGCACCGATGAGAAAGGGCATTCATCACGGTCGGCGAACCTTCTCCGAATCACATTTGACCCGATTTTTGGTCTAGCCCGTCTTCATCCAAATGTGCTTTTCGTTCCTTAAACTCTTCCGTGGTCAACTCGCCCGCGGCATACCGTCGTTTTAATATATCTAAAGGCGCTTCACGTCTTTTCCGAGCTTTATGTTTAGGTTCGGCCTCCATAAACACGAAAAACAAAATTATGGCCACCACCCAAAATATCCACCAAAACATATGCATGCCGCCAAGCCATCCATGCTCTATCATGATCATTCCTCCTTTTCAGCCGACGAAACACGGCTCATAAATTAATTTCAACACCTTCTGAAACTAACTGTTTGCGTTAACTTCGATCATCCCTTTTGCCTTTTCAAGGCTTCCTTAACTAACAGTTTCTCCTCGACATTCTCACGGTCGATCAAGCCTTGAAGCGCGTTTCCATCCATCACAATCGCCGTGTTTTGGCCTTTAATTAGAGATTGTTGAAGAAAATCTTGTAAGTCCGTTTCCGGACTCACGAGAAAGAAATTCTCGGTCATAAACTCCCGAACCAAGGATTCTTTTCCGCGTTCGGACAAGCCCCTGATTATTTCGTTCTTGCCCAGTAACCCGACGGGTTTGAGAGAGTCCGCAACGACAAATTCCGTTTCCTGACTATTCAAAAGTGCATCCACGGCCTGGCCAAGACTGTCCTCGGGCCGCAGCAAGGTAAATCGCCGCATGAGAGCATCTTTCACCTTCAGGCCGGCGAGAGCCGCCTTGGTTTTTTCCTGAGCCGCTTCGCCGCCAGCTCCGAGATAGATAAACAGACCGATAAAAACAAGCCAGAAGTTGTAGAAGAAACCGAGAAAAACGAAGATAATAGCGAGAAACTGGCCGACACCGGCGGCAATACGGGTTGCTTTTGCTTTATCCATCGAAAAAGCAAGCACTGCCCGAAGAACGCGTCCACCGTCCATTGGAAAGGCGGGGATCAGATTAAAAACCGCAAGAACGATATTGGCGAAAAACAGACTCCATAAAAATGGGATCTCAGACATATCATTTGTGGCACCCATTACCGACAAATCCGGGATCTGACCGGAAGATGTCAAGTAAACCCAGAGGAGAGCAGCAATTACCAGATTGACGGTAGGCCCCGCCAAACCAACCAGTAATTCCTGCCCGGGCCTTTCTGGCATTCCTTCTAAACTGGCAATACCGCCGATCGGATAAAGAGTGATATCCTTTGTCGAAACCCCAAACCGCCGTGCCGTAAGAGCGTGCCCAAATTCGTGCAAAACTACGCACAGAAAAAGGACCAAAATAAATAGAACTCCCCACAGACCCCGAATCAAGTCGTGTCCGGCCTGAAAATGCATCAGGAAGATCCAAATTATCAGGATCCAAAAGGTCCAGTGGACAAATACTTCGATTCCGAAAAATCTGCCTAATTTCAGAGTCCATGATTTCATAGCACGTCAAAGTTTGTGGACGCGTAACGACGGAGGGGATGTTTCCATGTTAATTTTTCATTTTGTCGGGCATCTCCTTCTTCTTATCCGACATACTCATCTTTTCAAGTTGTGAAACAAGCGCAGTAGCATGTTTTTCTACCTCCAACGCGTCCGGCGAATCGGCCTGCAAAGCCTTTTCCAGAGCTAAGACGTGTTCCTTAACGGCGACCTTATCAGCCTGCATTTTCTCCATCATCGGCTTCATCTTTTCCCGCATTTCCGGACTCATCTTGGTCATATGCGATTGTTGAATCGCTTCCATTTTCTCCATACTCTGTTTGATCTCTGCAAAAGCGTTTCTGGCCAGGTCAACATCCGCCAATTTACCGCCTTTCGACATATCGCGAAGAGTTTTCGCGAACGTAAGGACGTTTTGTTTATAGGCCATCATTACCGAATGATGTGGACCACTTTTCATGGCATCCATATCCATCATCATGTCCTTCTTCATCTTGTCTTTGTCCATCTTTTTAGCGTCCTGAGCTGCCACAAAACCAACGCCTAAAAGAATCGCCATAAGTACTGTCAAAATCACCAACATTTGTTTTTTCATAATTACCTCTTAATTTTATTCGAACAACTAAACTTTAATTCAAACCTGTTCGATTGCCCTTCGCAATCGCTCGTTGACCTCATTTGCCACGTCATTCATTGCAGCGTTTTCCCCGACAACCGAAAGCATCGCCTCCGCATCAACCGCTGCGACAATCGATCTGTCCTTGTCATCCGCCTCATAGCCAATGAGGTTACAAGGCAGCAGCAGTCCAATATTTATGTCCTCTTGCAGAGTTTTGTAGGCAAGCGACGGATTGCACGCGCCGAGAATTACATAACGGCGAAAATCTACGCCGAGTTTTTCCTTTAGCTTTTCATCCAAACGTATTTCGGAAAGGACGCCGAAACCTTCTGCCTTCAATGCTAAGCGTACACGCCCTATTGCTTCGTCAAAATGCGTATCAACGGTCCGGCTAAAACCAAATTCCTGTTTTCCAACTTGTTGAGCTTTCATTCTTTTACCTCACCCGAATCATTGCATTATCAGAAGATTCATCGGTCTAATCGCTGACGAAATCCTGTGGATTAGAATCAAACTTATCTTTGCAATGTAACGAACAAAAATAGAAAATCTGCTCGTTGTTATCAGATTGCCCGGCGGCATCTTCTTCATCGATCTGCATACCGCAGACCGGATCTTTATGTGTTGTCATATTTTATGTGTACAATTCGATCAAAGTTTCCTGATCGGATTGTTTCGGTATCATCTCAGTATTATTTTTCGTTTCGATTAACAGACTCGGCCTATGGTTTCAATTTTTGGTCAACCCGTTGTAAATTGTCGCCAAAAGCCAGGCGAATATTCCCGCCGACAAGCTCCAGACAATAAGGCCCCCGAAAACGCCCAGCGCTGACAACTCCCAGCCGAACTTGCTCATGTCCATATGAACCATAGCTCCCGTCATGCTCATCGTTGGCCCCGGCATCACCCAGACCAGCAAAGAGCAGATTATCCACACCACGGCTACGGTGATCGCACCTGCTAATCCAAAATTCAATGAATTGATTTTCACGGTATTTACCTCCTAAAAATCTGTTCGCCGCCATTCGCCTTTCACTTCCTAATTTCGACTTGGGCGACGACCGCAAGTTTGTAATTGCAATGAACGTGCCAAGTCTAAAATGCCGATATTTATTAGCCGGAAATCAGAGATCCTGCTCGCCGGATGAGGATTATCACTTGTTCGTTGTGGCATATGACACGATTTATTGGAATACGAAGTTTGGATCGCGTGAGAAACGGGAAATTCGGAAATGGCACGAGGCTTGCAGTTCAGAGTTATGATAGACCGCCGACCCGAACGGCACTTGAGTCAATCTTAATAAGGCAACTACCTAAAACTTTGAGTCCAATGAATGTATCAATGGCATCAAAAATATAAGGATCATGCGGTATCTGTGACCGGGGCAATGATTAACTGGTTGAGAAATCGCATCGGACTTTGTGCGAGCTGACAGTCTGAATTTATTGATTTGAAGCTATGGATCTAAATATTGAAGTTGAAGATCTACGCGGCTGCGGAGGCCGGCATTCGTTACGCCTGAGGCGCCTAGGTATCGATACCTACCAGGAAGCGGTAATTTACATGCGCGCTGATTGTTTTGTCTGTCGTTCGGAAGGATTTGAATCTCAGTCCCGTATTTTGGTCCGCAACAACTTACGCTCCGTTGTCGCTACTTTGAATGTCGTTAACAACGGATTGCTTGCGCCGGGTGAAGCTGGTTTGTCGGAGGCCGCCTGGCGATTGCTCGGCGCTGAAGAAGGCGATAAAGTCGACCTCGCACATCCGCCACCGCTCGCTTCGCTTCACAAAGTTCGTACTAAAATTTACGGAAACTATCTTGAACCCGAAGACTACGAACAAATTATCCGCGACATAGCCGCGGGGCGCTATTCGGATCTAGATGTCGCCGCGTTTCTAGCGGCTTGCGCTGGCGATCGCCTGGGTCAGGACGAAATCATAAATCTAACCAAGGCAGTTATTAACAACGGTGGGCGGATCTCATGGAGAAGCTCACCGATCATGGATAAGCACACCTTTGGCGGACTTCCGGGCAATCGCACGAGTCTGATCGTCGTGCCGATTGTAACCGCTTACGGTCTTATGATGCCGAAGATTTCTTCGCGAGCGATTACTTCTCCCGCAGGGACCGCTGACACCATGGGAACGCTTGCTCCGGTAAATCTTACCTTGGCGGAGATGCGGAGAGTCGTAGATAGGGAAGGCGGCTGCATCGTTTGGGATAGGGAATTCAACTTGAGCCCGGCGGACGATTATTTGATCCGTGTCGAACGTGCTCTCGATCTTGATTGTGTTGGTCAAATGGTTGCGTCGGTGCTGTCGAAGAAAGTGTTAGCCGGTTCAACTCATGTGGTTATCGACATTCCGGTCGATGCGACCGCAAGACACCGCACTTTTGAAGCGGCAAGCCCGCTCGGAAAACTTTTGGCATTGGTCGGAAGTTCCGTTGGTCTTGAGATTCACACGATAATTTCAGACGGGTCTCAGCCGGTTGGTCGCGGTATCGGTCCCTCGCTCGAAGCACGGGACGTTTTATCTGTTCTCAGGAATGAAGCGGGGGGCACCCGAAGACTTACGCGAACGGGCACTGGTACTTGCAGGAAAGACCATAGAAATGTCGCGCACTATCCCCGAGGGACAAGGCCGCCAGATAGCCACCCAAATCTTGATGGAGGGAAGAGCATGGCAAAAATTCCTGAACATTTGCGAGAGGCAAGGCGGTTTCCGCGAGCCGACACGCGCTGATTTCACACAAACAATCATTGCCCAAGCCGACGGAATCATAACGAATATTAACAACCGAAAACTCGCTCAAGTAGCAAAGCTGGGCGGGTGCTCCGCGGGCGCAGTCCGCCGGGTTGGAATTACATGCCCCGGTTGGTCAAAAAGTTGAAACAGGACAGCCTATTTATACGATACACGCCGAAACTGAAAGCGAGCTTGAGTACGCGCTCGTATATGCCGAAAACACCGCCGGAATCACTGATATCGAAGGACTTTGAAATGGTTAAAGGCGGCGAATAAAAAACGTTTGGTCGGAATTGTTTAAGGTTTGACAGTATCGTTTTTTTTGATCGTACATATGACCCTCCTGATGTTTTCCGATCTAACGCGAGAATATCACGGTTTTGGATTTGGATCGTCGTCGGTGTAATTGCGGCAATTGCGGGTCTGCTGCTCCTACTCGACCCAGATAATGAACGAGAGAAATGAGAATGATTATTTGTCTTTTCCAGGAAAGAGATTTATTTGATCCTCATTTAGCACCCGCCAAATAGTAAATAATTTCCTCGCGTTCTGTAAAGATTCAAAACTCCAAAACGGCTTGGCTAATTCGATCTATTCGCGAGCGATTCAACGAAACGCTTTACAGAATCGCCGTCGGGTCCGGCGATGTTCGGGTCAGACCACTCGCTGAGAGTTTTCTCCATCTGTTTTTGGGTTTGTTTTATTTCCTGCATCCTGTGGCGGTTTTCTTCCACACGCCGGGAGATGATTTCTTTAACCCGGGGACACGGCGATTTGCCTGTTAGGGATTCATCCAAAATGAGCGCAATTTCATTCAATGACAGACCGAACCCTTTAACCGCGCAGATAAATCGAAGACGTATTTCATCGGACGGGTCGTAAATCTTGTAATTGTTATCAGGGTTACGCATCGGTTTGAGCAATCCGATGCGAGTATAGTGACGAACGGTATGGAGCGATTCGCCATTCCTTCTCGCTAGAATAACTGCTGTGATCATTGGATCGTGTTGCATAAGCTTTTGTTGAGCAGCCGGTCACATAATTGATCAGCAAAACAAGAATATTGAGCAAGTTTCAAATTTCAGCGGCCCGAGCCAGCCCCCGCAGAAGCTATCGTATGTACCGGTCAAAGCTTCCGTATTGATCGCCAATCCTACCTCGCGGAAAACTTAGAAGGATTACAAGCGATCCGACGATTAGGTCGTTCCACGTAGAGTTGGACGTGGAGCCTCCCAAAACCCACGGTGCGACGATTATCCATGCGCCGAAAAGCACGTTGATAAAGCGAGCGGAGCGACCCACGTCGGCTAGAGCAATTACGGCGGCGGTTATGATCAAAGCGCCGATTAGATGGTCGCTATGGGCGGCCATTCCGACGCTGCCAAACGCGAATGGAGCGAACATCAGCCAAATTCCCAATGCCGCGCTGGCAAGCAGGTTTAACGGCAGCGTCACTCCCCAGATCATGGCCCCGGGGCTTACTACATCTGGGCGAACATTATCGGCGTCAATTTCGGGCGGATTTCTTAGAGAGCCGCCCATCCAGAATACTTTCCAAAGCGGCTGTCCTTCGCGGTTTGCCTGGACTAAGAATTGCAGCATCGCCACTACCTCGTCGAGCGTGAGCGAGATCATAATAAGCATTGCAGATGCGGCAATAAGGCACGGTGTGCACCAGGCTCCGACCGCGATCGGCTGCAAAACAATGAGCGTTATGCTAACGACCCCGAGCGGTACGACGAGGATGCCAAAAAACGTGACCATCCACGGCATCGTCCGCCAACGCGCCTTGTCGCCCATAAAGCCCATCAGGAATTCGATCATGTAGGCGAATGCACCCAGCCCTGCATCGGGTATCGGGAAGGCGCGCGAGACATCGGATGTGAGAACGCTGACCGTCCCGAAGCCGAAAAACGGATCGGCGAACGACGTGATGTGTTGAAGCTGGAAAGCGGTCATCTGCCGCGACAGAAAAAACCCGACCAGGGCAAGAGCGATGATCGGCGCCCGCTGCGGCCAGCTCGATGGATTATAGGACCATCCGTGCGGGACGTCCGGCCCCGGCTCCATGCTCATCCCCTTTGCCATTGGCATGCCCGGTGCGAGAATGGCAAAGACGACAACGAGCGCTCCGATGAGCGTGTCGTTTGAATAGACGGCGGATGTCGGCGCCCAAAAGACAAGTGGGGCGAAAAACAGCCAGACGCCCACCAGAGAGTTCACCCACGGAGACCAGAATTTGATCGCTCCCGTTCCGGACACCGAAAGGGTGGCAAGAACGACGACCAGCACCCCGCTCACGGCGTCGCTTACCTGAAGAGGGCCGCTTCGGTACCCGAGAGCGAAGACATTCGTTATCAGCCACACGCCCAAGATCATATTGGCAAAGTGCGGCCATACCGTTGCCTCATGGTCCATCGTCTGGCCCGATGCCGTCGTTTTGTCACCGGAAATCTTCATGCCGCCATGCTCGGACATCTTCATTGTTGTGCCGTCCGGCATCTGCATTGACTTCTCGTCCGATGACGGAGCGTCTTTGTTCTCCGGCGGCATCTGCATTGTTTCCTTTGTATGGTCATGCTCCACGGGATTTGCCCCCCTCTGCCTTCTTTTCAGCCTGCTCCTCCAACTCAGAAGTTAATTCCAGATCGTTCTTTTGATAGAAGTTAAGCGGATCGCCTTTGAGTGCGGCGACCATTTTCGGAATGGTTTCGCGCAAGCTTCGCTCCGGCTCCCAGCCAAGTAAGGTGCGGGCACGCGTAATGTCGAGCGCGTAATGGTCGTTTGCCCGATCTATCATCCAGGGCTTGATGAAGGGATCAGCACCCGGCAATTTCTCCATAACCCACGCGCCTGCTTTTGACAGCGGCGCAAGGACCCCCGGCATTTCAAGCGTTTCCCAGTCTTCTCCGTGAATCAGGCGGGCGAAAGTGTGTTGAAGTTCATCATAACTGAGTGCTTCCGGCTCGCCGAGCAGAATCGGTATTTCAGCCGGCAATTGAGCCCGACCCTCGACCGTTAGCGCAATTGCTTCAACCAAATCGTCCATATGTAAAAACGACTGTCCGTGCGAAGTGCTGCCGGAATAGACACGGCTCGTGAATTGGCGTTCATAGATTCGCTGAATCTGGTGGGCGAGCGGGATCGAGTGGCATAAATCGTCATATACACCGGAAATCCTCAACAACACAGCCGAAATATCGCGGCGCTCTTCGTGGATAATCTGTTCAGTGCGAACTTTTGACTCAGGGTAAGCCCAGGTCGCCTCGATCGGCCAATCTTCGGTGATAAACTTTCCCGGTTCGGCGGGTCGATGGACCAGCATTGTGCTTGAAAAAATGAATTGCTCGACTTTGAAATCATGCTCCTGCAGGCCATTGAGTAATCGTCCAGTTCCGCGCACAGTTATTTCGTCATACTTCTCGCTTGGCTCGCCGAAGAAATCGTAATAAGCAGCAAGATGGACAACCGATGCTATGTGCGATCCATGATGCTCACGGAGAACACGTAAGCCTTCGCGCACACTTTCGTCCGAAGTGATTTCGATGGGAATATACTTACAGCCGGGCGGAGGCGGGCTTGCCACCTTGCGGTCAAAACCAACAACCTCCCCAAACCGACCCGCGAACCGCCGCATAACCGCATCGCCGATCCTGCCGTTTGATCCGGTTACGACGATAATTCCATTTTCTATTTGGTTAGTAGTTTCTGTATTCATAGTTGCTGCTCCCGTCCGAGTACTATCCTCGGACAATGTTCAAAAAAGTTTACGTGACTTCATCGGTCAGCTTTATAACGCTTCTCAATCACCGACGCGACGATCCTAAAGAATTCCCCACATAAAACCTTCAAATAGTTCCTTATTTTAACTCCTTCTCACTCGGTTCACTCACTTGCGAGGAATCGCCAAGTTCGTCCGTAGCTGACTTGTGTGTATACTGTTCCGGGTGTTGGTAGAACAGCTTCATGCATTCCTCGCTGTCGAAGTAATACATCAACCCTTCATGTTCATACTCTCCGGCTGCATTCGTCTTTTCCACCCGCATACCACAAACGGGGTCTATATGACTTTTATGATCCATCGTTATCTCCTTATGTCTGTTCTAAAATTCCTTCTAATCCGGCGACCTGTCGCCGCGACATCACCTTCCATGCAATAACCAGAGCGAGCGTGATGAGCAACGCTCCGCTCAAAAGATACGGCGCGTTTATCTGCCAGATGAATAACACCCCGCCGAGTAGCGGTCCGCCCGCCTGACCTAGACTGTTGGCCGCATTCTGAATACCGAGCGAAGCTCCCGCCTGCCGTTCTCCGCCGCGTTTTGATATGAGAGCGGCAAGATTCGGAGCGATGAATGCCATTCCTAAGGCGAGCAGTGCGACGAACGCAAAAATAAAGAATTTGGTCTGTGCTGTCGCCAACAACGCGATTCCTGTTCCCATCAGCGCAAAGCCGGTGCCGATTTGAACCATTTCACTGATCTTACCGGCGAGAAACCCGACTGCTCCAGCCTGAAAAACGGTCATCACCAGCCCGCACACGACAAAAACGTAACCGACTTCGGCGGGACCGAAATCGAACTTTGCCTGAGCAAATAGAGCGAACGTTCCCTCGAACATTGTTAATGCAAATTGTCCGGCGAGAGTCAAAGCAAGCAACGGGGATAAGGCCTTCAGAAGCGTTCGCCAGTCCGTTTTCATTTTTTCACTTGGAACGACTGCCGTTTCTGTCTCCTGACCCCAGGTTCTGGAAACTGTTTCGGGCAGCCACCGAAACGCTGCGATGAGCGTCAGTAGACCCAACAATGCCGCTACGAAAAACGGAATCGAGAAGCTGTCAATCTTGAAATGTCCGGCAGCACTCCAATTAAAATGCCAGTCTCGCCGCGAGAGCACCCCCCCGAGTGCGGGTCCGACGACCACGCCGAGACTGGCCGCCGTGCCGAGCCATGCCATTCCGCGACTGCGTTCAGCTTTCGTCGTAATATCGACAACATAGGCGGCCGATGCGGGGAGGGTCGCAGACGACAAAACGCCCCCAACGATACGCGCCGCATAGAGCAACCACAACGATGTCGATAGACCGAAGAGAACCTGAGCTACGACATAACCGCCGATTCCGATTAAGATCAACGGTCTTCTGCCGATACGATCCGACCAGCGACCCCACAAAGGAGCAAAGAAGAGCTGCATTAGCGGATAAACGCCTGTCAAAAGCATTACGTGCAGCACGCTCGATTGCGGCGATGCTCCAGCTTGGAGCGCCAGACGCTCTATATAAAAGGGCAGCACCGGCAGCGTAATGCCGAAGCCGATCATGACGACGAACAAGCAGGCGAGAAGTATTAATAGATGTTTACTTACCATGCCAAAAGCCTTTAGTTTGCTCCAATAGAGTCACCTAGCCACGCATGAACCAGACTAATGCAGGCGATGTCCATCCACGTTGAGATGTGACGAATTTTGCTGAATTCGGTCATGGTCTTTTCTCCGTGGATTCCACTAATCTGTCGCTTCATACCCAAAAATCAGCCCGTTGAACCACGATCCAAGACACCAAAGCGTGGTAGTAAGGATTGTGGCCCCTATGACAACCATTCCGCCCAGGATAAACCCCAACACTGATAGCCCGTAATAGAAGGACAAGGCTGAACCCGTCAGAACGCCGGTAGAAAGAAGGTAGGAAAACTGTCGAGGCTTTGGTGTAGGTGGCAGCGGTTGTGCACGGAACAAATGGCGAACACCGAAGTTGTAAACCAGATCAATAAACATGCCGCTTGGCAGTAGAGCTCCACTTAAAGTAACAAGTGCCATTGACCCCAGCCAAATGGGCGACTGCAAGGCAAGCCCGATGACGATCAAGGTGGTGCCTACTGCGGGCGTAAACCGCAGCGGCAACGCATAACGGGATTTAGCCTCATCATCAAGTTTTCCAAATCCTTGCTTATTTAAGTTGTTCTTTGTAAAAGCACTAATTCTTACCATTTTCAAAATCGTCCTTCTGTCTCCGTTGGTTTGTCCATAATGAGGTGGTTACTTTCTACCCCAGATCGCCCCGCCGTAACGACGAGCCGCCCAGTTACTCCTTTGCCGACACGCCCGACCGTTGCCAGATAAAATTGTAAATCGGGACGAACACGAGACCGACGTAAACGCCGTAAAGAAAACTCTCGACCAATCCCAGACAAAACCCCCAGAAGGTCAACCACTTAAAGGCGGGCAGCACGACTTCAAGAGCTTGATGCATATGTAAACTCGATGGCAGGATCAATCCGTAAATAACGCATAGGATGAAGCTGATAGCGGTAAAAATACCAAGCGACCAACTAACGATTTTGATATTCAGCATTATTTCCGCTCCTGATAAAGGTCATCACGAGTGAGCGGCAGATCTTCGGGCTTCCCGCGTGAAACGAGGATCTGATGAACTTCGACAACGCCTTCACGAAATGCGGCGGAAGATGCCCGCAAATACAGCCGCCACATACGCACAAATCTTTCATCAAATTGTTCACGCACCGTCGGCACGACAAACTCGAAGCGTTCGGACCAACGGTCAAGCGTTAATCGATAGTGATCGGCTAGATTTTCGACATCCCAAACACGGAAATCCTGTGCCGCAATATGCGAAATAATTTCGGGTAGTGTTGGAATATAGCCGCCCGGAAAAATGTGCTTTTCTATCCAACGGTTGATCGGGCCTTCTTCAACATTTGTAATCAAATGCAGTAGAGCTAATCCGCCCGGCTTGAGCAGTTTCTCAACCGTTTCGACAAACCCCGAAAGATTTTCTTTTCCGACGTGTTCGATCATCCCGATGCTGATTATCTTGTCGAATTGTTTTCCTTCCTTCAGCAGGGCACTGTAATCTAACAGCCTCACACTGGCTTTACTTTGCAGGCCTCTTTCTTCAATTGCCGATTTCGCACCCGCATGTTGTTCCTCGCTGAGCGTAATCCCCGTTGCCGTTACGTTATAATGATCGACCGCCCGCATAACCAACGAGCCCCAACCGCAGCCAATGTCGAGCAGAGTTTCGTCGGGTTGCAGCCGCAATTTCTTTAAGGAGTGGTCGATTTTCTGCCGCTGCGCATCATCGAGCGTATCGGACGCCTTACGAAAATAAGCGCACGAATAAGTCAGCGATTCGTCGAGCCAAAGGCGAAAGAAATGGTTGCCGAGATCGTAATGGCGGGCTATGTTTTCCTTCACGTGGCCGAGCGATCGTACCTTGCCGGCTATCCTAAGACCCGCACCCGCAAAGCCTTGGGTAGTATGCGTAACAGACATCAGACCACTCTTCAGGGCAAGCGACATCAAGTCAGCGAGATCGCCGTCTAGGTCCACACGCCCGTCCATGTAGGCTTCGCCAAAAGTTGTCAACATATCGTCGCCGATCAAGCTGAGAAGGTCGTAATCATTGAGCTTGACTGTAAATTGCGCCTCGCCTTCCCCGTAGCTTTCGGTCGTGCCGTCCCCGTATTTAACCGCAAAGGACTCGCCAGAGAGATGCCCGAATATTTTGTCCAATGTCTTGTCCAGCGTCTTGTCTAATGCCTGTTTTGCTAACATAGTTTCCTCCTCGAATTGTTGCCGGGCGGGCACAATTAAATCCTTATATTTTTCTGAAATCGCGCCCGCTCAGTGCTCATGACCGCTCGAACTGGTATTTCCAGTGTTAGCTTGTGTTTCGTCTCCGTTCTTTTCGTCCCCCGTCTTACTACCGTGCTGATGACCTCCGCCATGTCCCCCATGTCCGCCATGACCGAAAAGGTGCATCGCGATGAATAGTCCAAAAATCAGAATCCAAAACCAATTTGCCAATACCCAATCCATCTTAATTTCCCCCTAAAAGCGCGTTCCCGATGCCGCGATAGACGAGACCTCCATCACTCCGACTCGTTAATAGCAAAAGATGACGGCGGCCCCCGTTACGGTCGTTTGACATTGCCGCCGCCGTTTTCTCGTGAAACAACTTACGCACAGCAGGAATGCTTTTTCATCCCTTGATGCTTGGTCGCCGAAAGCGTGCCTTCGGTCTTGCTCACTTCGTCCGGAGAGCCATGTGTAATGATCACGTATTTGCCGGCTTTGATCTCCGTTTCGTATTCGATGATGCTGTCTTTTGGAATCCCGAGGCCGTAAAGCCCGGCGCCAAGAGCGCTCAGACCCCCGACCACTACCGCGCCTTCCAGTGCACCAACGATCCAGCCGACTATCGGTCCGGCTGCGAGCAACGGAACGATACCGGGCACGAGGAAGAACGCCGATCCGAACAACAGTCCCCATAGACCGCCCCAGAAGGCCCCGGTCTTACCCCACTTTTTCACACGATCGCCCGTGTTGTAATAGCCAACTACCTCTTCTTCCGTCTGGTAGTCCTTGCCGACGATCGACAGTTTCTGCATATCAAACCCCGATTTCTCGAGCTCACGGACCGCTTCCTCGGCCTCTCAGTGGGTGTCGTAGATTGCCACGACCGCACTTTTCTCTGCCGTTTCCGGCTCTTCCATCTTCTCCATCATGTGTCCTGCATGTGCTTGCATAGTTATCTCCTTTAAGTTAATTAGTCATGTAAAATTGGAAAAGCGCCGCGGCGACGATGTTTCCGTTTGATTCCAACCTCGTGATTGCGGCGACAACATTCGCCTTTTTTGCCGTTCTATCTACTTGCCTCATGCTGCCGGTCCGCATGTTGTCACAGTCAAAATTGGTTTTTTCTGACGCATCCTCAGCCGTCTTTAAGGCATTATGGTCAGCTCTGGCATAAAACTCCTCCGACACTCCCATCGGTTCCACACGAGTGAGTAGTGAGGTCCTTTTCATAAGCCGAAACAATCCGAATGCTCGTATCAGGCGGAAAAGGCCTGGCCGCGATCTCATTGACCGCTGCTTGGCTTTGCTCCGACCCATCTGTCGCTAGTAGTATTCTCATTATTTTCTCTTTTATTAGTTTTCACTTCTTCGTCGAGCTTGGTCTCAATCTGCCCGGTTTCTCGCATTTCGACCACCTTCGACAAGACGGCGGTGTCGTCTGTTGGTTGAGACCGACGCTTAACAAATCGGTCTATCGCTGCTTCCTCAGAGCGAAAACATTGTAAAGCGGCACCCAAATGAGTGCGATATACCAACCGTAGGCGTAGCTCTCAATTAGTCCTAGAAAGAAACTGCCCCAACTCAGCCACTGGAAGCCAGGCAGTAACTTTTGCCACGCCTGGAACATCGCGTGGGCCGGAAACAAAAGGTCAAACCCAACACACAAGACAAAGGTTATGGCCAGGAACAAACTGGTCGCGAAACCCACTGCTACTAATGAAAGTCCTTGTTTCATTGTCATCTCCTCTTTAACTGGTGTAGCGCGCCGGCTCAGCGTCAAACTGATCCAAGCACGTTCGTGAACAGAAGCGATATTCCTTGCCCTCGTACATGCGTCCATAACCGGATGCCGGATTTACTTCCATTCCGCACACCGGATCTGTTGGATCGGGGCCGACGCTTCCTTGCACGGCGTGCCCCCCGTGGGTACCGTGACCCTTCACCACTTCGACTGAATCATCCTGACCCCCGTGCTTTCCATGGCCTCCGTGACCATGTACCATGTGAGAGCCACAGCCGAACCTCATCATGAAATAGAAGAATCCAGCGATCACCAATAACCACAATATGCCTTCCATAATCGGTCTCCTTTCCCTTCGTCTTTCCTACATTCCGTGACGTTTTGATCCGCCGCTCCCTTGTATGGCCTTTCTTCGCTTTTCCACAATCTGTAAGACCCTAAGCAGGATTCTCACCTCGCGTCGTCGCCAGATTGCGCCATTGACCCCAGCGAGGGAAGAACATGGGTACACGCTTTCGGTAAGCGCGGTATTCATCACCGAATTGTTCCTCAACTTTTCGTTCCTCATTTCGCGCCAGAAGGAAGTAGGCGAGAACAATAACGGGGAAAAGAGCTACGGAAAAAATGGTAGGCCAATGAACAATACCTTCGCCGAAGATCGCGATGAAAAGTCCGGTGTATTGGGGATGCCGCACCAACCCGTAAAGGCGATCTGTGACGAGCCGATTCTCCTGTCGGGCGCGGTGAAGCTCGCGCCATCCCTCCATAAATATTCCAATGCCTACAAACAGCAGCGTGTAGCCGATAATCATCGAGATCATCATGCCGGCCTCCCCGTAACCCAGGAGCGTGGACCAGAGGTTAGCATTCAGGTAAGTCTGATCGAGGCCAAAGAAACGGACGAGTAAGTAGATAGTGAGCGGAAAGCCGTACATCTCGGCATACAGGGCAATAATAAAGGCCTGGATGACGCCTGCACTCGCCCACTCCCGCCACGTCTTAGGCGCGAGATACCGGTACAAGAGCCACGAGACCACCACGATCACGATCAGGGCAATGGCCCAAGCTCCGGTATGTTCAATATGTTCGTTCATGGTCAAGCTCCTTTAGTGGCTCTCACAGTAGGGTTGCTCATCGTATTAAGTGCTTTTGCTCGTCGACACTCGATCTGTCCGGTTTATGAGATCTCCAAAAACTGAAAAACCGATTTTGGGTCTTGTTCGCGGTAATTTCCCCTACATTCATCTCAAGTAACGGTTTATCCGGAACACCCCGGCGTCCCGTTATTTTTTCAACGAGAATACGGAGATAGATCGGCTTAAACTCCGTCGCCGGAGCACGGTAATCTCTGGCAACATACACCGGTTGCCACCACATCGGGTGCCGGGAAAGCGTTTCATATGCTCGGGTTCGCTCAGCTTCAAATTCCGGCGTGTCCGGCAATTCTTCATAGCGCCCGAAGGCAATCAGGCTGGTCCATTCAAATTGATTTTTCATGTCGTCCACCTCGACACAAACCAGCGGATTCGACCGCATCCACTCGATCTTTTGCCCCGGCGTCGCAAAGGCGTAAAAGTACTTGCCGCCGTCAAAAGCAAAATGAAACGGAACAATATAAGGTTGGTTTTCATGGACGCAGGCGAGTCTGCCGATCCGTTTTTCAGTTAGTACATCAATACACTCTTCGGCTTTCATTTCTTTAATAAGCATAAGTAAATCCTCACTGGACCCGGGTTCTCAGGAAATCATCAGTACCGACCATTTTTCTTTGCCAGGGTCGCGGTCTCTTTCATCTTGACCTTCTTTAACAACAGAGCATTGGCGACTACCACCAGCGTCGAGCCGGACATGGAAAAGGCGGCGATCTCGGGGGTCAAGAGCAAACCGATCGAGGGATAAAGCAGACCTGCGGCGAGCGGAAAGGCGATGACATTGTATCCGGCCGCCCACCACAGGTTTTGGCGCATTTTGCGCCGCGTCGCCCGGCTCAGGATCACGGCTCCAATGACATCGAACGGATCGCTTTTCATTAGCACAACGTCCGCCGCTTCCATCGCCACATCCGCTCCCGCGCCGATGGCGATGCCGACATCGGCTTGGGCGAGCGCGGGCGCGTCATTAATGCCATCGCCAACCATCCCGACACGCATGCCTTTCGCCTGCATCTCTTTAACTTTTTCGGCTTTTTGTCCGGGTTGGACCTCGGCGAAGACCGTCTTAATGCCGAGCTCTTTAGAAACGAGGTTTGCAGTGCCTTGATTGTCACCCGTCAACATCGCTACCTCGATGCCTAGTTTAGTCAATTGCTCAATCGCCTGTTTCGCGTTCGGGCGAATAGCGTCGGCTATGGCGATCAGTCCGCCCGCCAAACCATCAATGGCGGAATAGATAACCGTATTTCCTTTTTCCTCAAGTGTTTTTGCCCGTTCGTTGAGCGTATCAAGAGCAATCTTGTTCTCATCCATCAGTTTGCGATTGCCCGCAAGAACTGTTCGTCCGTCAACTGTTGCTCGCGCTCCTTGCCCCGGAATTGAATCAAAATTCGATGCCGCGCTGAGTGTCATATCGTCAGCCTTCGCTTTCTCAATGACTGCTTGCGCCAGCGGATGCTCGCTCGATTGTTCGAGCGAGGCGACGAGCCGGAGCAGCTCTTTATCAGTAATAGTTTTTCCGTCGGCGACGATTTCCACTACTTGAGGCTGCCCGACGGTGAGCGTGCCGGTTTTGTCGAAGATGATTGCCTGAAGTCTGCCCGTATCTTCGAGCGAAGTCGCGTCCTTAAAGAGAACGCCGTTTTGTGCGCCCTTGCCGCTCGCCACCATAATCGCCATCGGCGTGGCTAGACCAAGCGCGTCGGGACAGGCTATAACGACGACCGTGATTGCCAGCAGCATCGCAAAAACCAGCGTTGCACCGACGAGCCAAAACCAGCCAACGAAAGTTGCAATGCTGATGACTACGGCGGAGATAGTCAAAACCTGGGCGGCGGTGTCGGCGAGTCGTTGTGACGGCGCTTTGGAATTCTGCGCGGCTTGCACGAGTTTGACGATCTGAGCGAGCGCGGTATCCGCTCCGATCTTTGTCGCCTTGAAGCGGAACGTGCCGGTTTTGTTTATAGTCGCGCCGATCACTTCATCGCCGGCCTGTTTGGCGACGGGCATACTTTCGCCCGTAATCATTGACTCGTCAACGGCGGACGCGCCGTCGGTTACGATGCCGTCCACTGGAATTTTGTCGCCGGGACGAATCATCACAATATCGTCTATCAAGACCTCGGAAGTAGGAACTTCAACTGGCTGATCGTTGCGGATCACAGTAGCCTTCGGCGGCGCGAGATTCAGTAACGCCTGCACCGCTTTTGACGCGCCCGAGCGGGCGCGCATCTCCAGCCAATGACCGAGCAGGATAAAAACAAGCAGCACGGCGATGGCTTCGTAGAAGACCTCTGCCTTAAAAAAGAACGTCGCGCCTACGCTGAAAGAATAGCCGGCCAAAACCGACAGTGAAACCAGTACTGCCATGTTTGCAATACCGTTCTTGAGAGCGCGATATGCTCCGACGTAGAAAATCCAGCCGCCGTAAAGAACAACGGGCGTGGCAAGAATAAACCCCATCAAATCCGTTGAGATGCCGAACGGCAAGGGCAGTTCAAATCCCGTTAGTGTCACGAACATTGGCGAGTAAAGAAAGATGAAAACGGTAAAGAAGAGTGCGAAATAGAAGCGATTACGCATCCCGATCACCATCGCTTCCATTGACTCGCCCGTCCCGTGTCCCATCTCCTGAGCCATCGCCGCTTTGTCCTCTGACATTTCATTCATCTTGTGACCGGCGTGATTTTTCGCCTTCGCGGGAATGGTCGGCTTGGTTTCCTTCTCCTCCGACGGCTGAACAATCGGTATAGATTGGGGCGTTTCTGATCTGAATTTCTCTACGACAGGTTTGACTGTCGAAGAGGACGGCACGGGGTTATTTTCGGCTTTCGCAGGGAATGGCGGATTTCCATTCCGTTTGCTCGGCTTGCAGACATGCGCCGGCACGACTTCGCCGCGACAGTGATAACCGCAATCGGCGACAAATCTCTTGAGGTCATCCGGCGCGACGAGTTTCTCGTCATACACGACAGTCGCTGTGCTGCTCAGGAAGTTGACATCCACCTTCACCACACCTTCACGGTGCTTGATTTGCTTCTCGATGCCTGAGCCGTCAAAGATGGACATCATCCCGTCTATTTGCACTGTAGTTTCTTTCATAATATGGTTTCCGATCCCTTCCGGGACGGCTCATTTTCCAATTGTTCTTTAACCGTTTTCTTCATCTTGATTCTCTTAGAACGGTTTGAAATTCACCTCAGCAGACACCTGTTACGCTGAAACCACTTCATTCCTTGGGAACCCTCCTAAATCTCTAAATCTAAGGTGAAGATAGATAAGAAGACTCAAGATCGCCGCGAAGAAGCACCAAATCGAGACCAACGCCCAAACGTGAATGATGTATGCCGCGATGAATGACAACAACATCAAACCGCCAAACAGTTTCACGAACCCGTGACTCGAAAAGAAGCAGCTAACACACGTTGCGGCAAGGTAGAAAATCATTACCGGAAGTATATAGAAGTGCGGCGAATCGTAAACGATGTGCTTGCCAACAACTTTTGCGACCATCGGAGTTGCCACAATGTAATAAAGAAGATATAAACCCACCGCAACACCCGGGACCAAGAACGCGAAGATTGCCTTTTTACGCCAAGGCACGGCTTCCATTATTCCCATGGCGAACGGCACGTAAATCGGCCATAAAACATGAGAGAAACCCGAATATACATACGTCATGGTCTGCCTCAGTAGCGGTGCGTCATAGCTGAACGTCAGCCAAATTACGCCCTCGGTCAACTGTTGGATTCCAAACAGAAACGGTATCATCGCGAACGGTATCTCCGATTTCGCTCTCGTTTTCCTAAGCGCCGCGACACCGATCACGGATAGAGCGGTGCCAGCAATGAAACTGGCTGGTGCTGAAAAACACATTTGATACGTTCCTTTCGATTTACTTTTATCCGCCGAAACCGGAAAAACTATTTCCTTGCCGCCACTGCTAACGAACAAAAATCTCTCATCATTTCGGCAGTCAGCCACAGAAGAAAGATGCAATGAACGTGCCAAGCTGAAAAGGCCCTGTTTTGTTGCCCAAAGAGCAGTGCCGGCAGAATGACGGTTGAGGATTTTCACCCGTGTAATGTGTCATATAACTTAACTTTCATGAATCGTTTCGAGTGAAAAATTGAGCAAGAATAGCGATTCAACAAACGTCCAGGAAATTTCCTCTCAATTGATTTCGATATAGGAAAGCGCGCGCCGGGATATTATTCGGTCTGGAAGAGAAAAACTGACGAAAGCAATGGAAAATTCGGTCGGGAAACGAACCCGAGTGACTCAAATCGACAGCTTTACTCGTGGTTACTAGACTCGTTTGAGTAGACGAAGCCGCAACGGGAGGAGCGGCACAAGTCGAATCCGATGTCGGGCGTCTCTGAAGTGTTGAGAGGCTAATGCCGGAAGCGTTAATTCCTCATTTATGATCACGACTCATTAAGCCGGGTCATAAGGATCCGTTTCTGCTCGCGCGACCAAAACCGAACAAGGGGCATGATGCACAACCGAATTTGAAACGGAACCGAGCAACATGCGCGACCAAAAGCCCGCGCCGTGCGAGCCAACCACAATTAGATCAGCCGCCCATTCCCGCGCCCTGTTGACAATGACACGCGCCGGTGAACCCATTGCAAGTTCCGTCGTCAAATCAGAAATGGACTGTGAAAATGTCGTTTTGATTTGTGATTTAGCTTGCTGCAGGATCTTCTTTGCCTGTTGGTTCAATGCTTGCTCCATCTCGTTCGGGTATTCTGGCGACGTCGTGAACGGGTCCGGGCCGATAGGTGACGGATCTTCAGTTACCGAAATCAATTTAATACTGGTGTGTTTAGGGTCAGCGATAATGTTTCGGCAAGCGTCTATCGCCGCCCTACTGAAAGCCGATCCGTCCGTTGCAATTAAAATTTTCATAAATTTCCCTTGTTTGACAATTAAGTTATGCTTGGCATTATTCCGCAACGACCGGTTTGAAGTGTCACTTGCCGCCAAATCCGGCTTCAACTAATGAACCCAACTCGTATTTTAAGAGGTCACCAATGTGATCGATGCCAATGTCGGCAGGCTGGTACTTCGTCAGAATTGCGGGGTCGTTAGCATAGTGCCCCTGCCGTGGAAAGACCGTGGTCACTCTCTTTCCCCACGCCTTCTTGAAGTCCGCAAGGAGACGCAGCTTATCATCGACCATGACATAATGCTCCGCCGGATACCGACGAGCGACATCACCGAGCTCAAGCTCTTTATGAATGTAAATAAGGACGTTGCCCTCAACCGCGTCGAAGATCCCCGAGCGTTGGATCTTGAGCGGCTGGAAAACGGCGTCGCCGTCCGAGAGGATGACGACCTGGCCCCACTGACGGTAGTGTTCGATCACATCGCGCGAAGTCGGATAAAGGCGGTCAGCGAACGGGTAATTTAGTAAGAAGTAAGAAACTGCAAGTAGATTGGGATTGCTCGAATGTTCGATCCGATAGCGTTGCAACGCACCTAGATAATCCGCGTAGCCGAGTTCCGCCCGCAGCCGCTCGAAAATCTCCCAGTAATGCCGACTATGTTCCGGCCCAACCTCTTTCCTCAGATGGCGGCGTAGATCGCTTGTGACCCGATCGTTGTCCAACAGCGTGTTGTCCACGTCAAAGAGGAATGTTACAGAATTTGACGGCATCTCTAGTTACCCCCTCTAACGGTCGAGAGCTTGGTAGGCTTGGGGTCAGCCGTTGGTGCAATCTCTTTCGGGCCTCCTTTTGTTCTTGGTCGTTGCCCGGTGAGAATGTCGTCGACGAGTGTCTGAGCCTCGGCTTGGATCCGCCGCAGGTGAGCAGTATTAAGGAAACTCTCGGCATAAATCTTGTAAACGTCCTCCGTTCCGGACGGACGCGCCGCAAACCAGCCGTTCTCAGTAGTAACTTTCAGTCCTCCTAACGCCGCTCCGTTGCCAGGTGCGGTTGTTCGTCTCTCTATGATTCTTTCTCCGGCCAATTCTGAACTTTTGACTTGATCCGGCGAGAGTCGTTGCAGAATCGCTTTTTGCGATGGGGTCGCGGGTGCGTCAATGCGTTCGTAAACCGGATCGCCTAGATCACTTGTCAGTTCTACATAGACTTCTCCCGGATCGCGTCCGCTCTTTGAAGTCATCTCCGCCGCGAGCAGACCCATAACAATGCCGTCTTTATCCGTCGTCCAAACGCTGCCATCTAGGCGGAGAATGGAGGCGCCCGCGCTTTCCTCGCCACAAAAGGCAAGAGAGCCGTCGAGCAAACCGTCAACGAACCATTTGAAACCGACCGGAACCTCGTATAGCTTCCGGCCAAGTTTCTCTGCAACATGATCTATCATCCGGCTGCTCACCACCGTCTTGCCAACCAGCGCTTCTGCGTGCCATTTTGGGCGGTGCCGAAAGAGGTAATAGACGGCGGCGGAAAGATAGTGATTAGGCGGAAGCAGCCCCATGCTTTTGGTAACGATCCCGTGCCGGTCATGGTCTGTGTCACACGCAAAAGCAATATCAAAACGATCCTTCATCCCGATCAACTTGGTCATTGTGTAGGACGATGACGGGTCCATGCGGATCTGGCCGTCCCAATCAACCGTCATGAAGCGGAAAGTCGGATCGACGATCTCACTCACAACGGTGAGATTCAACTTATAACGCTCCGCAATCCGGCTCCAATAGTGGACTCCGGCGCCCCCAAGCGGATCCACACCAAGACTAATATCGGCTCCGCGAATGGCCTCCATGTCCAATACTGCATTGAGATCGTTCGTGTAGGCACCTATATAGTCATGCCGATGCGTCGTCGAGGAACGAACTGCTTTCGCGAAAGAAATCCTTTTCAATCCGCGAAGATCATTCTCCAAAAATTCGTTGGCCTTCGCTTCGATCCAATTCGTAACGCCGCCGTCCGCCGGACCGCCATGAGGAGGGTTGTATTTGAAGCCTCCGTCATGGGGCGGATTATGAGAAGGCGTTATTACAATGCCATCCGCGAGGCCTGTATTCCGGTCCTTGTTATATGTCAGGATCGCATGGGAGATCGCAGGGGTCGGCGTATACTCATCACCCTCCGCCAGCATAACTTCCACTCCGTTGGCTGCAAGAACTTCCAGAGCGCTCGCGAGAGCGGGAACGGAGAGGGCATGGGTATCCATGCCGAGAAACAACGGGCCGTCGATCTTTTGCTGCTTTCGATACAAGCAAATAGCCTGACTGATAGCCAGGATGTGCCTCTCGTTAAATGCCCTGTCGAAGGCGGAACCCCGGTGCCCGGACGTGCCGAACGACACCCGTTGCTCAGGCATGTGGGGATCGGGAACTTCGGTATAATAAGCGGTGATCAATTTAGGTACATTGACCAGCATGGCGGGTACTGGGGGCTTTCCCGCAAAAGGGCTGATTATCATGTTTCCCTCCTCACGTTCTCATATTTCACGTTTAGGCAGGAATACTGCCTCCCGATTGGTGCCATTATGCCAGGTATTGCAAGCCAAGAAATGGCGAGGCGATTTCGCCTGAATTGTTCAAACTCAATGTGAAATACGGCCTTGATGGCAAACCCGGCAGAAAGAGGCTGAAAAGCAGGGTTTTGGTCAGATGAGGCGCTTCAAAACCATTAAACAGCTGCAATGCGAGTCCGGCGAAGAGCGGTGCCACCGTGTACGGAACGGCCAGCCGCCGAACCGCGATCACCAGAGTGGTGGCCACTATGAAAAGCAAGATTACGGTTGCTTCTGTTTCCATTACGGCAGCTTGTCTTCATCCAATCTCACGGCGTATCCCCTTTGTAAATGCGGATTATCTGATCCAGTATGTTCAGAGCCGCCGGTCGATCCCGTTGGAACGAATTGCGGCCTATGATCGATCCGAAACCACCGCCGGCGTGGATCGAGCGGGCCTCATCCAGGAGTGCCGCATCATCTATCCTGGCCCCACCGGAGAAGATCACGATTCGCCGTCCGTTGAACGCGCTTTGCACCACATGCCGCACCCGTTCTGTCAGCGTTTCGCGCGGTATATGCTGTTCTTCGTAAACCTTTCTGGCTTCCTTAAGTTCAAGGTGCGCGCTGGGTAATTTTACTTTGATAATATGTGCGCCAAGTTGGGCCGCAATTTGGGCAGCGTAGGCGGTCACATCAAGAGCCGTTTCACCCTCTTTGCTCAATCCTCCACCGCGAGGATAAGCCCAGACGACCACGACAAGTCCGGCCGCCTTTGCTTCCTCGGACAGTTCTCGTAATTGCTCATATTGGATTCGCCTCTCCGCTGTGCCCGGGTAAATTGTGTAACCGATTGCCACGCAACCAAGCCGGAGAGCATCGGCGACGGACGCCGTTTGAGCACCTAGCGGGTCCTCCTCCGGATGCAAAAGATCGTGACTGTTAAGTTTGAGAATCAGTGGAATTTCGCCCGCGAACTCCGCAGCGACCGCTTCGAGAGATCCGAGCAATGCCGCATGCGCGTTCAGGCCCGCGTCTATCGCAAGTTGGAAATGGTAAGCTGGATCGTATGAGGGCGGATTTGGAGCGAAACTTCGTGCGGGGCCATGCTCGAACCCTTGGTCGACTGGCAGTATAATCATACGGCCAGTGCCTGCGAGTCGGCCATGATTGAGTATCCGGGATAGATTTGTCAATACACCGGTATTTTCACCCCGGTAACATTCGAGAATTCTTCGGATCTGGTCGGTCATAATAGCCCTTATTGACGGTCTTTGTCGTACCGGAGTCAGTTTTTGCGGAGATCCCGTTACCTGCAACTTTAAATTCGCGATCCATCTTGATAACTCAACCTTCCAGGGCAGCCACCTTTCTCAGCCGTCGCTGATGGCGCTCTTCGTTTTTGAAACGGGCAGCCAGGAAAGCTTCAGCTAATTCCATGGCGAGCGCAAAACCTAGTACGCTGCCGCCAAAACAGATCACGTTCATGTCATCGTCTTCGACACCCTGGTGAGCGGAAAAGATTTCGTGAACCAGTCCTGCCCGCACTCCTTTCACCTTGTTGGCGGCGATAGATGCCCCAACCCCACTTCCGCAGATCGCCAACCCGCGTTCAACCGTACCATCGGCAACATTCCTGGCCAGGGGCACGACGTAATCGGGATAATCGTCCTCCGGAGCTAGATCGGACGAGCCGAAATCCACGACTTCGTGTCCGGACTCACGCAGTGCTTTGGCCAGTAGTTCCTTCAAGGCAAATCCCGCATGATCTGCTGCAAGTCCGATAAGCATCATCCGCCTCCTATTTCCCGTTCACCAACCCCGACGCATGTCCGCAGGATCCTATATAAAGAAATCGGTATTCGCATTCCCTCAGTAGCCGTATTTTGACATGCCGTAGTGATTGTATAGGCTCTCCTCGTAGGCTTGATTGACTATCGCACTAGGGAAATACTCCGGCGCGTTCTTAATACTTTCCTTCGTCAGGTTCACAAAAACTTTTGATTGATCCCAACTGACGCTTTCGATCCACTGCGGGGCCACGATCACCTTTTTGCCCGGCCACCAGTTAACGGTGTCAACAACCAGGAACCGGATCGCCCATGTTTTGTCATCAATGATAAAGTCTTCGACATGGCCGATCCCGCCATCCTTAGCCTCTATGTTGGACCCGGTCACTGCCTTTGTGGAGCGCAAATGTGGATCACCTTCTTCCTCCGGTTTTGCTTTCTCCGGCCCCAGCGCGGGTGTAGCCGCGTAGCCCGTCGCCACTCCGAGTCGATCAGGATAGCCCATCGTGTAAAGGCCAGACGGGTATGCCCCCAAGCCCCATAGACCGCCGCCACCCCAATAGTCCGTGTAGCCATAGTAACTGTTGTACTCAGCTTCGTGCTGTCGTGAAACCGACTTATCTGTTTCTATACCCGGGCTATTTTCGACCTGCTCCTTCGTCAGTGACACAATAAACTCGCGTGCTACGGAGTCTATCTCACCAACCGCGATCGGCGATATCAATACTTCTTTTCCTGGAAGCCAGTTGCCGGTATCAACGACGAGATATCTGACTGTCCAGGTCTCGTCATCGAAAAAAAACTGCTCTACGCTCCCGATCTCGCCATCGGCAGCGTGAATCTTGCGGCCGTCTAAATCACTAATAATCTGTAACATTGTTATTGTTCTCCTTTTGTAATTGCCCGCCGTCCCAAACTTAGGGTTGGCGGGATTTTGCGCACATAATAACCGTGCTCAAAAGGACCAATTTACGCGTCGAAAAAGACATAACATCACCGCCACTGCCTATTGCTCGGTGGCGGGGACAGTTTCGCAAAATGGCCCCTCGCATTCTCAAATGTTGGCACCCGGGGCTCTACTTCATGTCCAAGCCATGGGCACTGACGGTGCCGCAACAACTGCCCGCCTTGTCCACCACTGGTAAGCTGGTAGCACGATGCTCATTAAGCTTTCGGCGCGCCTCTTCAACTGGCTCATCCGCCCCGCAACACGAAGACACGGGTTGCATGATCTCTTCAACGCGCACCTCGGAAGCAAGGCGGTCTCCTGCCGCCACACTGTGGGTAATATCGCGCTCGGTGACGACACCGACAAGATTGAGACTTTCCTTATCCTCGACTACAGGTGAGCACCCGCAACCTGAATGTTTCATTGCCTGGGCGGCGTCAGCCGCCGAATTCTTCGGCGTGCAGCACGAAGCCGCTTCGATTGGTTCCATTACATCACTACAACAACTCATTTTTTTCTCCTTATTTACTAACTGTCTAAACGAAAATTGTTTTCCGACCTTGAGCCTTCTCGACTCGTGAATCGCGTATTTTATTCGGCCAGCCTCACCGCGTGGCCCCCGAATTCATTGCGTAAGGCGGCGATAACCTTGGCGCTGAAACTCTCATCCTGCCGCGAACGAAACCGCATCATAAGCGAGAGAGCCAGAACTGGAGCGGGAACATTTCTCTCAAGTGATTCGAGTACCGTCCATCGGCCTTCACCGGAATCCTCCACATAGCCCCGAATTGACGCAAGAGCCGGATCTTTACGGAACGCGCTTTCCGCCAATTCGAGCAGCCACGATCTGACGACGCTGCCCTGATTCCACAAATGCGCGATCGCCGGCAGATCGAGCGACTCGAAATTGGACGACTTGAGAATCTCAAAGCCTTCGCCGTATGCCTCAAGCATCCCGTATTCAATACCGTTGTGAACCATTTTCACGAAGTGCCCTGAGCCGCTCGAACCGGTGTAAAGATAGCCCTCCAGAGGTGCAAGAGTTTTGAAGGCAGGTTCCAAATACTCGAAACTTGCTCGCTCTCCGCCGATCATCAGACAGAAGCCGTTGTCTAGCCCCCAAATGCCGCTGCTCGTTCCCTGGTCCAGCAGATCGAGTCCACTTTCTTTGAGCTGCACACCTCGCCGGAGCGTGTCCTTGTAAAAGGAGTTTCCTGAGTCCACGATCACGTCACCGTGCGTCAGGAGCGACTTGAGCTGATTTAGGGTGTTCTCCGTCACCTCGCCCGATGGCAGCGAGACCCAAACTGCGCGCGGGGTTTCTAGTTTTTCAACCAGATCTTTAACAGAGGAGGCTCCCACCGCACCTTCCGCTTTAAGTTCTTCAACAGGTTCGTGGCTTCGGTTGCTGACAACAACATCGTGCCCGCCGCGTAGCAGCCGGCGCGCCATATTGCCGCCCATTTGTCCCAATCCAATCATTCCGCATTGCATAGGTTAACCTCCATTCATACTGGTAACAGGCGTGATCCGATATTACGATGAAAAAACGCCTCACGTGCGAGTATTCTCTTTTCCACCCGCTGTTTAGTATTGATGGCATGCAACCGCCGTGCCGCCCTTAGACCGGCTTGTCTAGGCGATTCTTGAGAAGTAGGAGTGAGTATTGTAGGTGAAATGACCGAGCGAGTCGGGGAAAAGACGCAACCCGAAGAGGTATCAAACGGTATTGTCTCGCGTCGCTAAAAACTTTCTTTTTCCAAAACGTATAATCACAAATACTACTGCGCTAACAGCTACCAGTGAGCTGATCAACTGAGAAGTAGAAAAACCAGTCAAAGTCGTCAGTCCGAAAAGGTCGCCACGCGGGTCGTCTCGAAAAAATTCAATCGAAAAGCGCACGATCGCGTATATGACCGTATAGGTCGCGAGAATCTGTCCGTCGAATGCTTTGCGCCGGTGGAGGTAAATCAGCAAGCCGAAAACGACAAACATCGCAAACGATTCGTATAACTGTGTCGGATGCAAATACAAATTGGAACCGTCTGGGTTGTAAATTGGAACGCCTTGATTTTGGTGTGCTAGCTCCGTAAAATGTACGCCCCACGGAAGGTTTGTCGGTTTTCCCCAATCATCGCCGGCGGCAAAGCAACCTAATCGTCCGATTGCCTGCCCAAGAGCAACGCCCGGAGCGAACGCGTCGGCGACCTTCAAGAAGGGAAGTTGATACCAGCGGACCAATAAAACGAGTGCGGCGAATCCGCCCAATAGACCGCCATAATAGACACCGCCGGAACGCAAAAAATCAAGCGAAAAAATCTGCACATTATCTTCGGTCAATAGCATTAGGATTTTCGCGCCAACCAGCCCGCCGACAATCGTCCATACGCCTAGATCGTAGATTCGCCCGCCTAAGATTCCATCGCGGGCCGCTCGCCGTGACGAGACAAATAGACCAAGAAGCAAACCAATAACTAGCAGGACACCGTAGGTGCCTATCGGAAAATTGCCAATACGAAAAAGTTCTGGGTACATAAATTCTCAGGACAATAATCAACAGGTAATTTGGTTTCAACAGATCAGGACAGACTCGTTTGCCCAATTTGCCGCCAAGCGGTGAACCCGGCCGACAATTCAAATTTCGCCCGTTGATTCGATCAGATGACAAACCGTGTTTCCGTCTGGGACTTTGTCCGGAAGCGTTGCCCAGTGTGCCGAGGCCGCTTCGATCCTCGATTGTAATTGCAACATTTCATCAACTTTTTTTCGGTTGTCGACGATACGACGCTCGATAATCTCACGCGCTAGTGGGCACGGGGAATCACCGCGATCGCTTTGCTCGAAAATCTCGGCAATTTCGCTAAGCTTGTAACCCAGGTTTTTCGCCCGGCGAATGAACCTAAGGCGGGCCGCATTCGACTCCGGATATGAATTGTAGTTATTTCGGCGGTTACGCACCGGCTTGAGCAAACCGCGCCGGGTGTAATACCTGACGATTTCTACGGTAACGCCGCTGTAATCTGCAAGGATTTGCGCCGTCATCGAATTTACCGGATTAATATTATGTTTCATTTAGGTCATACATTTGTCATCTCTCCCTAGTCTGCTTACTGCAAAGCTCGTGCCATATAATGACCGAACGGGATGTGGAGTTTCCAAGATCACAAAATAAGCGAATATCAGATCTTACCAAGAACCCTCGCAACCGTTTCAAGCAGTTTTTCGGCGCTGAAAGGTTTTGAGAGATATGTCTCGACCGCATAGGGACGAGGTAGATCCGGTTTGTTTATCTCCAGCAAACCGCTCGTGTGTACGATTTTTATCTGAGGATTAATTTTCGAAAGAGCGCTGATAAGTGCTTCTCCGTCCATAACGGGCATCAGGCTATCAGTAATGACGACGGCGATCTCATTTTGCCGGGTGTGATAAATGTCGAGCGCTTCCGCACCGTTCGCGGCGGTCAGTACGCTGTAGTTAAATTGTTCGAGCGTGATTCGTGAAACATCCCTGATCAATTCTTCGTCATCCACTACCAGAATATATTCGCCGCTGCCTTTTGGAATTTCAGCATTAACAATTTCGGTGTCTTGCGTTTCTATTGCTGCGATTGCGGGGAAATAAACATCAAAGCGCGACCCTTTCCCCGGCTCGCTGTAAACGTCGATAAATCCGGCATGACCTTTAATGATTCCAGCGACCGTTGAAAGGCCTAAACCAGTACCTTTTCCGATTCCTTTGGTAGTAAAAAAAGGATCAAAGATCTTGTCCAGATTTTCCGGTACTATGCCTTCGCCCGTGTCTCCAATGGTTATCACAACGAATTGACCGGTTCGAGCATCATGATGCGTTGACACGTAGTTTGCGTCAAGAGCAACATTTTCAGCTTCTAGCGTGAGCGTTCCGCCTTGCCGCATCGCGTCTCTCGCGTTGACCGAAAGGTTCATCAAAACCTGATGCATTTGCGTCGGATCGGCTGCGATCGTCCACAAACTGTCGGGAATAAAAAATCTGATGTTGATTGATTTTGGTAATGTCTCGCGCAATATCCTGATTACTTCTTTGATAAGATGGTGCGGTTGAAGCGGCAGTTTGTCACTCTCCGTGCCTCTCGCAAATGTAAGCAGTTGTTTGATCAGACTCGCACCACGCTCGGCATTCTCGCGTAAGGCGCCCAGCCATTTTTGGCTTTCTTCATCTGAATGTTTGCGCTTTAGGAACTGTACAGACATGAGCATCGGCGAAAGGACGTTGTTGAGATCGTGGGCGATGCCGGCCGCCAAAGCCCCGATTGATTCCATCCGTTGAGCTCTTAAGAATTGTGCCTCAAGCTGTTTCTTTTCGGTAATATCGGTGTTAGTAACTAGAAATGAATGGGCCTTACCAAGATCAAAGTGGCCCGGCGTCCACTTACTTTCGACGAGAAGGATCTTGCCATCTTTCGTGAATTGCCGTATTTCGCCACGCCACGCTTTTTTTTCTAGTGCGACTCCCAAAATTTCGTCGAGTTTCACGGATTCGCCAAACAACTGCTCGTCGATGTTTTTGCCAATAACGTCGCCCGCTAACCAGCCGTAGAGGATTTCCGCACTTTTGTTCCAGTAAGTAATTTCGCCGGAATCCCGGCGGACAAAAGTAGCGTCCTGGGCAATGTCGAGAAGCGCGGCTTGCTCCCGGATTTTTTCTTCGCCCAATTTGCGATCGCTGATGTCGTAGCGGATGGCCACGTATTGGTAAGGCTTCTTGCGCCCGTCAAGGAACGGGACAATCGTCGTGTCCACCCAATAGTACGTTCCGTCTTTGGCGCGATTCTTTAACTCTCCGTGCCACGTTTTGCCATTTGCAATCGTCGTCCAAAGCTCCCGTATGAATTCCTTCGGGTGATAAGCGGAACTGATGATTCGGTGGTCCTGCCCGATAAGCTCTTGTTGGCTGTATTTTGAGATTTCGCAGAATTTATCGTTAACGTAAGTGATTTTGCCGGTCTGGTCGGTTATAGCTACGATCGCTGATTCGTCGAGTGCAAACTTTAAATCCGCTAATTCTTTAAGGATGCGCCGCCATTCGTCGTCTGGCAGTCCATAATCATTGAGCGTTGTTGTTTCGGAACTCTTACTCACTACTTTTCTGTGTGTCGCCTATCGCCTTCAAGCGGTAAACCATTTGATCACGGGTTATTCCCAAAGATCGGGCTGCTTGCGATTTGTTGCCGCCGCTTTTCGTCAATGCCCATTGCACTAGCGAATCCTCGAGGCTTTTGAGCGATAAGTCCTGCAATGGCAAATGCAAAACACCATCTTTGATCTTCAGTTCAGAGGAGCCTGGCCCAAATGCCTGGATCTCTGTTTCCGTCAAATTGGGCGGCAAGTATTTAGTGGTTATTTTGCCACCGTCCTCCAATATCATTGCTCGTTCGATGACATTGCGAAGCTCGCGGACGTTGCCGCGCCATTCATATCGGAGCAAAATCTCCGCCACTTCCGGGGTGAACCCGTCAATCATTCGTCGCAAACGCTCCTTCAAGTATTTAACGAAATGCTCGGCGAGGAGCAAAACATCGTTGCCTCTTTCCCTAAGTGGCGGAAGGTCAAGCTGAATCACCGACAAGCGGTAATACAAATCAAGCCGGAACCGCCCCGCTTCGCTTTCGGTTCGCAAATCACGGTTCGACGCCGCTATCACGCGCACATCAAGCGGAATATCCTTCAAGCCCCCGACGCGCCGAAATACGCCTTCTTCTAAAACGCGAAGCAGTTTTGCCTGCAATGCGATTTCAACTTCGCCGATTTCATCGAGAAAGAGCGTGCCGCCTTCGGCTTGCTCAAAAAGTCCTTGCTTGCGCTGTTTCGCGTCTGTGAACGCGCCCTTTTCGTAACCGAAAAGTTCGGATTCAATCAATTGAGCCGGGATCGCGGCACAGTTGATTGCCACAAACGGGGCGGCGGCGCGACCTGATCCGTAATGAATTGCTTTTGCCAGAAGGTCTTTACCGGTCCCTGATTCGCCTTGGAGCAACACGGATGCGACGTCGCTCTCCGCCACTTTGCGGGCAAGATCCAGAATTTCCCGGATGGCGTCGGATTCGCCGATAATTTGTTCGAAATTGAAACGACTCGCCCGCTCGCTTCTAACCTGAGTGATTTCTTGCCTCAAAGATCGGGTTTCCAGACCGTTGCGAATGGTTATTTCCAGTTCGTCTAAATCAACCGGCTTGCCTATAAAATCATAAGCTCCGTTACGTAAGGCCGTGATCGCTTCATCAGCCAAAACGCGGCCCGTTATCATGATCACAATCGTATTAGGAGACTTTCGCCTTATTTCGCCTAGAACGTCAAGACCGGACCCGTCGGGCAAATTGATATCAAGAAGAACAGCTGAGGGCTGATTCCGGTCGTAGGCGGAAAGGGCCTCGGCAACCGTAGATGCTTCCGCAACTTCATAACCCCAACCACGCAAAGCTTCGCCTAGCGACCAACGATTATTCTGCTCGTCATCTACGACCAAGATTTTGTTTTTCGCCACTCTTTATCTACTAGGCAAAATTTCGAGCCTGGTTACCTTTACCGAAATGAAAAATAGAAACTCCAGCAAATAACAATTCGAGAGTTCCAGACAGTCAACTTGTTATTGTCCAACCTATGAGCAGGTAACAAGTCAAGCCGGCTGCAGCAAGTACTTTAGGAAAATTGCCTTAACGCATTCTGCCATGGCTCGAGGCGCTAAAATACCTATCCTTCGACTTAAAAGGAAAATATATTGGCAATAATCATTCCTTTCGCGTTCAAAATAGAAAGGCTTGTGTTTTCATGTAGTTACGGGTGTTTGGTAAGGTCCATCCTTAATGGGTGCTTAACCCGCCTGTTTGTTAGCAGATATTGGGTGTTTGTTAGCAAGCAGTTCCAGAAAGAGTCCCCGCAAAAGGGAACCGAAGAATTCATTGCCAACCGGGGGTCTGACGAACAAGAATTAAGTGTTTTTCCACACTCTATTAGGCAAAACCACCCACTCTGCTGTTTCTTGAGCCTACGGCAATTCATAAATCAGACTGAATTGACACTTTGATGGAATCTTGTTCACGTCTGACGCGCGGGTATAGCAATTGCATTCGATTTAATCGTTAGAAACATTAACTTTCGGTTTTTGTTAGCATTTCAAATGCAATAGGACCTATTTCCAAGGAGTCTATAATGATTGCAAAGACAAGAATCTTGATAGCCTACGACGGTTCAGACTTTGCGGCCGCCGCCCTTAACGATCTGCCGAGAGCCGGACTTTCGCGCAACGCGGAAGCCTTAATTGTCAATGTGCAGGAACGATGGCTGTCTCCGCCTTCGAGCTATGAAATTGTCGACGAAGTGTTTACTTCATCTGAACCAAGTGCGACAAAACCCGCACGGGCTAAGGAAGAACCCGAAATTCAAATAATCCAAGCCGAATCACCTCGGCTAGGCAAAGCGAGTAAAAGACTCGCATCATATTTTCCCGATTGGAACATCGACACGCTTTTTTTACAGGGGTCTCCGTCATACGAAATTCTGCGGAAGGCCAACGAATGGGACGCAAATCTAATCGTTGTCGGTTCGCAAGGAAATGCCGGCACCAGACAATTTTCCCTTGGTTCGGTTTCGCAAAAAATCGCTAATGAAGCACGATGTTCGGTGCGCGTCGTGCGGGGTAATTCATGGAAGAAAGGAGCGCCGACGAGAATTTTAGTCGGGTTGGATGGAACACGCGCCGCTCAATCCGCGATCGAAGAAATTGGACGGAGAATGTGGCTGATGGGCAGCGAAGTGAGGCTGGTGACGGCTAAAGACCCATCTCGTGTTAAGCGGCAAAAAAGCGACGGATCGGAAAAGACCGATGCCTGGATCAATGCGTTTATCGAGGAGGCTAAGGAACTTTTGAGACAATCCGATCTTAATGTTAGTCAAATCGTCGAGGAAGGCGACCCAAAACAACTTATCTGTAGGGCGGCAGAAGAATGGGGGGCGGACTGTATTTTCATTGGCTCAAACGATACGGGAAATTTCTATGAAGATCTTCTGCTTGGCAGCGTCGCTACGGCGATCGTTGCCCGAGCCCACTGCACCGTCGAGATTGTTCGACATCAGAATTAGTCGCTTGAGTAATGCTTGATTCTCGGAGATCAAAAACAAACGGTCGTGCGCGGCAAATTCCGAAGTTTGACGATGAACTGCCGATTCGCGGGGAATTATTAAGTATCGAACAGCTCGAAAAACGGGCTGAGGAAATTGCTGTATCACACGAAGTTTCGAAAACGATCCGGCCAGGGCGAAATATGCTCGCCCGGCTCGGCGAAAATCACACGCAGCTCGTCGCGGACTACAAAGTTCTGACCGAAGCAGCGGAAAAAGGCGACTCGGTTACACCGGCCGCCGAGTGGTTCGTCGATAATTTTCACATTGTTGAAGAACAACTTCGCGAGGTGCGTCAGGATTTACCTGGCAGCTTTTACCGTGAACTCCCAAAACTCGAAACCGGCGAATTTAAGAATTACCCACGTATTTTTCAACTGGCGATCGAGATAATCGCCCACACTGACAATAATTTTGAGTCTCGAAGCCTTCACGCCTTCATTGAGTCCTATCAACGCATTTCGCCATTGAATATGGGTGAATTGTGGGCCTTCCCGATTACCTTACGGCTCGGTCTGATTGAAAATCTGCGCCGCTATGCCGACAAGATCGTGAAGGCCCGCTCCGACCGCGCAACAGCGGATAAATTTGCCGACCGCCTGGCGGAAGACACATCCGAAGATCTTTCGGTAGAGTCCCTACAGTTGATCTCAACTACTTTTGATAATCGAAATTTTGAACAGGAAGCGTCGGCAACATTTATTGCACAGCTCACCGCCCGTCTCCGCGAAGGCAATCGTCTGATGACTTTTGCTCTGGACAAAATTGAAACTGTCTTGCGCCGCAGGGGGGAGACGATTGAGCATCTCGCCCATCTTGAACATAACCGACAAGCCACTGCACAGATTTCTGTCGCCAACATAATCACGAGTATGCGTCTTCTGTCGACGCTCGATTGGCAGGAGTTTTTCGAGAAGACCAGTCTCGTTGACCGTATTCTGCAAAATGACCCGGCTGGCGATTATGCGCTAATGGATTTTGCAACGCGCGATCAATATCGCCATCAGATAGAGCGAATTGCAAAGAAAACTCGCGCCGGAGAGATTGACATTGCGCGCCGCGCTGTCGAAATTGCCGGACAAACGATGACCGACAATGGGAAAACCGAAATTGAAAACTTCCGGCATAGGCACGTCGGGTACTTTCTGCATACGGATGAAGGATTGTCAGAACTGGAAAAATCTTTCTCGTATTGGTTGAGTTTCAGCGAATATTCCGGAAGGTTCGTTCGTTTGTATCCAACGCCTGTTTATTTAGCGGCAATTGGAGTGCTAACCGGTTTGTTCGCCGTAGGCATCACCTATGCCGCCGTTAACTCAGCCAGCTATTCCATATTAGTTTTCATACTGGTCTTGCTGCTTTCGATTACACCCGCAGGCGAACTGGCCATAACGATCGTCAACTGGACCATAACGGTTCTACTCAAGCCGCGTCTGCTTCCTAAAATGGATTTCAGAAAGGGAATACCTGAAAAGGCGCGAACGATCGTCGTCATTCCTACTTTACTGACCAATAAGGCAACTATAGAGGAGCTTTTTGAACGTCTCGAAATCTATCATCTCGCTAACCGAGACGGACAGGTCTATTTTGCGATGCTAGGCGATCTGACTGATGCAAAAAGCGAGATAACCCCTGAAGATAAAATACTGCGACAGGCAGCTACGGAAATTTGTGCGGAATTGAATAAGAAATATGATTCGATAGAAAAAGGGCGATTTTTGTTTTTCTCACGCCATCGTCAATGGAATGATGGCGAAAATGCCTGGATCTGCCGCGAACGCAAGCGTGGTAATTTGCACGAATTTAATCAACTTCTCCGCGGTGCGACCGAAACGAGCTTCGATTTGACCGATAGCCCCGACTTTGAATTCTTGAAAACGATCCGCTATGTAATAACGCTCGATGCCGATACGCAATTACCACGAGATGCGGCACATAAACTCATCGGGACGATCGAGCATCCTTTGAACCGGCCCATTTTCGATGAAAAAGCAGGTTGCCTAATAGCAGGCTATGGAATTTTGCAGCCGCGCATAGAAATCAGTTTGACGAGTGCGGCTTGTTCGCCGTTTGCCCGGATATTCTCCGCCGGAAAAGGTTTCGATCCTTATACAACCGCCGTTTCAGACGTTTATCAGGATCTGTTCGGTGAAGGCAACTACGTCGGCAAAGGTCTGTACGATGTTGACGCTTTCGAAGCCGCCCTGGACCATCGGATTCCCGAAAACAAACTCTTAAGCCATGACCTTTTTGAAGGACTATGCGCCCGTGTCGCACTCGTTTCCGACATTGTCTTTTATGACGATTATCCGTCAGGATATTATTCTTTTTCGCAAAGACGGCACCGCTGGACTCGTGGCGATTGGCAGATAATGCG
Source organism: Pyrinomonadaceae bacterium (assembly GCA_037969295.1). Lineage (GTDB taxonomy): Bacteria > Acidobacteriota > Blastocatellia > Pyrinomonadales > Pyrinomonadaceae > OLB17. The sequence continues at coordinate 11,715 of JBBKXD010000087.1, read as the reverse complement.
TTGGCTTTTCCCTTTTGTTCAGGACGCCGAAGGCCGAACCGTGAGAAACCGTCTTCCAATGTTGGCCCGTTGGAAAATTCGGGAAAATCTGCGCCGAAGCCTGGTTGCCGTTTCGATCCTGTTATGGCTCGTTTTTGCGTGGACCATTCTGCCGCTTTCTCCTTTGATTTCAACGCTTTTTGCTTTTATTGTATTGACCGCCCCGCTTTACTTGCAGATTGCCTCCGCGCCTGTAGTAGAAACGACAGTCGGCATACGGCAGAGTATAAAGCTGCAATTCATTAATCTCTTAAATGACATTAAATTGAGTGCGATTCAGCTTTTGCTTCGGGTTACCTTTCTTGCCCATGAAGCCTATACGATGACAGATGCGATCGTGCGTGTTTTTTACCGAAAATTCATTTCGGGAAAGAATCTCCTCGAATGGGTAACGGCAGCCCAAAGTGACGAAGCAGATCGAAAGGATTTGTACGGCTATTATCGCTTTATGCTTTTCGCGCCCGTCTCGGCGGCCTTTATTTTCGGCGTGGTAACTTATCTCTATCCTCATCACTTGGTTTATGCCGCGCCATTTTTGATTCTATGGTTCTTCTCGCCGCTCGTCGCATTTTGGTTAAGCCGGATGGCCGTCGAAAGGCAAGCTGCAAGCGAACTTGACCAAAAGGATGTCGAATGGCTTCGGCTTATCGCGCGGCGAACATGGAGGTTCTTTGAAACCTTCGTCGGTGAAAGCGATCACTGGCTGCCACCTGACAATTTTCAACAAGAACCGACTCCCATAACGGCACACCGCACGTCGCCTACGAATATTGGCCTTCTCCTTCTTTCGACGCTTGCCGCGAGGGACTTCGGCTTTTTGGGAACGCTAGAAACCATCGAACGTATTGAATTGACCTGTACTACGCTGGAGCGATTGCCTCGCTTTCGCGGTCATTTCTATAACTGGTATGACACCCAGACACTCGAACCGCTAAAGCCGGGATATATTTCAACCGTTGACAGTGGCAATCTGGTGGGAAGCCTGATTGCGGTTGCTGAGGGCTGTCAAGAATTTGCCAATTTTCCTCTGTTTGACCAACGGACCCGGAATGGACTTCAGGACACGCTTGCATTTTTGAAAACAGAAGGTGAATCCTTGACGGGAATATTTCCGCTCTTTCTGCAATTGGTCAAAGAGATCGAAACTGCCGAAAGGGTTTTGAGAAATGCCGAACCAAAAACGGCTAGGGCATGGAAATCCTTGTTTAACGCTTTGGAGAATAGTGGAAAAAGTATCCGCAAGATCATCGAGCAATCAGCAAACGGCGAAGAACAGCTATCGGAGTTAGAATTTTGGACAACGTCTTTTCTTCGTCTTACGAGCAATTACAGCCGGGACTTAGATATGCTGATGCCGGTGGATTATGGTCCCGAAACGATCGCTCAAACAAAAGAAATACAGAGAAATTTCCGGGTGCGAATCGAAAGCATAGCAGGCCTTTGCCGAGGTTTGGCTAATGAAACGGAATTTGGATTTCTCTATGATGAGGAACGAAAAGTATTAACGATCGGATATCGCCCTGACGAAGGCGTCCGCGACAATTCCTTTTATGACCTTCTGGCTTCGGAAGCTCGGTTGGCGAGTTTTATTGCGATTGCTTCGGGCGACGTAGAGCGGGAACATTGGTTTCGACTTGGTCGCGGCTTAGTAAGGACAAACGGGAGCCGGGCTCTCGTTTCATGGTCGGGAACAATGTTCGAATATCTGATGCCGTTACTTTTGATGCGCGATTATAAGAACACACTTTTGTCCGAAACTTATCGGACTATTGTGGCGCGGCAGATTCAATATGGCGAAGAAAATAAACTCCCGTGGGGTGTGTCGGAATCAGCTTACAATGTTCGAGATCTGCAGCTCAATTATCAATATGGTCCATTCGGAGTGCCCGGTTTGGGTCTCAAGCGCGGTTTGGCCGAAGATCTTGTAATTTCGCCCTATGCGACTGCTCTTGCATTAACGCTTGTACCATCGGCGGCTGCAACAAATCTACGCCGCCTCCAAAACGAAGGAATGCTCGGTCCGTTTGGATTTTATGAAGCTGTTGACTACACAAAGGAACGTCTGCCTCCAAATCAAAAATATGCTCTGATCGAATCGTATATGGCACATCATCAGGGAATGACCTTGGTCGCACTTGATAACCTTTTGAATAATGAGGTAATGGTCAATCGCTTTCATCACGCGCCAGTGGTTGAATCCGCGGAACTTCTACTTCAAGAACGCATTCCTCGTCTTCAGGCAGAAGCCAAAAAACCACGAGCTGCGGCCGTTTCTTCCGGTCGTCGCTCACCTGCATCCGTTGCTCCAGCGCCGCGGCGCTATACATCAGCCGAACAATTTGCGCCGCCGGTTTGCCTGCTCTCGAACGGTAACTACACGGCAATGCTCACAACAGCCGGAAGCGGTTATTCAAGGGTCGGAACCCGTTCCGTAACTCGTTGGCGTGAAGATACGATACGTGACGATTGGGGGCAATTTTTTTATCTGCGAGATCTGCGGAGCGGTGCCGTTTGGTCCGGCGGCTTTCAACCAGTTTTGCGCCAACCGCATGAATATGAAGCTGTTTTTACCGAAAGTAAGGCTGAATTTCGGCGACGCGATGCTGGTATCCTAACTCACATAGAAATTATCGTAGCGACCGAAGATGATGCTGAACTTCGTCGCATTACGCTTACCAATGAATCAACTAGAATCCGCCATATCGAAGTGACTAGTTACGGTGAAATCGTTTTAAACGAACAAGCTGCCGACGAGGCTCACCCAGCATTCACTAATCTCTTTGTCGAGACCGAATACGATGCTGAACGACGAACAATATTCGCCCGTCGTCGCCCACGTTCTACTGAAGATAAAGCATTCTGGTTAGCTCATACCGTCGCCGTCGAGGGCGAGATAGCCGGCGGGGTCAGTTTTGAAACTGACCGCTTGCGCTTTATAGGCCGCGGAAGAACGACAAATGATCCTATCGCTACTAATTCCCAAGAGAATCTTTCAGGAGTGGTCGGGGCCACGCTCGATCCGATCTTCGCTTTGCGTGCCCACGTTTCCATTTCGCCGAATAGGTCGGTTAGTTTGATTTTTTCGACTAGTGCCGCTGATTCGCGTGAGCAAGTAGTGGCCAGTGTTGATAAATACTGTCATCTGGAATGCTTTGAACGTGCAGAAAAACTTGCCTGGACGCGTTCTCAGGTCGAATTGCGGCATCTTGGGATTTCAAGAAATGAAGCAAACCTTTTTCAGCGTCTTGCGGGACACTTAATTTATACGAATCCGCTCATGCGTCCGCTCGAAAGTGTCTTGCGACTCAATCGCGGGACACCGCAAACCCTATGGAAATATGGTATCAGCGGCGACTTGCCGATCATGATTGTACGAGTCAATTTATGCAATGGTTGGGAGAACAGTGTTAGCCAGATCTTACGCGCCCACGAGTACTTGCGTAGCAAGGGAATGATATTCGATTTGGTGATCTTTAACGATCAGCCGACGAGTTACGCGCAGGGAATCAAGGAAGATCTATTGAATCTAATACGCCGGAGTGCGGCGCATTCGCTGATTGACGCGCGGGGCGGGGTCTTCATACGGCGTTCGGAGGAGATGCCGGAAGAAGATCGAATTACACTTCATGCGGCCGCTCAAATCTGTTTTGTCGTCGAGCGCGGATCGCTCGAAGAACAGCTGGGGCGACGCGTGGAACAAACCGAGCTTCCACCTAATTTGATTCCGCGTGAGGCGTCGCGTTCTTATGAAAGGCTGCCCCAGCACGGGCCTGAGCTCACATTTCCCAATGATTTCGGTGGATTTTCCGAAGACGGCAGAGAGTACGCGATCTGCCTGAACGACAAAAACCCCAACACCCCCGCTCCTTGGACGAATGTTGTCGCCAATGAAAATGGTTTCGGATTTATCGCTGCCGAATCGGGAATTGGAATAGTATGGTCAAACAACAGCCACGAAAATCGGCTGACTCCCTGGACAAACGATGCCGTGGTTAATCAGCCTTCCGAGTGCGTCTATTTGCGCGACGAGGCGACGGGAAGCTTCTGGACGCCCACGGCCCTGCCTGTACGTGAAAATTCGGAATATAAGATCCGGCACGGCCGCGGTTACACAATTTACGAAAACAGTAGCCATGGTATCAAGCAGGAACTGCTGGTATTTGCGGCTGTAGATTCGAGCATAAAGATCTCGCGTCTACGAGTGCAAAACCTCACGAATAGGCACCGTGAACTATCCGCTACGTTTTACTGCGATTTGGTTCTCGGCGTCGAACGAGCAAAATCGGCACCATTCATAATCACGGAAATAGATTCGGTAACGGGCGCGATTTTTGCCCGAAACCCGAACAATACGGAGTTTTCAGACCGAGTCGCATTCATCGCCACCGATTCGTTGAGTCGGACATGGACGTGCGATCGGCGCGAATTTTTAGGACGTAACGGCAATCTGGCTCGTCCCGCCGCGATGTTCCGCGAAAATCTTTCCGGTTCAAGCGGCGCCGGGCTTAATCCCTGTGCCGCGGTCCAATCCAAGTTTGAATTAGAGCCAAACGAAACGCGCGAAATAATTTTTCTTTTGGGCGAAGAGGACAAGAAAGCAGCGGCGCGTGAAAGTATTCTGCATTTTCGTCAACATTCATCGGTTGCGACGGAATACGGGAAGCTCGTTGAAAACTGGAACAACACTCTGGATGTCGTCAACGTTAAAACCCCCGATAAGAAGCTCGACCTACTGATCAACCACTGGCTTGTTTATCAGACCCTATCATGCCGTTTTTGGGCGCGAACATCCGTCTATCAGTCAAGCGGAGCCTACGGTTTTCGCGATCAATTGCAGGACGCGATGACCCTGGTTTACTCAAGACCGGATTTGGCACGACGTCACCTTATCCGTGCCGCCTCGCGCCAATTTAAGGAAGGTGACGTTCAACATTGGTGGCACGAGCCTTCTGGTGCCGGAACCCGAACAAGGATTTCCGACAATCTTTTATGGCTCGTTTTGGTTACCAATTTTTATGTCGACAAAACGGGCGACGCCGGTGTCCTCGATGAAAACATTCCGTTTCTGGATGCGCCGGTCTTAACGGAAGGAGAAATGGAAGTTTATATGCGCCCGGTCGTTTCCGATGAAACGGCCAGCTTGTTTGAACACTGCATACGAGCCGTTGAAAGGAGCCTAACTACCGGAAACCATGGTTTGCCGCTGATCGGGGCGGGCGATTGGAGCGACGGTCTCAACCGCGTCGGAACTAAAGGCAAAGGTGAAAGCGTTTGGATGGGATGGTTTCTGGCTAAAATTTTGAATGATTTTGCACCCGTGTGCGAACGGCGAGGCGAACGTCAAAAAGCGAGAAAATACCGCGCTCACGCCAAACTTCTGACGAAGAATCTCGAAGCCAATGCCTGGGATGGCAGCTGGTATTTGCGAGCTTTTTTTGATGACGGAACGCCGCTTGGGTCACATAAGAATGACGAATGCAAGATCGATTCAATCGCTCAAAGTTGGAGCTTGATTGCCGGTTTAGGAGATCCGAAACGCCAAAAACAAGCAGTCGAATCGGCGGAAGAACATCTGATAAAAAAGGATGAAAACCTTGCGCTTTTGCTCACTCCGCCATTTGAAGCAGGCGAGCTTGAACCGGGTTATATCAAAGGCTATCCACCTGGAATTCGTGAAAACGGCGGGCAATACACGCACGCGGCGTGTTGGATGATCATCGCATACGCTCTTCTGGGTGAAGGTGAAAAGGCATACGAACTTTTTTCAATGATGAATCCGATAAATCACACGCTCACTGGCGAAGCAATCAACCGCTATAGGACCGAGCCGTATGTCGTTGCCGCCGACATATATTCACATCCCCAACACATCGGACGCGGCGGTTGGACATGGTACACGGGTTCGGCAAGTTGGATGTATCGAGCCGTTCTTGAATCGATGCTTGGTTTTCATCTGCAAGGAGATACTCTAAAAATCGAGCCTTGTATCCCGCGTAGTTGGCAAGAGTTTCAGATTTATTACCGCTATGGAAAGACGTTGTATCAGATAAGCGTCGAAAACCCGTCAGGTGTTTGTCGCGGAGTTGTGGAGGTCTCGCTTGACGGCAAAATATCATCAACAAAAGAAATTCCTCTGATCGATGATGAACAAACGCACCAAGTGATCATTGTACTGGGTGAAATTAAGAAGGTCTAAAATTTGTTTTACATCCCGGAAATACAACGAACTCGCAACGCGCGCACTAACCGTCAACCGCTGGCTTTACTGCTGTTGCCAATTCCAATGAACCGGGACTTCTGGGAGTGCTAATGTAGGGCCCGATGCCGATTGACGGTAACAGTGTTCTTCTTAATCTCAGATTCACCGCCGTAGGAGCGCCCATCACGGTGTCACAGTTGATCTGGGAGCGAATATCGTTCAACGGGGGCGACACCCAGATCTGGGAATGATGAGGGACAAAACTTTACAAATAAAGGGGTTATGAGAGATAATTTTGGCTATTTGAAAGTCTATTATATCGTATAATACTACAGGCAACCGACTCCTAAGTGGAAGGTCGCGTGTTCGAATCACGCCGGGAGCACGTTTTTAAGAATATTTGTCCGCTAACCTCAGAATTCTCCTAAATTTATGGAAACGCTAGTCGAATGGACCTTTCTATTAAATGAACGGAAGAAATCAATGATCGAGCACAGTGGCAGACATTTATAGGTCCGCTTACGGCCGTCGAACTCTATTTACAACTCCAATGTTTTGCACGGAAACCGCATTTCAACTGAATGCGGTTTTTGTGTTTTTGGCGGCCTGTTTCTGCGCCGTGCGCCCCTCGGTGTCTTCAAATTTTCTGCCGATTGTGGCAAGTTAAAAACATGCAAAAGATCGTAACCGCCGAAGAGATGCGCGAGATCGACCTTCTCACCACGGAGCGATACGGAATTCCGCGGCTGCTGCTGATGGAGAATGCCGCGAATGCCGCGAGCCGCGTGATCGTCGAGAAACTTGGAGGTTCGGTCGAGGGGAAGTCCGTGTTGATTCTTTGCGGCAAAGGAAACAACGGCGGGGACGGTGCCGCACTCGGACGCGTTCTCTGGCAGCAGGGTGCCGATGTCGAGGTATGTTTGTTCGGGCTGGCGGAAGATACAAAGGACGAAGCGCGGATCAACTTCGACATACTCAGGAAAATCACAGAAGACGAAGGATTTGAACTGTCACAATCCGACCTTGCATTTGAAGAGATCACGGGCCTCGAAGAATGGCTGGATTACGACAGCCTGAATTTTCATAGCGACGATCCGGACGTCCTCGTCGACGCACTTTTTGGAACGGGGCTGACCCGGCCTCTCGATGGAGTGTTCGAGCAAGTCGCGGCTTTCGTCGACGCATTTTCGGATCCGGACAGCGATTCCGGGACGCTTGTAGTCGCGCTCGATATTCCGTCAGGATTGTGTGCCGATAAGGCCGAACGAATCGGTACGAATCCCCGGGCCCACGCGACCGTCACGTTTACCGCGCCAAAACTTGCGAACGTCCTGCCGCCCGCCTCGAACTGCAATGGCGAGCTGTATGTTGTAAATATCGGTTCTCCATGCGAGTTGGTAAACGCTGCCGCGTCGCGAACATTTTTTCTGCAGAGTGATGACGCGGCGCGATGGCTGGCCCAGACTGAATTTACAGCCGATTCTTACAAGAATAAGCGGGGCCACGCTCTGTTTGTCGCCGGGTCGGCAAACTACAGCGGTGCGGCGGTCTTGTGCGGCAATGCGGCGGTACGTTCCGGTGTTGGCCTCGTAACTATCGCGACTCCCGAATCGTCACGCGGTTCAGTGGCCTCACGAGTCGCTCCGGAAGTGATGGTCCGCGGAATCGCGGAAACCAGCGAGGGAGCGGTATCCGAGAATGGATTCGATGAGGTCAAAGAGTTTTCTGCAAACGTCGATGTCATATCGATCGGGAGTGGCTTGAGCTCGGGCGACGAATCGACGCGAAAACTCGTTCGCCGTGTCGTCGACGAGCGAACGACGCCGGTCGTAATCGATGCCGATGGACTGAACGCCCTCGCGCCCCTCGATCTGAAAGGGTCGGACGAATTGCCTTTGATCCTGACGCCACACGCCGGCGAGTTTCAGAGGCTATTGGGCTCGACGAATAAAGACGATTTGAGAGATCGCATCAGCTCCGCGCGTTCGTTTGCTCAGACACATCACGTTATTCTCGTGCTGAAAGGCGAACGGGTCATCATTGCCGAGCCTGGCGGCCAGGTGTTCATCAATCCGACCGGAAATTCAGGATTGGGCAAAGCCGGAAATGGAGACACGCTGACCGGGATCATCACGGGCTTTGTCGCACAGGCTGTCCAGACAAAAACGGGCATCCTCGACGCGGTGATCGCGTCGGTCTACATCGCCGGACTGGCAGGTGATATCGCTGAGAAGAAATTTGGAAAGCGCGTTATGACCGCTTCGGACACTGCCGAGGCGTTAGCCGACTGCTTTCAGCTATTCAATGACTGAGCAGATGATCATCTCCAATTCGCCCGACGAGACTTTCGAGCTTGGAGCATCGCTGGGAGCGGAGCTCCGAGGCGGCGAAGTGATCCTGCTGACCGGGGAGCTTGGCGCGGGGAAAACACTATTGGCGAAGGGTATTCTCAGCTCGCTCGAGTTCGACGTCGATGAGGTTACGAGCCCGAGCTTCACGCTCGTCAACCTCTACGAGACTGAAAATTTCAATATCTACCATATTGATCTCTGGCGTTCGGATAGCAATGACCCGGCTTTTTCTGTCGGCCTTGAAGAGATACTTGAGGACGAAAAGGGAATCGTCATCATCGAGTGGGCCGAGAAACTCGCGAACTTCATTTTTAGATCGGTCGTCTATAGGATAGACCTGACAGGCGACGGTGAGGATCCCCGGCATATCGTGCTCAAGCGCACGGAACAAACGCCCGTGGGAAGTGTCTAGACCCCAATGAGGCAGTACGCCATCCTGCTCCTGTGTATTGCGTTGACCGCGTGTGGTCGGCCTGGCGGCATAGCGACGAATTCGGCGACCGCACCTGCACAAGACGACCGTGTCTCTGAGCTCTCAAAATCTAAGAGCGCGCTCGTGAAATTTTCGCGTCCGATGGTCGTACAGGATGGCGACTGGCTAGCGTCACACCCGGAAGACGGCGAGACATTCGAACAGTATGTCCAGTCTCAGCCGACTCTTCCGACGACAGACAGAAATACGATCTATATTCAGCCGATCGGGACGTTTTCGGGAGAGCAGCTGAAAGTGATTCGATTTGCCGCCGATTATATGCGGGCGTTCTACAATTTGCCTGTAGTTCTTCGAGACCGAAAGCCGCTCGGCGATGTGCCGAAGGGGATGGAAAGGTTCCAATATCCAAACAACCGTCAGATCCGGACAAGTTACTTTCTCGATGATCTTTTGCCGGGACTTCTGCCTCCCGACGCGGCCGCGTTGATCTGTCTGACGAGCTATGACCTTTATCCGGAGGAAACGTGGAATTATGTTTTCGGCCAGGCGAGTCTTGAAAAGAGAGTCGGTGTGTGGTCGTTCTGGCGCCTGGAAAAAGACGATGCAAAGCGCGCCGGTGACGATCTGTTTCTCGATCGCGTGCTAAAGGTTGCGATGCATGAGACGGGACATATGTTTTCGATGCGGCATTGCACAAAATACGAATGTCTGATGTCCGGAACGAACAGTCTTGCCGAAACCGATCGACGTCCGCTCGACACGTGCGCCGAGTGTACAATGAAGATCGCCTGGGCAATGAATTATCCGCCGGCACATCGCTACAAAAGCCTCGCTAAGTTTTGGCGGAAGCGAGGCCGCGCGGACGACGAGAAAAGAATGTTGGAGAAAGGAGACGCCATCGAACATGCGCAGTAGTTTCGCGACGCGGGTTATCATGATTTCGCTCATCGCGGCGATGTGCGGTGTTGCGTTATCGCAAACTTCGGACAGATCACGCGGTGGACTGCGTATGCTAAGTGGATTACAAAGCCCGGAAATAGTCATCAGGAAGAAACAGCGTACCCTCGAAGTTTATGACAGTGGCAAACTGATCAAATCGTTCACGATGGTTCTCGGATTCGAACCGGTCGGCGACAAGGAGGTCGAAGGTGACGGAAAAACTCCCGAGGGCGAGTTCTACGTCTTTACGAAAAATGCAAAAAGCAAATTTCACCTCAGTCTCGGCCTCAGCTATCCGTCAAAAGTGGATGCAGAACGCGGATTTGCCAGAGGGTTGATCTCTAAACTCGACCGCGACCAGATATTTTCGGCTATCGACAACAAGAAAATGCCACCGCAGAAAACGGCGCTCGGCGGTGAGATCTACATCCACGGCGGCGGTACCCGGCGAGATTGGACATGGGGCTGCGTCGCACTTGATAACGATGAGATAGAGGAATTATTCAAGGCAATACCTCTCGGCACGAAAGTCACGATCACGCCGTAACTACAAAACCCTAACGTTTTCTTAACGATGCTTCGCCCGGATCGTTCGTCTATAATTAACCTCACACGGTCATGAGTCACGGCGAGAACAAATCCCAGAAACAATCCGAAGCGCCTAACAATACCGCCGCAGGGGACGCCTTTGACGGCGCCACTTTGTTCAATCGCGAGGTAAGCTGGCTCGAATTCGACCGGCGCGTTCTCGATGAGGCGATGGATGACGATCTGCCGGTCCTTGAGCGCCTAAAATTTCTGTCCATATTTTCCACGAACCTTGATGAGTTTTTCATGATCCGTGTTTCGGGCCTGAGGGAACAGATCGAAGAGCATGTTGAAGAACGATCGCTCGACGGATTGAGCGCGGCCGAGCAGTTGAAAGAGATCGGGAGACGTCTCGGGCCCATGTTGAAAAAACAAGTGGGCTATCTTCATGAAAAAGTCTTCTCTGAACTCGCAAAAGCCGGGATCACGATTGAACCGTACAAGTCGCTCGACGCAAAGGACAAAAAGAAGCTCGACAAATATTTTCGAGATAATTTGTTTCCGATCCTGACGCCGCAGTCGGTCGATTCGTCGCACCCGTTTCCTTACATCTCTAATTTGAGTTTGAACATCGGCCTGATCATCGAACCGAATCGTACGTACACGCAGGAAAATCTCAAACATCTTTTCAAACAAAAGCGCTTCACGCGGATAAAGCTTCCGCCTACGGTGCCGCGGCTGATACCCATCGAAGAAAAGAAATGGCGCGGGCGCTACACGCTGCTCGAAGAGGTCATCGTCGCGAATGCCAAAGCCTTGTTCCCGAACATGAAAACCAGCGAGGGATTCCTGTTTCGCGTGACGCGCGACGCCGACATTGAGCTTCGCGAAGACGAGGCCGGCGACCTGATGCGAACGCTCGAACGCGAGCTGCAGCGGCGCAGATTTCGTTTTCCTGTCCGGCTCGAGATCGACTCGGCGATGCCCGACAAGATGCTTAAGGTCCTGGCGAACGGCATCGGGCTGTACGAACAAGACATTTACAAGATCGAAGGCTTCGTTGACATCCCGGATCTGATGCAGCTCTACGCACTCGATCGGCCGGACCTGAAAGACAAACCGATACCGCTTGTTCATCCGGCGGTATTATCCGAAAAGAAAAATATTTTCGAGGTGCTCAAGAAACGTGACGTGCTGCTTCATCATCCGTATGTGGCGTATTCCGC
>JBBKXD010000086.1:0-10970 GCA_037969295.1 Pyrinomonadaceae bacterium | reverse complement strand
CTTGCCGGTTACAGTGTGGACCGTTGACAGCCCTCGCTGGATCGCCCGGGCGACAAAACAGGGACTATTCGCCGTCATTACGAATGATCCGTTGAAGATGCTCGCGAGTCGGGAATCTACGCCGCTGCGGCAAGAGCAGGGAAGTCCGTAAAAGCGGGTTGCGACCGTTCGCGATAATTGATTACAAGCTGAAAAATCGTTGCGGCGAGTTTTTCCGAATTCGGCTTGATGATATATCCAGCCGCCCCTGCCTCCATTCCTTTCTCCATATCCTCAGGATGAGCATTCCCGGAATAGAAAAGAACCGGCGTCTTTGGATCGATAGCGCGGAGCGTACGGCAGAGACTGAGCCCATTGATGTCGGGCAGACCGCCGTCAAGCAGATATAGATCGAACCGATTGTCCGAGCGTGCTTGTGCAAGTGCTTCGCCGCTGCTTTGCGCACAGTCAACTTCGATCTGACACATACCGAGCATCACTTTAAGCATTTCAAAAGAATCGCAATTGTCTTCGACGTACAAAACGCGAAGACGTTCATCGTTATTCATGGGAACTCCCTGGCCACAAGTGACCGTCTTGGAGAAAAAATTGGAAGCACCGAACTACCGGTTTTTCCGTCCGACCCCCTTATTCCCGGGCTCGTTCTTCTTTACGTCAGTGGAGACTAGATTTCGGATTCGCCTGCCCAACCCGCGATCGTTTGCCGCGAAGAGTTGTCCTCGTCGAGTTGGTGCTTTCGGCGTTCGGCGATCCAGTCATTGACTGTACCCGTCACCGTCTGCGACGGCGGCCGTTTTGTCAGCGCCGGTATCGGGAGGTCGGGCGCCGACTTTCGCTTGACGATCTTGATCACAATTTTTTATCTCCTTAGAAGGTGTTTCCCGAGCGGCATCAAAAACCAAAGCTTTGCTTTCGTGTAGACGCTGTCAAGAGCTACATTGATCTACGGTCATCCTAGCCGAAACAGAACCCGGTGTCCGTGTGATACCGCACGGATACAAAAACTTAACTTATAGATTCGCCCCGACTTGTGTTATATTTTCCCCTGTATTGGTATGGGCGTAGTCGATAAAAAAGATGACGCGCAAATGAATCATCTGCTCGCGGCGCTGCCCGGTGATGAATTCATCCGCTTGAAACCAAACCTGGAGCTTGTGTCATTGTCGCTGGGCGAGGTGATCTATGAATCAGGTGAACAGCTCGAGTATGTCTACTTTCCCACCAGCTGCATCATCTCTCTTCTTTACATAATGGAGAACGGTTCGACGGCCGAGATCGGCATGGCCGGTAAGGATGGGTTGGTCGGGATCGCCTTGTACATGGGCGGCAGCACTACACCAAGTCGGGCCGTTGTTCAAAGCGCCGGAAATGCCTTCAGGATGCCGTCCCGGGCGTTGAATGATGAGTTCAGCCTCGGCGGTGTATTTCAGAAGATCCTGCTCCGTTACACGCAGTCATTGATGACGCAGATCTCTCAAACGGCGGTCTGCAATCGTCTGCATACAGTCGAACAGCAGCTCTGCCGGTGGCTTTTGATCAACCACGACCTGCTCCGTTCAAATAAGCTGATAATGACGCACGACCTGATCGCGAACATGCTCGGCGTACGCCGCGAAGGAGTGTCGATCGCGGCCGGGCATCTTCAGTCCAACAAGCTTATCAAATATGTTCGCGGTACCATCACCATGCTCGACCGGGACGCCCTCGAGCGCGCCGCGTGCGAATGCTACCGGGTCGTTAAGGATGAATACGACCGCCTTCTCGGAAAGTACGTCTCGCAAAACCGCTGATAATCCATCGAGATACCGACGTAGTCGACCCGCGAACAAAGCAACGCCTTCCCAAAACCACGCGCGACGCAACGTTTTGATGCATTCAGCAGAGCGTCGGCCTGCGTAAAGGTAGGCGAAGTATAGAGACCGTGTCGCTGGCTCGTATATTGCTCACATAGGACTTGAAAGTTGATGACTGCTGAAAGTTCAACAGTTTGCAGAACCTTACAGATCGCGCAATTCATATCGAATGCCGAGAACCCGGTAGGGACGTGAAACGGCAGAAAGGAGTTTATTTTGATTTCATTTAATCTTGGAAAAATTGCCGCCACGGCGGCTCTTGGCATTTTTACAATTATCGGTTCGAGCGAACTGGCAAATGCTCAAGGCAACTCGAACAAAGGAATGAAGAACGAGCGAAAGGCTGCAAAGCAGGCTCAGAAGCTCGAACAGCAGCGTATTCAGTACGAAGCCCAGCGTCAGGCCGAGTGGAGAGCACGGAACGCTCGCTTTGGTAACGTACCCAGCGGCAACGATCGTTCGAATGGCCAGGGCTATTACAATGGTAACGCCAATGCGAATACCAATCGCGACGGGCGATATCGCATTTACCGAAACGGCGCGTATTACAACACGAACGGACGTGGCGTTGAACTGCTTCGACAGGCTGTTAACGAAGGCTACCGACAAGGATTTGAAGCGGGACGTAACGATCGGAACAGCCGCAGACGCGGAGACTGGTCGAGCTCAAACGTCTATCGCACAGGAACGTCAGGTTATCAGACATATGTTAACCGCAGCCAGTACCAGTACTATTTCCGCCAGGGTTTTCAGCGCGGCTACCAGGATGGTTCGAACAGCCAGTACGAGGTCGACTATAACGGCGATTACCAGTACGGATCGAGGCAGGGTGGTACGATGAACATACTTACATCGATCCTTGGATCGATACTGAATATTCAGAGCTACTAAGTCCACTAGTAATTTGCGGCTTTTCCGGTACGCGACAGTGAATCGGTTCTGAGGCCAGAGTCCCCGGGGTAATTCCCCGGGGCTTTTTGCGCGGCACCTTACGAATACAAGGCCTCCGCCTCAGCACCAGCGACCCGTCTTCGGTGTACTCCGCGATTATCTTGGAATTCAACGACGAACCACGGAAAACACGGAATAGATAAATCAAACCCTTCGGAGAACCGGTGAGCGCCTCCTTGCCCCGCATGTCCTTTCGGAATAAACTTCCCTATACATCCACGGCCGGTATAAGAACAATTTGTAATGAAATTTTATAACGATATTTTAGGACTGATCGGAAAGACCCCGCTCGTTCAAGTCAATCACATAACAAAGCAGCATAAGATCAGGGCAAGGGTTCTGGCGAAAATGGAGAGCCTGAATCCTGGCTATTCGGTCAAGGATCGCATCGGTATCTCGATGATCGATTGGGCCGAGAAAGAGGGGGCTCTTAAGAAAGGCGGAACAGTGATCGAGGCGACCAGCGGTAATACGGGAATCGGACTTGCACTTGTTGCGGCTGTCCGCGGGTACAAGTGCATCTTTATCCTTACCGACAAAGTCTCGGTCGAAAAAATGCGTTACCTGAAGTCTATGGGCGCGGATATCGTCGTCTGCCCCTCCGCCGCAAAACACGGGACGCCTGATCATTACGTCGAGACCGCGAAGCGCATTTCGCAGGAAACGCCAAACTCGTTCTATCCGGATCAATACAATCATCCGGCGAATCCGGCCGCGCACTATCGCACCACGGGGCCCGAGATCTGGGAAGACACCGAAGGAAAGATCACACATTTCGTTTCCGGTATCGGGACCGGTGGGACGATAACGGGAACCGGCCGTTATCTGAAGGAAAAAAATCCGAAGATCCAGATCATCGGTGCCGATCCGTACGGTTCGATCTTCAAAAGCTACAAGGACACCGGCCATGTTCCCGAAGCAACGCCCTATCTTGTCGAAGGCATCGGTCAGAGCTTGCCGGTCGGCAACGCCGACATGAAGATCATCGACGAGATCATCAACGTCACCGACCGAGATTCGTTCGAGCTTGCGAGACAGCTTTCCCGACGTGAAGGGATCTTTTGCGGCGGCTCGACCGGAACAAACTTCGCCGCAGCATTGAAGGTCGCGAAGGACCTGGACGAAAGCGGCCTGGTCGTCTTTATCGTCTGCGATACCGGCGAGCATTACCTGACGAAATTCCATTCGGACGAATGGATGAAGGAAAAGCTTCTGCTGGAACCGCAGCGGATCACCGCCGGCCTGATCAAGGAAACAAAGAATGGCGGTGCTCCGGTCGATCTTATTTTTGTCGGGCCGGAGGATACGGTCGGGTTTGCGCTCGAAAAAATGAGCGAGAGCGGTATTACTCAGATCCCGGTCCTCGAAGACAACCGATCGGTTGGCAGTCTCCGTGAGAGCCGAGTTCTGACGAAACTTTTGAGCAATCGAGATCTGATCGATTCACACGTCCGCGAAATCATGGACGAGAGTTTTCCGGTTATCGAGATGGATACGAGCCTGCGTGAAGTAAAATCGAAGCTTCAGAAAGCTCCGGCATTGCTGATCGAAGATTTCAAACGTATCACGGGCATCATCACGCGTTCGGACGTGCTGGATCTTCAAAAATAGTTTGGAGTACCGCCATCAGGTGGCTTACCCACCGCCGATCGCAGGTGGTGCTGACGAAAATGACGATCGAGGCAAACAACCCGGCAATCGAAGATGACGATCTGAATACGACTGCGCCGAATCCCGTCGGGGAAAGTTGGAAAATGCCCGAGCCTGTCTTTCGAAAGACGAGCGGGAAATTGCCGCAGGGATTTGAAAAACGCTCGCTCGAAGAAGGCGTTATTACGTTGGAGCCGGAACCCGGCAATACAAATTCGACTATCCAGCCATCCATGTCCGCTGAGCCTCCGCGGCCAAAGAGCGGCACACTCAAGCTCATCGTCGTGGCGCTCGCCGTCGCCGCCATGATCGCATTCATCGCCGTCTTTTTGACTCTGATCTATTTCTTTTTTCTACGATCCCCCTGACTGGAACGCCGGCGTTCCGTGGGCATCGCGCCAACGGACTGGAACGCAGGCGTCCCGCCTGCAACGCTGCGCAGCAGCGTAGGCTGAGATTGCTCAATATACGCTCTGAAGAAAGCGAAATGATTTCAGTCCCGCCAGGGACGATCTGAGAATAGCCCACCGATTCATCGGTGGGTAACGTTGAAAATAAGGAAAGCAGTCCCGTCAGGGACGGCTGAAGAACAAATGGCACACTCCTACGTCAGCCAGTTAATGCACTGCGTATTCAGCACAAAAGAACGTCGACCGATGATAACGCCGGAACTTCGATCACGACTCTTGCCGTATATGGGCGGGATCGCTCGAGAGAATAAGATGAAGTTGATACATTCCGGAGGCGTTGATGATCACGTTCACCTTTTATTGTCACTCCCTAAGACACTGTCAATATCGAAGGGTATACAGCTGATCAAAGGCGGTTCATCGAAATGGGTGCACGACGTATTTGCGGAGCACCGGTTCTTCGAATGGCAGGAAGGCTACGGCGCGTTCTCGATATCGATAGGCGAAAAAGCGCGGACGATTCGCTATATTGATAATCAGCCGGAGCATCACAAGAAGATGGACTTCAAGACAGAGTTCTTATCGTTCCTTGATGCACACGAGATGGAATACGACATTCGGCAGGTGTTCGATTGATTTCAGCCGTCCCTGACGGGACTGCATTTTCTGTTTCAACTCTTACCCACCGATGAATCGGTGGGCTATTCTCGGACGTCCCTGGCGGGACGCAACTTTCTGCATGAAGCACTTACGTCAACATATAGCGCTTAGAATAGGATTCGCCTTAAGTATTTTGATACTTATTGTCTTGCAATACGTCAGCTATCTGCGCAATAACCCCGGTGTGGGGTGTATGGATTGTGGGTGGCGGTTTGGCTTCCCGATTCCGTTCTACGAATACGGAGGCTTCGTGAGTTATGAGAAAGTTCTATGGCTCGGACTTTTTGGCGATATTGCTTTCGCAGTTGTTGTAGCGCTTTGGAGTGGTGTTCTCATTAGATTTGTAGCGGACAAATTAGCACCACGAATTTAGGACACTCCCGTCAAGCTTACGGGTGCGTCATGTCTTCGGGCTTGACCAGCTCGTCAAACCTTTCACCGGTCAATAATTCCAATTCGACGGCTGACTGCTTCAGCGATATTCCCTTCTTATGCGCGTTCTTCGCGATCTTCGCAGCGTTGTCGTACCCGACGTGCTGGTTGAGCGCGGTGACAAGCATCAATGAGTCGTTTACGTAATCGTCGATCTGTTCGCGATTGAGCTCGATACCATTGACGCAGAAATCTACAAAGCCGCGGCATGCGTCATGAAGGAGCCGGACCGAGTGCAGAAAATTGTGGATCATCACCGGCTTGAAAACATTCAGCTCAAAGTTTCCCTGCGAACCCGCGAAACCGATCGCGGCGTCGTTGCCCATCACCTGGACGGCGACCATCGTCATCGCCTCGGACTGCGTGGGGTTGACCTTTCCCGGCATGATCGACGAGCCCGGTTCATTTTCCGGCAGCGAGATTTCGCCAATGCCACAGCGCGGGCCTGATCCGAGCCAGCGACTGTCGTTCGCGATCTTCATCAAACTCGCGGCGAGGGTTTTTAGCGCTCCTGACGCAAACACGAGCTCGTCGTGCGCCGAGAGGGCTGCAAACTTATCGGGATGAGACTTGAACGGCAAGCCGGTGAGCTTTGCTATCTCTGCGGCAGCGCGAACCGCAAATTCGGGATGCGCGTTGAGACCCGTTCCAACCGCGGTTCCGCCGATCGCAAGTTCGAACAGGCCGGGCAGAACGGCTTCTAAACGTTCGATGTCACGCGTGATAAGGCTTGCCCATCCCCCAAACTCCTGACCTACCGTCAGCGGCGTCGCGTCCTGCAGATGCGTGCGGCCGATCTTTACGACGTCAGCGAACTCTTTTGCCTTTGCATCGATCGCGTCGTGAAGGCGCTCGATCTGCGGAACAAGTACTGTGAGCTGCTCAGCGGCGGCGATGTACATCGCCGTCGGGAATGTGTCATTCGACGACTGTGACATGTTCACATCGTCGTTCGGATGGACGGGTTTTTTCGAACCCATCTCGCCGCCCGCGATCTCGATCGCGCGGTTCGAGATTACCTCGTTCGCGTTCATGTTCGTCTGTGTACCCGAACCCGTCTGCCAGACTCGCAACGGAAAATGCTCGTCGAGCTTTCCATCGATGACTTCATCGGCGGCTTGTACGACAAGCTTCAGTTTGTCGTCAGTCATCTTGTCCGGCTTCAGCTCGTGGTTAACGATCGCCGCCGCTTTTTTTAAGATCCCAAGGGCGCGGATCATCTCGCGCGGCATGACATCGTTGCCGATGTTGAAATGGTGAAGGCTCCGCTCGGTCTGGGCACCCCAGTACTTGTCGGACGCGACCTCGATCTCGCCCATCGAATCGGTTTCAGTGCGTGTCGTCACGGCTTTTTCAGTGGCTTCGGACATTTGTTTTGTAGTCGTGTAAAGGATAGTTCGTCACTCAATCTTAACCCGAAAGCCTCATCGCAGAAACTCTTGACACAGTTTTCGTTCGGCCTTACGCTAGGTCAGCTAGCCACGGTGGTCCTCGCCGCATTTGCCTTCTATGGAAAATCTTACGTTGTTATTCCAACTTTATTTGCGTCCAGCTTCGACGATGAGCGACATAATGGACCAGGGGAGTTGGATGTTTGCCGCGATGGCCGTGCTTGTCGTCTCGATCTTATTTTTCGCGACGGTGAACACCAGGCTCCACGATGAATATCGGATTCCGGCGCTCGCCGAGTACTACCAACCGAACTACGAGACGACAGATTTTGATTCACCGGCCGCCAAAGCGGACTACAGGCGTTCGTTCGAGAATTACCAGGCGGCGATGGCTTCCCGAGAGAAACTGCCGGTGGTCGGGGACACGTTCTTCAGATTCTTTTCGTTCGAGCCGACCGCGTTCTACCAACCACTTCTGGCGATCTCGATCTTTTATGTACCGATCCTGGTGCTCTTGATATCGATCTTCAGTTCAATCGGCAGCTTCGGGATTGTTTTGCGGCGCGATTACGGAGCACTAGCAGCATGTTCGCTAATGGCGTGGACAGCCGCCCACCTGCCGTTCGCGTTAGCCGGAGCGGCTCTGTTCACGAGCTCCGTTTCGCCGCTGATCTATCTCGGACTCTGGTTCGGGAGCAGCCTGCTTTTTGCGGTCTTCATGATCTTCGCACTGCGGACCGTCTTGGGTGTTAATTACGGCGCCGCCGTGATGGCGGTCGCGATCGGTTGGCTAGGGTTCACTATCGCGATGTACGTTTTCCAATACGTATCGCCCTGGATGTTGTCGCCCTTCCTGCTCTTCTTCGTCGTGATCTACTTTGGCGGATTTCTTGGCGGCGAGGTCCGCGGATTCGGAAACGCCTTCCGGCAGAAACAGAACTTCAAACGTTATCTTCACAACGCGACCGTCAATCCAAGGGATGCCGACGCTCACGTACAGCTCGGCCTTATCTACCAGCAGCGGCGACAGGATGCAAAGGCTCTCGAGCATTTCACAAAAGCGATAGAGATCGACGCGGAAGAGATCGATGCGAATTATCAACTGGGAAGAATGGCCCGCGCAAAAGGTGATCTGCAAGCCGCTTTGAATTATTTCGCGGTCGTTCTTGAACAGGACGACAAATTTTCTCTCAACGAGATCTGGCGCGAGATCGGAGCAACGTATCTTGATGCAAACATGTTCAAGGAGGCGGTGGAAAATCTGGAAAAGTATGTGGGACGGCGACCTGTAGATCCCGAAGGCTTGTATTATTTTGGCCGCGCATTAAAGGCCGTTGGAGAGGCTGATCGCGCACGCGAGATGTTCGAGCAGGCGGTCGACTCGGTGAATAGCTCGCCCCATTATCGCCGACGCGAAATCCAAAGGTGGAAGAAGTTGGCGGAGAAAGAGATCTAAGACAATCTCTCCGCGAAACACGCAAAAGATACAAAAAAACAATCCTTTTCTTATCGCGTTTTTCGCGTATTTCGCGGGCAAATTCCGGCGTGTCGGGCGGCCGATCAACCAGTTAGGCAGGTTTTTTATATTGAATAACGAACCGCGGGCGCGGCGGGTCTTCGTCGCCATCCATGATTCGAAAACCAGTCTGCGTTAGGCCGTGTGTTTCGAATCTCGAAAGGTCTTTCCGCGAGAGCGGCCACGGCAACTCGACCGGTTCCTCATCATCCTCACGCCCGCGAGTTACAACGACCATCTCGCCGTCACTCGCCACGAACGCCGTGATCGCATCGATTACACGCTCGCGCATTTCCATCGGCAATGGCTGGATCGTATAAATCTCGAGAACAAAATCGAACGCGCTCTTCTTGTCAGTACCGCCTGCGGTAGCGGGCGGGTTAGAGGCCGCGATCCAGGCACTCGGTGGCTCGAACAGATCGGCAACTTCGAATTTGATTTTGGTATCGCCATACAGTCGTTTCGCCCATTCGATCGCGGTCGGCGAGATATCAAACGCCGTAACATCAAATCCGAGATCGTCCAGATACTTTGCGTCGTCACCTAACCCGCACCCGACGACCAAAGCTTTCCTTCCATTCCCTTTTAGCCCGACATCCTCGGCCCAAGTCTTAAAAAAAGGGTTGGGTTCGAGATCGCCCCACGGGATCTGTTCGTTGTCGCCGCCGGCTTCTTTATAGAAAGCGTCGAACCATCCAAAAGAGTCGCCCCTCTCGGCAAACTGTGCCGCCAGCTCGCGTGCTCGGGCACGGCGTTCTTCTATCTGATCCTGATCATTCATTGTTTTCTATCGGTGCCTCCGCTTCCTTCCATGCTTTCCAGCCGCCGGCCATTGACCACACATTTGTATAGCCCATCTTTTGCAGCATGTCCGCCGACAGTGCGGACCGATATCCGCCGCCGCAATACAGGATCAGTTCGGTATCCTTCTCGGGAAACTTGCCGACGATATCGCGCTCGATGATGCCGCGGCCCATGTGCGTCGAGCCTGCGGCGTGCGCCGCTTCGAACTCGTAGTCCTCGCGGACATCGATTAGCTTCGCACCGTGCTTCATACGCTCTTGCGCATCCGCAACTGAAACTTCTTTGATACGGCTCTTGGCGTCGTCGACGATCGCGAGGAATTCTGTAGAGTGCTTCATTTTGATTTTGGATTTTGGATTTTGGATTTTGGATTCGCAAAGCCCCTACCGCCCATTAGAACCTTCAGATCGAAAATCGCAAATCGGGCTGCTAGCTTGGACACGTCCGAACTCTTATACTATCGTTATCGTTTTCATATTAGCTTAATTTACGCGAGGTTTAGACTTGTGGCAGAACAATTTGACGTAACTATCATTGGCTCGGGCCCCGGCGGATATGTCGCGGCAGTCAGGGCCGGACAACTCGGATTAAAGGTCGCTATCGTTGAAAAAGAGAAAGACGCGCGGCTCGGCGGAACGTGCGGATTGCGCGGATGCATCCCGACGAAAGCATTGCTGAATGCGGCGCATCTCTACGATAAGGCGGGACATTTCGAGAATTTCGGATTAAAGATCAAGGATCTCAGCTTCGACTGGGGCGGCGTTCAGAAATACAAATCGGACGTCGTTGCCAAGAACTCCGCAGGCGTGACGTACTTGATGAAAAAGAACAAGGTCACGGTCTTCAACGGCTTTGGCAAGATCGCCGGCAAGGGCAAGGTCGAAGTCGCGCTCGATGGCGGGAAGAAAGAGACGATCGAGACAAAGAACATCATCATCGCAACCGGATCCGTCGTGAAGCCGATCCCGGGTTTCGAGACGGACGGAAAGCAGGTCGTTAATTCAGATCACATTCTCGAGCTAACAACCGTTCCGCGGTCGATGATCGTCATGGGCTCGGGTGCGGTCGGTGTCGAGTTCGCGAGCGTCTATGCACGGTTCGGATGCGACACGACTGTTGTCGAACTGCTCGACAGAATTGTACCGATCGAAGACGCGGATGTTTCGAAAGAGCTCGCACGCAGCTTCAAGAAGCAGGGCATCAAGTGCGAGACGGGCATCAAGCTCGACAAGCTCGAGAAGAACAAGAAGGGCGTGAAAGTTTCCGGCAAGAACGCGAAGGGCGATTCGGTTTCGTTCGAAGC
>JBBKXD010000085.1:0-6891 GCA_037969295.1 Pyrinomonadaceae bacterium | reverse complement strand
GTTTCGATGCGGCATATCGCAAGCCCTGGAAACTGGGACGCGACCCGCCATGTAATACCGCTCGGTCAAAGCGGTGATCCGCAATCTGGACATTACAAGGACCAGTTCGAGTTGTGGCGGACCGGCGCTCCCGCGGTGTTTCCATTTACGCAACAGGCTGTTGAAGCGGCGGCCGCGATTCAGTGGATCTTGCGGCCTGCTCGATGAGAGTTATCCCGGAATTCTGCTCAGAAAATCTGTGAGAATTATCGTCGCGGCCTCGCTGTCAAGAATGCGCCGCATCTCCGCTCCTTCTAAGCCCGCTTTCCAGAGGCGTCCCCGGGCTTCGTAAGTCGTCGCCCGCTCATCCTGAAGAAAGACTGGTATGTTAGTCGATAACTCAAGTTTCCGAGCCATGTCGCGGGCCTCGGCGGTCATTTCGCTCTCTGATCCGTCGAAGTTATACGGCAAACCAACAACGAGAGCCACGGCATCAAATTCCGCAAGAGTGTCCTTTACCTGGTGTAGCAGCTTTTTCCATGAAGTTCTTTGGATGACCGGGAGGGGCCTGGCGAGCACACGGTGCTCGTCGCAAACCGCAACACCTACGCGCTTTGTACCCGGGTCGATGGCGACTATTCGCCCAATTTCAGCAAGTCGTGAAATATCTGTAAGGTCCCGTGGATTGGAAGTTTCTTTGTGTTGCACTCTCAATTTTCTTAGCGGATAATTAACGTCGCTGCGGCCTAAACCTTTCTGCTCCGCACACGTAAACCTTCTTAGTAGTTATCATACGAGGTAGATTATGTCATTTCGCGGTAAGTTATCGATTCTGGGCGTTTCGGTTGCCATTGCACTTTATGCCGTAATCGGCGGCATGCTCAGCCCTTGGGCACGAGCCCAGCAGCCGATCAACGACGCGGGTGCGCAGATCCGAATTTTTGAGTCAGTACTGCAGCACATCCAGAACGATTATGTCGACGAGCCCAACCTTGAAAAGGTCCGTTACGGAGCCCTGCGTGGTCTTGTCGGCGGCCTTGATCCTTATTCGTCTTATCTAACGCCACAGCAGGTCGCGGAATTCAACGCTAACAAGACCTCGAATAAGGTTGGGATCGGCGCCGAATTCTCGCAGGTTTCGCTTTACCTCTATGTAGTTTCGGTAACGAAGGGCTCGAATGCGGAGAAGGCGGGCCTAAGGGCGGGTGATGTGGTCGAATACATCGAGAATAAGGCAACGCGTGATATTTCGCTATACGATGCTCGGCAAATGATATTGGGCGACGCCGGCTCTGTCTTAAACCTGCGGATCCTCAGGGCTGGAGCAAAACCGCAAAGTATAAAAGTTACTCGCGGAAATCATAAGATCCCGCACGCTGAGGCCCGCGTCGAAGCCGGTAAGATCGGCGTGATCAAGGTGTACAGCCTCGAGGACGGCGAATCAAATGACATTAGAGCTCATGTCCAAACCTTTGCAAAACAAGGTTTGCAAAAGATCGTCGTTGATCTTCGCGGCGTGGCAGCAGGAAGCCTCAACGAGGGCGTCGCTGTCGCGAACCTCTTCATTAAGGACGGCGAGATCGCCAAGGTTATCGGGAAGGACAACAAGGTTTTGAGAACTCTTTCGGCTGATCCGGCGAAGGTAATTTTCGAGGGTAAGGTTGTCATTCTGATCGATCTGGGTACCGCCGGAGCGGCCGAGGTCGTAGCGTCTGCAATCCTTGACCGCAAGCGCGGCGAGGTTGTCGGAGAAAGAAGTTTTGGTTCAGGAACGGAACAGCAGCTTTTCACCCTTCGAGGAGGAGACGGCTTGTTGCTGACTACCGCTAAGTGGGCATCTGCATCAGGAAATCCGTTCCTTAGTGACGACCGTGCGACGATGGGCGTCAAACCGTCTATCGAAGTGAAGCGGCCTGACACGCCTGAGCCGATCGAGGTCGAGGAACTTATCGACCAGCGCGAACAGCAAAATCAGGATCCGCAGCCGTCAGCATCCCCCATCCCGGGGAAGGAGCCGGCAAAACCCGTGATTGAAGATCTTCAGCTCAAGAAAGCCCTCGAATTGCTTCAGGACAAGTCGCAGGCTGCCAGATCTGGCGAGTAGTCTTCAAGTAAAAGTAAAAAGTAAAAGGCAAAGGATTACCCAGGTCCTTTGCCTTTTACTTTTACTTTCTACTTTTTACCTTTACTTTTTACTTTCACTCTTTTCCTTTACAATCAGCCTTACATGAACCCCAAGCAAGTTACGGTTCGCCCGCTACGGGAAACCGATCTCGACGAATGGCTCCGTCTTCGAAAACTCTTATGGGACGAGACCGGAGACGACGATCATAAGTCCGAGATGCTCGACATCCTTGATCACCACGAATCGCAATTCGTACTTTTTGCGGAGTCCGATTCCAGCCGGCTGGTTGGCGTGCTCGAAGCGAGTATTCGACCCTACGTAGAGGATTGCGAGACGGATCATGTCGGTTATCTTGAGGGTTGGTATGTCGAACCCGAATTTCGGAAACAGGGAATCGGGCGAGAGTTGGTTCGACAAGCCGAACTTTGGGCCCGCGAAAGGGGATGTACGGAGATGGCCTCGGATGCCGAGATCGGCAACGATTTGAGCCTCGCCGCACATCTGAACCTCGGCTACACAGAAACCTCGAGGCTTGTACACCTACGTAAAGAACTTTGATGAGAGTGATGAGAGTTTTTCGCCTAACCACCCCCCTTTTCAGTATTCTTTTGTCTCTTCTCGCGATCGACGCCGCTCTTGGCCAATCGACGAGTCAGAATTTTCCGACGCCCGTAACATCGAATGAGATCGGTGGATCGATAAAGGCCCGCGATATCGGCGACTCCCGCCTGACCTCGTACTATTTTCAATTCGATGGAGAACAAGGCGACTTGTTCATTAATGTCGTGGCTCGGAATTTTACGGGCGATATCGATGTCTTCACGCAGAACGGACTCAGACCACTAAGTAAGATCGTCGTTTATGCGGACTTCGGCGAAAGCGAAACAGGACGCGTGATCTACCTGAGAAAGCCGGAGAAGATGATACTTCGTGTGCAGGGCCGAACTCCCGGCGATGACCCGGCAACTTTCCGCATCAAATTTGCGGGTAGCTTTGTTGCTTCAACCCAGTCGGAACCCGACGCAGAGCCTACGCTTCCAACTTTTACCGCAAAAAATGAGAGCGGTGTCCGTGTAAATTCGGTAGGTACGATCGTTGAGATCATTCCAAAGGCGACGCCTACGCCTGCCCGGGTCGAAACTGTATCAGGCACAATCGATGAACGCAGTGAAGTTCAGGAACAGACCGGGGATAAATCTGATGTCACTGCTCAAACTGACGAAGACGACACGCCGGAGAAACCGGTCGATGATGCTCCTGCGAAAAAATTCGAGGTTGTCGTAAGTGAGAACATTCCGGAAAAAAAGGAAGCGACGTCCCCATCGACCCCGATCCGCAGGCCAACGCGAGGGCGAATCCCCGCGAGACGAACGCGGCCCACGGATACCGCGACGGAACCCGCGGTAGAAGCTTCTCCGACAAAGACGGCGGAGCGGCAAACGACGACGAATACATCGCCGGCGAAAGATCCGGATCCGCTCGCGAATGTAAATTTAGTTATTCTTTTCAAAGACGGGACACGCATTGAACGGCCGATGAGCGAAGTACTTCGTTTTACCGTTGATAAGGGCGTGCTGACGGTGACCTCTAAAGACGGCAGGATCGGCAGGTACTCGATCCTTGATGTGGCGAAGGTGACGATTCAATAGGTAGATAAATAACAAAGCCGCCGGGATCGATCATTCTTGATCGCGGCGGCTTTTTTGCGCTTCTAAAAGCTTATGCGTAGCTGTGCAATCCAGGTAAGAGATAGCTCACGCCAAGATAGGTAAAGATCACAAGCAGAAAACCGAGAACCGCAAAATAAGCCGAGCTACGACCGGTCCACCCCCGCGAGATTCTCGTGTGAAGGAAAGCGGCGTAAGTAAGCCACGCGATCAGCGCTCCGGTTTCTTTCGAGTCGAAGCCCCACGGTCTGCCCCACGATTCATTGGCCCAGATAGCACCCGTGATAAGCAGCATCGCGAGGCCGGCAAAAGCGAGGCACGCAGTTTTGTACATCAAACTATCAAGCGACTCGAGACTCGGCAGACGTTCGCGGAGCTTGTCCGTTCTAAACGCGAAGAGCACGACGAAGAATGTTCCGGCGAGAGCCGTTATCAATCCCGCGATTTCAACCGGATTCGTCCCAACGCTGAGATATAACTTATCGCCGTTCGCCTGTAGATATTGGCGACCCATCTGCTCGTGTTGCGCCGGTGTGATCGCAGCAAACTCTCTGGCTGAAAGCTGTTGTCTCTCCGCCATCGCACGGCCGGCCGTGACGAGCTGTGACGGATTCGCGGCGAGCTGTGCCCGGAGCCGTTCGGGCACATTGTTAGTTTCGCGTATCTCGGAAACAAGAAGCCCGACGGTGAGTATCTGGGCAATCAACGCAACTTTCAACAGCAAGTGCCCGAGTGTCTTTGCGCCTTGATTCTCACGATAGAGATAGACAAGAAACGAGACAATAACACCCGCTAAAAGCAGCGCGCAAAATGCCAGCGCAACTCCGACGTAAGGGGTGTCCAGACGAAACGGCGCCGAGAACGCTTTGCCGCCGGCGGGGTTTGGAACGAACAGGCCAGCTCGATACACAAGATCTGTCAATACCGAGAACTTGCTGATCGAACCAATAACGCCGATCGCGAAGATGCTCGACCAGATGGCCATTGCCTCGACCTTGACGCGATCTTTGAGGAGATAAATAACCGCGATGGCAAAGCAAACAAGCGCCACGCCATAGCTCAGAGACGCGACACCGACGTGGATCGGACGCCAGTAAGAATCGAGGACCGGTGGAAGATCGATGAACTCATTTCCGATAAAACGCGCGAGCGTAAGGATGAGCGCCGCAAGCGGCAGCGTGAACGCGCCCAGAACCTGGAAATTCCTTCGCCGCGCGAATAAGAGCGTCGCGATCCCGGCACCGAACGCGAAAGCAAGACTGAGGTCGTAGAGATTGGCAAACGGAACGTAGCGGAAGATCCACGGCGTCGCCATGTTGCCGCTTTCGCGCATGATCGCGATCTCGTGTTCGTAGGCAGCGTCCCACCGAACGAGCCAGCTCGATAGATTGAAGAAGACGCCGGCGACGGCGCTCCAGAGCCCGATCCTTCGGGCCATTTCGGAGGGCGCGTAGAGATTTGTTAACTGAAACAGCGCGGCGAATAAGTAGCTCGCGAGCGCGAGCATCATCAGAGCTCCGTCGGAAATAAAACGCTCGCCAAGCTGGAGCCGAAGGCCTAGCATAAGAAAGGCTCCGGCAATCGCGAGTCCTGCCGGAACATAAGTCGTCCAACCACGTCCGATCTCTGAATCGTAAATCTCTTTTGCCATAAATACCTCTGTTGTTAGACGACCTCGCCTACGTCGCGGACGACCTTGTTGAACTTATCCTCAAATCCAAGATGATTCCGATTTGCATTCCCCCCCATCACGATCCGGCCGTCTTCGATTAGAGCCCACACGCGTCGATGAGAGAAAAAGAAAACAAAGCAAAGGGCACCGATCAACCCAAAGCCACCGAAGTACCATGCAATGAAAGCGCCATTGAACGGGTCGTATTTGATCGATAAAACATGGGCGAACGGAGACTTCTCATAGTTGGCAAGTTTCCATTTGTAACCCGCCTTAGGTGCGCTCACCGGAGCATTGTCGGGCATATTAGCGCCAAAGGCGAAGACGCGAATACGTTCGCCGCCCGGCGGCGTAACACCGAGAATCGCGACCGGATTATTGTATTCGCCCGAACGTGTATCCGGTTTTCCTTCGGCATTGAAAGTAAAGTCGGGTAAAAATTCCTCGTACTCGATCTTTGTGCCGTCGCCTAACACCGAATCACCGGTTCTCGGGATGGTCACGCTTAACGGCGCACCGCCGTCCTCCGGAATCAGGTTAAGGTCGATCGTGCGGGCATTGCCGACCGGGATCGTCTGCGCCTGAAAAAAACGGTAGCCGCGGTAACTGAACGGCTTGTTCATACTTATATCCGCGGTGGTCTGGCCGTACTCCGGATCGTCGACTATTACTTGCGTTCGCCAGTCGAGAGTGTTCGTCACATCGATCGATCCGCGCGGATCGATCAGACGCTGCTGTATGTCGGTGCACGTCATCGAAAAGGGAAGCTGAACGTTGAACTTTTCTTTCTTGTCGAGATCGAACTGGATCATCTGGATCTGATCGGTCGCATCGCCCGGGATCATCCGGTCTTCGGCGTCGAAACCTGTCTGCAGCGCAACGAAGTGTCCGAGAAACAGTGTAAGTAAACAAACATGGACGATGTACGCTCCGATGCGATTTATCCGTCCGCTCTCGCCGAAAATAATAGTCCTGCTCTCGGTCGAGACATTGGCGAAATCTTTCAAGCCCGACTCGTCCGTTCCGTATGACAGCTCATCAAATTTGCCGGTCTGCGTCCGAAGGCCGTTTTTCTTAAACGCACGAGAAATCTTCTCCGCGAGTGCATCGTGGTCCGAAGAGTCGGCGGCAAACGTCGCCGTCTGTGCCTGCTGCTCCAACCACGAGCTGGTTGCCGTCAGCTTAGGCTTTGAAATGTAGCTCCAGGCAGACGGAAATCGATCGATGGAAGCCAGAATGATATTCAGCGAAAGAATTAAAAGGAGAAACTTGAAGTACCACGCGTAGTAGATGTCGAAAAAGCCGAGCGAACCATAGACAAGCTTTTCGGCCGGCGTCAGCGAGGCATAATAAGCATCGAAGCCCTGAACGTTCTGCTGAATGATCAGCATTCCGATCATCGACAAGACGACCAGAGCACAGAGCAGCGTCACACCGAATCGAACCGA
>JBBKXD010000084.1:0-7926 GCA_037969295.1 Pyrinomonadaceae bacterium | reverse complement strand
CTAGGCAGACGTCGTATCCATGATCGACGCGTCTGACGCATTCTCTTTAACCGACGAGATTCCGGTCTCCATTGCCGGTGCCGACGAATACATTTCGCTTCGGCCGATCTCCTGCCCGTTCGCGGCTTTCAGAACAAAATAAGGATCGCCCTTCGACGAAGTACGTCGTTCAAACCTTGCCTCGTCGGCGCCATTCGTCTTGACGGACTCGATGCCGTTCTCCGCGCCCGGGCGGCTGTCGTACATCTGGCTCGACAAAATGACCTGTCCGTTTGCCGCTTTTAAGTTGAAAAAGAATTTACCGTTCGATGTAGAATTCAGCTCGAATTTTCCTGCCATTGTTGTATACCTCCGAAAATCTAATGCTTACTTTACACCGCGAGGAACGCTTGTGGGAATTGCTTACTCGATAAAATCATTTGCCGACACTTCACGCGGCGAAAGCTTGTTTCGCTTTATCACGCGGGCACAGACGTTCCAGCGAAGTATCGCGTCGTCGTTTCCGGCGGGACGGATAGCTTCGGCTTTTTCAAACCATTCCATCGCCTGCTCGAACAGTTCGTAGACGTTTATCCCGCCTTTGTTGAGCGCGGCTTTTGCGCGGCGTTCGTACACGATGCCGGTGTAGTATGCGCGTTCGTATTCGCCCTCGATCTTCGCCAGAAAATCCTGGAAGCGGCCATCGCCGACGGCGTAGTCTTTCGAAAACCGATCGCTCATCGCAAGCACGATGTTCACTAACGCCTCCTGGTTATCGGGCTCGATCGCGAGAATATCGAGATAGATGCTCTCAGCGGCTCCCGGCTCGTTGAGCAGGCGATACCGGTTCGCCTTTTCGAGTGCGGCGGGTACGGCTTCGTGATGGAGTGGTTTTAGTTCGAACATTATGTTCGTGTTCAGAACAAGCTAAAGCTTGTACCCTGAATGCGCTATTTCTTTTTACGGAAGATCTTCACCAGCTTTGCGAGCGGATCGTAGAACTCATCGACGACGCGCTCCTTGAGCGGGATGATCGCGTTGTCGGTGATCGTAATATGCTCCGGACAAACTTTGGTGCAGCATTTTGTAATGTTGCAGTAGCCGATGCCGAATTCGTTCTTCAATTCGCTGACACGGTCCTCGGTGTCGAGCGGATGCATCTCGAGCGCGGCGGCGTAAACCAGGAATCGCGGCCCGATGAATTCGTTGTGCTTTTCATGATCGCGGAGCACGTGACACACATCCTGGCAGAGGAAGCATTCGATGCACTTGCGAAACTCCTGTACGCGATCAATGTCCGACTGCTGCATCCGCCACGTGCCGTCGGGCGCGTCGGGCGGCCGCGGCTTGAATTTCTTGATGCGTTTTTTGACCTCGAAATTCCATGACACGTCCGTGATGAGATCTTTGGTCGGAGGGAACGCCCGCATCGGCTCGATCGTCACCGGCACGTCGAGCGGGATTGTATCGAGTCGCGTCATGCACATCAGTTTCGGCTTGCCGTTTATCTCGGCGGAGCACGATCCGCACTTTCCGGCTTTGCAGTTCCAACGGCATGCGAGATCCGGCGCGGACTCCGCCTGTATCTGATGAACGGCGTCGAGCACGACCATTCCCTCGGTCACATCGGTCGAGTAATCGACCATCTCACCCGCGCCGCTTCCGCCTCGTCTTATCCTGAATGTTGCCTGAGTCATTTCGTTTTTCTTATTCGTGCTCTTTTCTTTTTTCGTGTGAGTTCGTGGTTCCAGTTCTTAAATGACGTACCGTTTCCACTCAAGCCTTGGGCTCCGCCCCGAAATTGATCAAAAGGCCGAGGCGTTTCTTCGTGATCTTTAAGTAATTGAGCAATTGCGCAACTTCAATGTTCGTAATGCGAGGCACCACCTTTAGCTCCACTACGATCTGCTCGTAACAAACGAAGTCTGAGAAGTATATCTTGTCGAGCTTAACGCCTTTGTAGAACACATCTAGTTTCTTCTGGGACTCAAACGGTATGCGACGGCGTCCAAGTTCCACGATCATCGCAGCATGGTAGACGGGTTCGAGAAAACCGATACCCATCGTGTAGTAAACATCCATCGCCGCGCCGACGATGGCGTACGCCTCATCCTTGTATATCAATTCAGCCATGGGAGAAAGCTGGGCCACTAACGACCTTTTAGTGTGATTTCGTGTGGGTTCGTGGTTTCAGGTCTTATTGCAGGAACTCACACCACTAATAGTCAAAGAACTGAAACCACTAACTCACACGAAATCACACGAACAGAACAAAGAACACAAAAAGAATCTAACCCATTTCTTCGATAACTTTTCTTAATTCTTCTGGCATTTCGGGGATCGGCACACGCGAGATCTGCATCTGCCCGTCGGGGTCTCGCTTGAGCGAAAAATTGAACATACCAAACTCCTTTTCCTTGTTCGGGTAATCCTCGCGAAAATGTCCGCCGCGGCTCTCTTTGCGTTCGAGCGCTGCAACGGCGATCGCCTCGGAAACCGTGAGCAAATGTTTCAGATCGAGTGCCGTGTGCCAGCCGGGATTGAAATCGATATTTCCAGTGACCGAACAATTCGCCGACCGCGATTTCATTTTCTGCAGCTCGTCGACCGCCTCGCGCATCTCGTCTTCGTTTCGGACAATGCCGACCAGCCGCTGCATCATGTCCTGCAGATCATGTTGGATGTTGAACGCATTCTCGCCCTGCTCGCGTTCGAACGGCTCGACAGCACGGCGAGCTTCGGTTTCGATCTGCGTGTTGTCGACGGAACCGTGCGAATTCGCTTTTGCAAATTCGGCGGCGAATTCGCCCGCACGTTTTCCGAATACGATCAGGTCCGAAAGCGAATTTCCACCTAAGCGGTTTGCACCGTTGATGCCCGCGGCACATTCGCCGGCGGCGAAAAGTCCGGACACGGTCGAGGCCTGAGTATCCGAATCTACGCGGATGCCACCCATGATGTAGTGCGTCGTCGGCCCGACCTCCATCGGCGTCGTCGTGATGTCGAGGTTCGCGAGCTGTATGAACTGGTGATACATCGACGGCAATTTTTTCTTGATATGCTCCGCCGCATTCGGCAGCTTTTCCTTGATCCACGCGATGTCGAGATACACGCCGCCATGTGGCGAGCCGCGACCGGCTTTCACTTCGCGGTTGATGCAGCGTGCGACGTGATCGCGCGTCAAAAGCTCAGGCGGACGGTTCGCAGATTTATCGCCCTGAGTGTAACGCCAGCCTTCTTCGGGATCCTTCGCCGTCTGGTCTTTATAGAGATCCGGAATGTCGTCGAACATAAAGCGCTTGCCTTCGCTGTTCTTCAGAATTCCACCCTCACCACGAACACCTTCGGTTACGAGAATTCCACGAACGCTTGGCGGCCATACCATACCGGTCGGGTGAAACTGGATGAACTCCATGTCGATGAGCTCGGCTCCGGCGTGATACGCGAGCGAATGTCCGTCACCGGTTCCTTCCCACGAATTCGATGTGATCTTGTACGCGCGTCCGACGCCGCCGGTCGCAAGAATGACGGCCTTGGCTTTGAAGACGCGAAATCTGCCGTGCTCGCGCTCGTATGCGAAACATCCGACGACACGGTTCCCATCTTTTATCAGCGACACGACGGTAACTTCCATGTGGACGTCGATGCCCTGATGAATTCCGTGGTCCTGTAGCGTTCGTATCAATTCAAGTCCGGTGCGATCGCCGACGTGTGCGAGCCGCGGATAACGATGCCCCCCGAAATTTCGCTGGAGTATCTTGCCGTCTTTTGTGCGATCGAAAACGGCGCCCCAGGCTTCGAGCTCGCGGACGCGATCCGGCGCCTCTTTCGCGTGAAGCTCGGCCATCCGCCAGTTGTTTATGTACTGGCCGCCGCGCATCGTGTCGGAGAAATGTACCTTCCAGTTATCGCGATCGTCGACGTTGCCCATCGCCGCCGCCATCCCGCCCTCGGCCATCACGGTGTGCGCTTTGCCAAGCAGCGATTTGCAGATCAGCCCGACGCTTACGCCTGCCGTCGATGCTTCGATCGCCGCACGCAATCCTGCGCCACCGGCACCGATGACGAGTACGTCGTGTTCGTATGTTGTGTATTCCGTCATGAAGAGTTAGCCACAGAGGACACCGAGAGTCTTTTTCGTGTTATTTCGTGTGTTTCGTGTTCTTCGTGGTTTTCTTTCGCCCGCTACCCCGACCGCCGCCACAGGTGATGTACAAAGCCAACCACGAAGAACCCGAAACACACGAAAAAGAAATCGGAGCAAAAAACTCTCTGTGTGCTCTGTGGCAAAGATCTAAAAAATCCGGTAGTCCGTAAACACACCCATCGAGCACAGCCGCACGTAGATATCCGAGAATCCGACCCAGAACAAGCTGAACCAGGCGAACATCATGTGACGTCCGTTGAGTTTGCTGACCCATCTCCAAAGGGCGTGTTGGACAGGCCTGGTCGAAAGCGTATCTTTGCGGCCTCCGACCAAATGCCGCAGCGAGTGACAGCCAAGCGTGTAGCTGCTGAGAAGGATGACGTTCATTACGAGAACGACGGTCCCGACGCCGATCCCGAATTTATGCCCTCCGCTTCCATCCGCGAACCAAAACGCCTCGTACGCGTCGTACGCGAGAATGACGACGAAGATAAGCGCGAGATACAGAAAATAGCGGTGGATGTTCTGGATGATCAGCGGAAATTTTCGCTCGCCGCGGTAACTGTGTCTGGGCTCGCCGACCGCACACCCGGGCGGGTCGGCCCAGAATGCCTTGTAATAAGCACCGCGATAGTAATAGCAGGTAAATCGAAATCCACCGGGTGCCCAGAGGATCATAAGCGCGGCGGTAAACGGGATCCACGTCGGGAACCAACCCGGCTTCGGGCCAAACCACGCCGTCGCCGATCCTAAAAGCTCGGGCGAATAGAATGGCGAAAGATACGGGCCAAAGCGGAAATGCTCACCCTGAAACGCCGCCCACGTCGAATAGGCGATGAACGCCGAAAATCCGATGAACGTCGCAAGCGACGGCAGCCACCAAAGATCTTTTCGCGTTGTTTCGCCAAAACCGCGCCGCGTAATCTGAACCAAGTTCGATGCCATCTGGCCGATCTACCTCCGCTCAACTTCTACTTCTGGATTGTGTCATTAAGCCCGATTGTACGAAGCCCGTGCGTGTAAGCTCTTGAGCCTAAGAAATTAGGTAAAGTTTGCCGCTAATGAAAAATCAAGTCAAGCAAGACGGGTGGTATAATCGTAACTCTGGAGAGGCTTAACCGATGGACTTTTATTTCCTTATCTTTTCGCTCTTTTTTCCGCGTCTCGTTTTGCTCGTCTGCCTGTTCCTGTTCCCCTCCGCTTACCCGGCGAACACTGTTCCGCAGTTGGGTGATATTCTGCTCGGCCTCTTCATGCCGCGGGTCCTGATACTCATTTACATTTATCAGAACATGGGTGTTGAAAACATTTGGTTCGTCGCCCACCTGGTCGTGGCGATCCTTGTGTATTTTGGCGGTAGTCGCGAAACGGTGCGGAGAAGAAGAACTCGATCGGTCTGAAATATCTGGAGAATTTGATTATGAAATTAGCAACTACTGTCTTTGCCCTTGTTGCGGCGCTGATCTTCACCACGAGCCTGACGGCGCAGGCCCCGGCACAGACGGCGCCAGCGAAGATGGGTATCGTAAATTCGGATATGTTCTCAGCCGCGAACGGTGGGATAACCCGGCTTATCAACGCATTGAAAACCCTCGAGACGGAGTTCAAACCGCGACGAGATGAGATCACACAGATGGTCAACCGCCTCAACTCCCTCCAACAGGTCCCGCCGAATACTCCGGCGGCACAACTAGCGACCAGACGCGACCAGGCCGAAACTCTAGGGGTGGAAATTCAGAGAAAACAGGAAGATGCTCGGGCCGCGTATACAAAACGGCTCGCCGCGTTAACCGATCCGATACGGCAGAGCGTTTTTAACGCCCTCGAAGCGTACGCCAAGCAGCGCGGTATCGATGTGCTGCTGGATCTGAGCAAATTTCCGGACGGAGTGCTGCTTATAAATCCTAATTCCGATCTCACGCCCGGATTCATCAGGGACTTCAACAGTAAAAATCCGTAACGAAATTTAAATACCGAAGCTCGTTAGCCAGGTTGCAAAGCTGACCCACGTCTCGGTCGGTGCAAAAGCGAGCCGGAGCCAGTGCGAGACGATCATGAACAGCGCTCCACCGAGGAACGCTTTGTTCAGTTTCTTGTTTCGCCAGGTGTCAACGATCACGAATCCGAGCGTCAAAATATCCGGAACTCCGAAGAACCAAAGCGGTCCAAAGGTGTCGGTGAGCCCGAACGGGAACCGGGCGAGGGCGGCCGGAAGAAAATTTATTACTGTCAGCAGCATCAGGCGCTTGTGGTTCGGAGCGTTGCGTCGGTAATAGTAGGCGGCGCCAAACAGAATCGCGAACACGACCATATCGAAGACCGGAACGATCAGAAACTCCAAAGGATTTGCCCCTGGAGGAGTAGAGATCGATCCGTACTTTGCCGCCGCCACGGCCGTGAGCAGCCCGAGCACCAGAATGACGGACGCGAGGACTGTGCTCGCGATCCCCATTCGCTGATGCAGCCGTATTTGCGTCGACCGGATCAGGTAAACCTGTGAAAAAAATAAGATGACCCACGCAATCATCGCGATTCCGTGGAGGTGGACGAGTAGTCGGGGTATTGGAGGCGAGACAAAGAAAGGTTTCAGGTAGTATGTCGGGCCAAAGCCAACCAGCACAACGATCGGAAACAGGATCGCGATCGCGAGAAAAAATCGGCGCTCGAAGGCACGCCTTTCCGCTGTGTCATTAATTGCCATTGTTTTTGTTGTTTCTGGATTCTTGAGGGGGCAAAATTTCGAAAACAATAGCACGGCTACGGACAGATCGCGAAGCCGGCAGATACAACGAACGTCGATAAGCGCGCCTCGTTCTAAACGGTCGATAGTGCCGGCGTCTCACCTTCTCTCTCGTGAACGCTCAACAGACGAATTCCTAGCACAAAGATGAATATGACGATCGCGGGTGAAAGAATGCTGACCGGGTGTGTGCGAAGTTGGTTTAGGTCGCTCGCAGCAGTGAGCATATTTCCGAGGCTCGCTTCGGGCTCCTGAACCCCGACGCCGAGGTAAGACAACGCGATCTCGGCGAGTAGAAATGCCGGCAACATGAGCATCGCCTGCGTGATCAGCGGACCGGAAATATTCGGCAGAACGTGTCGAAACAAGATTCGCGTCTGCGTAACGCCGGTCGCGATCGCGGCCGTTACGAATTCGCGCTCGCGCGTCGCCAGCACGAGCCCACGGGAGAGCCTCGCCATCTCGGCCCAACCTGTAAGCGCAAATATCAGCAGCAAGAGAAACGCGGCGCGCATCGGCGGAAGTTCGAGCGGGAAAGCAGCGCGTGCGGCGAGAATCAGGATCAGCGTCGGCAGCGAGAGCATCGCATCGGTCGCACCCATTAAGACGGTGTCCGTTAGTCTGCCTGCATACCCACTGATGACACCGATGACGACACCGATCACGCACGCCAGAATCACACCGAGCGAACAGACGATAAGTGAAAATCGAACGGCATGCATGAGCCGCGAGAACCGGTCGCGTCCGAGTATGTCGGTCCCGAGCAGATTCACGCGCGGTCCGCTCTCAGACTCTGCGACGCCCAGCAGATGTAGATCGGTTTCGAACAAGCCAACCAGTGTGTACGAAAATCCACGGACGAAAAACTCGATCGGAAAAGCTTGCGTGCGATCTTCTTCGTAAATAAGCCGCAGCGGGTCGATCAAACGCACCGAATAAACCATCGGCTGAAATTGAAACGCTCCGTCAGCATCGCGAAAGTGAATCGCGCTTGCGGGGGCCGATGGTTCGGATCGAGATTGCTGACGATAATCGTAAGGCGAAAGGAAATCGGCGAAGA
>JBBKXD010000083.1:0-21115 GCA_037969295.1 Pyrinomonadaceae bacterium | reverse complement strand
CAGTAAGCGGTAAGCCGAAGGAACCTGAAATGACAAAGCGGTAGGTTCGAGTTCTCGCTCTTACTTACCGCTTCGTGCTTCCGAATCCTTCTGCTTACTGCTTACTGCTTTCTGCTTTCTGCTTTCTGCCTTCTGCCTTCTGCCTTCTGCCTTCTGCCTTCTGCCTTCTGCCTACCTGACATATTGCAGCTGGGATCGGAATATCGCCGGCCGTTCCGAATCTCCGGATCGCATAGCTTCCCGTACTGCTGAACAAAATGTACCAATTGCCTTCGGCTTCGCGGAACACAGCGGTGTCGATCTTTCCATCCCGGTCGTAATCGCCCGGTACAGGTTTATCGGTTGCCAACCCCCAATTCCGGGCGGTGTACGCTCCGTCAGAACTATTCAACGTGTGCCACACGCCATTCGACGGACGGAATACGCAGATGTCTGCCTTTTTGTCGCCGTCAAAATCACCGACGATCGGTTCGTCGCCGCTGGTTCCGAATGTCGAGATGATTTTTACGCCGGTGCTTCGAAGATTCCACACAGTCACCGCCGGATGCGCCGCGTTTGGCCGGATCTCCTCGATGCAAACTGATCGATCTCCGGATTGAATTTCCCAGCTTCGTCAAATAGAGGAAAGAGCTGCAGACTACTGGAAAGGTACGCCGCACGAAGTTCGACGGGGCGTGAGCCGGCCCGATTGATGACACACACCCGTGTGCCGCGGACCTCTTCGATCCAACGGGCGAATTCCTCGGCGCGGCCAACCGTCGCCGAAAGCAGGAGCATCCGAATCCGCGGCGGTGTGAGAATGATCGCTTCTTCCCAAACGTGGCCGCGATCTTCGTCGGCAAGGTAGTGCGCTTCGTCGAGGATCACAAAATCGGTGCGCACCTGCTCACCGTTACGGAGCGCGTCGAATAATTGATTGCGATAGATCTCGGTCGTTCCGACAATAAGCGGCGCTTCGGTATTTTCCTTTCGATCGCCGGTCAGGATGCCGACATTCTCCGGCCCGAACATTGCGGAGAATTCGATGTATTTGGAATTCGTTAGAGCTTTAAGCGGCGTCGTGTACCAGGCACGTTTGTTTTGTTCGAGCAATCGTCTGATTTCTTCACTCGCAATCCAGGTCTTGCCGCTGCCGGTCGGAGCCGTCACCAGAACGTCCTGGTGTTCTATAGCCTCCAGAGCTTCGAGCTGAAAATCGTCGGGTTTGAATTCGGAGCGCGGCGGAACACCGATTCCATGCAAGAGATCGCGAACCGCCTGCGCCTGCTGGGGCGTGTGGCCTTGTTCGACATATTGCGGCGAACTTTCCGGCCTCGGGCCTCGCTTAAATCGGCGTTTATCGGATTGGGGTTTCTTGCGGCCCCTGTTCCTATTGTCGCCGCGGTTGCGTGCCATGTGTTCGATGTTAGCACGGTAATAACAGATGGCGGCAGGAGTCAGTACCGGGAGCGGTAGCGACCGGGCTCTTTTTGTAAACAGTGAATCGTCAAGACTAAAGAGGCGCACCGACCTGGATCCGTTCACCACCGCGGCCGTTGCTACCGCTTCCGGTTTTTACTCGTACTTCAACTTTTCACGCTATCCATGCCCATCTCGAAATGTTAAAATCTCGATTTGCATCGCAACTTGAGTGCGGTGCTGAGCGTCTAAAG
The DNA here is from genome assembly GCA_037969295.1 of Pyrinomonadaceae bacterium. Taxonomy (GTDB): domain Bacteria; phylum Acidobacteriota; class Blastocatellia; order Pyrinomonadales; family Pyrinomonadaceae; genus OLB17. The sequence goes on along the minus strand of JBBKXD010000083.1, from coordinate 19,463 downwards.
TCCACGGCAAGTAGTATGTGCTGACCTTAGACGGCAAATTTAGTTTTATGTTCGAGCAGGAATCATACAATCAAGAGCTTTCGGAGGTGCCAACGCACCCCGGCGACCTCTTTTATAATTACGAGATCAAGAATTGGAATTTTACGCCCCGGCTGTACAAGATCCTCGCCGGGTCGGCGATTTTCAACATCGTCTCTTTGTTTGTGATCGCGTCATCCGGAATGCTGACTACCCGTGGCTGTGACAGCCCCTTCGTCGGACGTGTCTGCCAGGTTCTCGACACGGTCTATATCGGCAGTGTGCTATTCGGAACCGAGAGCGAGTTTGCCGACGTCGATTACACTAAGACCGAACTTGAAGACGCCGACATTACATTTGTAGATGTTACCGGGGTCACTCCGCCGCTTAGCTATCCGGCCGGTTACTTTCAGCTTGCGAATCCGGAACAGCAGTTCAGCGACGTCACCGATCCGATGTCGGGGAATGGTTTTATAGCTCCGGGGATACCGTACTCGAATCCCACCATCGGCGGCAAGGGTCTCATTAACACTCCGCCGATCACGCCGAACGCAAACCCAAACGCTATCGAAGGAATTTTGCCGACGGATGGGCCTCTCGGTAACTCGACGGATAATCCGACGATTTCCCGAGGTCGTAAAGGACGCCGTGGTGGCCGTGGAACGGACTCAAACACGATTGCGAACACGAACACGGATCCAGGCAACAGTAATACGAATTCAGCTAACCCTGGCACTGGAACCCAGGCCGAGAATGTCGATGAAGCCAAGGAAGACAAGTTCGGAGTGTTTATCAATAAGCGTCCGATGAGGATCGAGGCGCAGGAGTCGCTCGAAAAGATCGAGCGCCAGTCCGTTAAGCTTGACAGCCCGTTCAAGGTCGTAATTAGCGGTACCCTGGCACCGGGCAAGGACGGAAAGACGATCGTATTGAAAAATCCGAAACCGGTGCCGAGCGATCCGCCCGTGAAAAATGATCCGGTGATGGAGAAATTTGTTCAGGACTGGATCCTTGCCGTCGGCGACGCGGGCTGGTTTGGATACCTGTCCAGAGTCGATCCGAAGCCGAAGACACTGATCATTACCGTTGAGCAGAATGACAGTGACCTTATCGCGAGCGTTAAGGCGGATCAGCCTACCGAAAACCAAGCCAAGACGCAATCTAGCTCTTTAGGTCTGTTGCTTGCGGGTGCTGTGCTGCTGGCCCAGGGTGACGACCAGACGTTTTTGCAAAAGGCATCGGTAACATCTGAAGGTAAGGCGTTCATTCTGAATTTCACGATCCCGAAGCCGCTCGTGCAGGAAATGATCATGCGTAAGCTTGCGGAATCGAAGGAAAAAGAAGGGAAGCCAAACGGCAACGCTGAAGTAAAACCGAACAATAATACGGCGAAGAAATAAGTCCGATTTTGGATTTTAGATTTTAGATTTTGGATTGTAGGGTAGAAACCGGCTTGCGAATTAAGAAAGATTGAACAGTAGAAAACCTAACAACTCACTTCTTTTCCTGACGACGCTCGGCGTCTATCTCGGCCTTGTGCTCGTCGGCGGAGCTGCACCGCAGGTTTTTGCCCACGGTGCCTTGACGCGAAATTTCGATCTGAAGGATGAGGTCGAGGTAACCGACGATCTAGACAAGAACCCCGACAACGAAGCGGCGATGCTGTCGCTTTCGATAAAAAGCTATCTTGAAGATGTCGAGTACTTTCTCACGACTCTTCAAACATTAGGGCGATCCGGCAAGTTCGATCTGTCACGGGACGCGTTCGAAGTAACGCAAACGACACTGCTTCCGTGCGTGCCCGCAAACAATGTCGGTAATTACACCGCCAATACGTTCGCGCTAAAGAACGAACTCTTGCGGCCGTCGCTGGAACGCTTCAGCAAGCTCTTGACCGACGGTTACTCCCTTGCCGATTGCATGCCGAGCACCCGCTTCGACGGGCAGGAAGCGACAAACTCGAAATTCACTTTTAAACTCGACGACGCAGCGTTTTCGGTTCAGGTTGCGGTCCAGAAAGCCTCGCCGGAAATTGCGAGAAGGGTTGCGGGCGGCCTTGTTTCCGTATTCGCGCGATTTGCGCCGAAACCAGGTGAATTAGCTCGTCAGAAGATTTTTGAGAACACATCATTCAAATTCCAGAACGACCAGGTATTCGTCGTCACTCGCCTTGCCCGTGCGGATCTCGATCCGCTGCTTGCGACAAGCGCAAAGTAGCGGCGAGCAGATCGATATTTCAATCCTTTAATGACTCGCCATCACCGGACAACAAACTGTAGTTTGTTGTATGCACGGACGCGACAAACTGAAGTTTGTCCCACATGAGGAAAAAATGGCTGTTAACAGTTTTGCAGACAAGTTAGTTAAAAGAATTTTCGGAACGTCGAGCGACATCTTTTTGAAGAACTCGCGGCCGATGGTCGACAAGATCAATGAATTCGAGCCTGCGATCGAAAAACTTTCGGACGATGAGCTGAAGGCTCAGACGCCAAAGTTTAAAGAACGCATCCAGAACGCACTGGTCGAATTCGACAAAAGCCCCGAAGGCCAGGAAGCTAATGTCCCGATCTGGCGCGGACACGGCATATCGCCGGAAATGAAAGCGCTGCTCGAGCGGAGACGAAAGGCCGAGCAGGACATACTCAACGAGATCCTGCCCGAGGCGTTCGCAACTGTACGCGAGGCTTCTCGACGCTCGACCGGCATGCGGCATTTTGACGTGCAGATGGTCGGCGGCATCGCTCTCCACCAGGGTCGCATCGCTGAGATGCGAACGGGTGAAGGTAAAACGCTGGTCGCCACCCTGCCTTCGTATCTAAACGGCCTGACGGGCCGCGGCGTTCACGTCGTCACCGTTAACGATTATCTTGCATCGCGCGACGCGGAATGGATGGGCAAGATCCACCAATTCCTCGGGTTGACCGTCGGTTGTATCCAGAACGACATGGACGACGTCGAGCGAAAAGAAGCGTATGCCTGCGACATCACGTACGGTACGAACAACGAGTTCGGCTTCGATTATCTTCGCGACAACATGAAGTTCGATGTCGAGTCGCTGGTCCAGCCGGATCATTACTTCGCGATCATCGACGAGGTCGATTCGATCCTTATCGACGAGGCTCGTACGCCGCTAATTATTTCGGGCGCGACAGATGACGCGACGGACAAGTATTTCACGGCGAACGAAATAATTCCGCGGCTCGAACGCGGCCACAAAGACGAAGAAACAAAAGTCACCACGGGTGATTATCTGCTCGACGAAAAAAACCATTCGTCGGTGCTCACCGAGCAGGGTGTCGACAAGGCCGAAAAACTGCTCGGGGTCGGAAACCTTTACGATCCGGCAAACATGGATCTGCTCCACTGTGTTGAGCAGGCGTTGAAAGCGCACACCCTCTACAAAAAGGATCATCACTATGTAGTTCAGGATGGCGAGGTGATCATCGTCGATGACTTCACGGGCCGCTTAATGCAGGGACGTCGTTGGTCTGACGGCCTGCACCAGGCCGTTGAGGCGAAAGAGGGCGTGAAGATAGAACGTGAGAACCAAACTCTGGCGACGATCACGCTGCAGAATTACTTTCGCATGTACGAAAAGCTGTCCGGCATGACGGGTACGGCCGAGACCGAGGCGGAAGAATTCGGCACGACATACAACATCGACGTCGTCGTGATCCCGACGAACCGCTCGATGATCCGAAAAGATAATTCGGACATGATCTATCGCACGCTGCCTGAAAAGTGGGACGCGGTGATAGATGAGATCAAAGAGCTCCATGGACGCGGACAGCCGGTTTTGGTCGGTACGGTGTCGGTAGAGAATTCCGAACTGATCGCCGACAAACTAAAAGCGGTCGGCATCAAGCACAACGTGCTAAACGCAAAATATCACGAGCGCGAAGCCGAGATCATTGCGCAAGCCGGACGTAAGGGAGCGGTCACGATCGCGACGAACATGGCTGGCCGCGGAACGGACATTTTGCTCGGAGGAAATCCGGAGTCTCTCGCCGCCGAGTATCTGAGGCGTCAGGAGATCAATCCGGACGAGGCGACACCCGAACAGTTCGAAGCTGAGCTGGTAAAAGCGAAACGCGTCGTTGCGGAGGAGCACATGGAAGTCGTCGCGGCCGGGGGCCTGCACATTCTCGGCACCGAGCGTCACGAGTCGCGTCGTATTGACAATCAGCTCCGCGGGCGCGCCGGACGCCAGGGCGATCCGGGTTCGTCACGGTTCGTGTTGTCGCTGGAAGACGATCTGATGCGCATCTTCGCGGGCGATAAGGTCCGGTCGATGATGGAATGGCTGGGAATGGAAAAGGGCGTGGCGATCGAATCGAAGACCGTTTCCAAACAGATCGAACGAGCCCAGAAAGCCGTCGAGGCCCGCAACTTTGAAACTCGCAAACACGTTCTCAAGTACGACGACGTGATGAATAAGCAGCGCGAAACTATCTACGGCCTGCGTCGACAGTTGATGTTCGAGCCCGAACACCGAGAATACCTGCTCGGTGAAAACGGTGTAGCAAAGGACCTGCTTCACGACCTGACGTTGAGTTTCCTGAATATTCAGAACACACCCGACACATGGGACGTCGATACGTATGCCGCGGAGATCGAAAGTATATATGCTCTCGACCCGGCGAAGGATGCCGACGTCAATTTCAAGCTCGACATTCCGGACACTATCGAGCAAAAGATCTGGAAAGTTGCTTCGGCAAATTATGCCGCGAAGGAAAAGATCGCCGGCGAAGAATCGCTGCGATCATACGAGCGATACATAATGCTCAACATCATCGACTCGCAGTGGAAGGACCACTTGCTATCGATCGATCAGGTCAAACAAGGTATCGGTCTGGTCGGTTACGGGCAGAAAGATCCGCTTGTCGAGTACAAAAAGCAGTCGTTCGAGATGTTCCAGGACATGCTCGATCGTATCGACTCGAACACGTCGAAAGCGCTCTTCCATCTCGAGATCGTTTCGCGTGATGAAGAGGAAGAGCGCGAGCGGCTTGAACGCCTGGCCCATCAGCGTGCCCGTCGTCAGGCGGCGGGTATGGCGTTCACCGGTGCGATGGCGACGGCGACCGCAGCCGGCGACACCGACGAGATCCGCCACACGCCTTTCAAGCGCGATCAGCCAAAGGTCAAGCCGAACGAACCGTGCTATTGCGGATCAGGCAAGAAGTTCAAGAAGTGCCATGGCGCGGGAAGCTAGGTCGATAAGAAAAGGGTGATGCCGAAAAGCTTCACCCTTTTTTATGCTGATACGATTATCATTACCTTCGGCCCGGCGGTCCCGACTGCATCGCGTCCAGATATTTATACACGCTCTTTTGCACCGCGCGCGGATCCATATCGACCTCGGCCCCGCCAGGAGAGCAAATCACATTTGCCTCGGCAATTTCGCCTAACTTCTTTTTGAAACCGACTTCAGGCGTTACGCTGGCGCGTATACCGCCCTTAAAGGTCTTGGCCTGGATATCATATTCGTTATAGACCGAGGCTTTGCCTTTGGCGCGAAACGGCCCGACGGAACCCGTGTATTCCCCATTTAACGTACCGGTGAAACTCTCACCCTCTTGGTACTCGAATCCGCCGTTTATTGTGCCTTCCGTCTTCAATTCTCCGAAAGGCTTTTTCAGCCACTCCCAGTTGGCGTTTGAGACGACTTTGCCGGAGTCGTCGATATTGATCCTGAAAGCCCCGACCTTTAGGCCGACCTTGCACTTTGGCTCCGTGATCTTAAAGTTGAGATCCTTGATTATCTGACTAAGAAGCATCTGCTTATACGCACGCCACTTTTCTTCTGCAAGCTGCTCGAGCAGCAGCCGCTCGACCTCGCTACAGTCCTCGGCGAGCGACGCGGCCGTCAAGTCAAGGTCGGAATTAGCCTCATCGCGCATACGCCGATACTTGTCGGCCTGATCCCGCAGAAGCCTGACCGGGCCGCCGTGTTTATCCGGGTCGCCGATCACCAGATCCATCAAGCCTTGGTAACCTTGATTTATTCCTTGCAGATATACCTGATCCTGCGGCGAGCTCGGCCGAAAGCGCATATACTTCATTGTGCGGACCGTGTACTCGCGGCCGTCGAACACTGTGCGCTCACCCGAGCGGAGTAGGCGCTGTGCGACGTTCTCAAAATTTCGGCCGGCGAGCTCGAATCGCTGCTTGCTCTGCGCCGACCAATGCTCGTAGAGCGTCTTAAGCGTGCGGCAATAGGCAGCGCGCTCGCGCACCTTGCAGGCATCGATTGCGGCGTCGTTGACAAAATTATTTGTCTCAACGCACCTTCGCTCCCGGCGTTGTAACTCTTCCCGCGCCTCGTCCTTTTTCCTGTTGTAGAAAACGACGGCGAAAGCATCGATCCGCGGTGGGGCATTTGCCGGGGGAAAACGTGTGCCTTTTATTTCCCTCGCGTAGGTCAGCGGATCCATCCTGATGACTTCGGACCAAAAGAGGCGGTCCACATCGGAGCCTGCATTCCAGAACAAAAGCGAATGGTTTGAGATAGAAAGATAATGGAGAATACACTGCAGGAAAAAGTTATTTCGATGCGCGGCCAGCAAGTCGTCGTAGGTAGATGCCGGTAAGCCCGGATTCTTTCGCATCAGTTCGGTCATCGACAGCCGTGCATTCGGCATAAGCGACCGGGTCGTCTCGATCATCTGGGCAAAGCCTTCCGCTCGTTTGGTTTGGTTTTCCCGGAGTTCCTGCGGCGGCGGTTGATATTCGTCACCCGCGGCCTGACTCATTCGTTCCAATAGATCCTCGCTCTCATTCAGTTGAGTAATAACTCGTCTGGAGTGTTCTTCCAATTCGCGCAATGCTTTCTCGAAAGGGTCGCTGGAACCAGGTGGTGGCAGAGCAGGCGGCCCGCCTGTAGTGAGCAGTGAATGCTCCACCGTGATCTCTGGGTCTTCGGGGGCCATCTGCTTGGCTTGCTGGATATATTCCCGGGCTTTTGCATTGTCGCCAATGCATACTGAGCCCGTCGAAAGCGCTTCGAGAAGGTACGGCGAACGGAAACCCATTGAGTAGGCGCAGCGAAGAAGCTGCATGCCTTCAGCGCATTTCCGGAATTTAATTAGATAGATTCCCGCGTTGGTAACGTATTGGCCCGACCATTCGTTCTTTACGGCATTCAGGCCGGCCCAGGCAGCGACATTGACATGACCCGCCAGCATCGAGTTTACGGCCAGGTTATCCCATGCCTTACTGACTGTGAACGCACGATCACGATTGGCGATGTACTTTTCCGCTTCTGCTTTTACTTGCGGCAGAATTGTGCGCTCTATTTCGGCCAGCAGCTCCATCGCGCGGGCATGCGCCTGCGTGCAGCTTCCAGCAGGGATCTCCTGTCGTGGGTCACTGAATTTGGGGATCGGGAATAGAAGGCCCTCCTGGTCGGCAGGAATTGTTGGTTTATCAGTCACGATCTGCGCGCTCGCATTCAACCCGGCACCAGTAGCGAGAACAGATGCGAAGACGAACAGTGCAAAAACAAAATGTAAAGCGGCCCGGTGTATCATTCTCTGTTGATTTCTCCTTCGAACTTACTTGGTGCCCGCCGCGAGAGTGACAAAATCATCAGCCGGCCTAGCATGTATTGTTAAAAGTCGATCACCTGACCGTCGGCAACGGCCACTTTTCTGGTGCTGCCGCCGACCTTAATGACGTACTCACCTGACGGCGCTCCGCACATCATCGAACCGTACGAGAGACACAAGCGCGTTTTCTGGGTTATGTCATAGACTTCGACGGACGTACTGCTCGGAACGTCGAAACGGATGGTGCCTATATGGATGCGCGTGTCCATGCCACGTTTTACGGGCACGCGTGACACGCGCACCGAGTTTACCTCGACATCGTATTCTCCATCGAGCAGGGGAAAGTTTTTATTTCCGTACGTTGCAGTACTGATACGATCTTTGCCGCCGACCTCAAAAACGGCGACATAGTTATTTCCGCCGCTCGTCATCCCCGGGAATTGGACGACGATCTGCCCCAATGTTCCCTTAAGATCAGCGCTGGGTTTCATCTCCCAGCGGACTGGTGAAGTAACAAGTGTTCTGCCCGGGTCGTTTCGACCGCCGGCCGCAGTAGCGGGTGAAGTGCTGGTTCCGGGTGAGGATTGATCCTGGGCCTTATCGTTGCCGAGCTTGGTTGTCTCATATACGTCACAATCCGTACACGCGGTGCCCGACGCACAGTAGAGTTTGTTCCCGCTTTGCTGCCAACGGCACGCACTCGCTTCGGCGTTTTCGTCCGGATCGCACGCACACGAATACTCCGAGGTGGGGCGGACCGTTCCCAGATCCCGGACGCGGACTACGCCTCTCCTTTTCGGGTCGATGGTGGCTTCGAATCCTTGCTCGATAGTGAGGGTCTTACCGTTTCGAAGCACTCCGGTAGAACCTTTTTCCGCCGACGGCCGATCGCTATCACCGAGGTCCAAGTTGGTATTGCCAATAACTGTGCAGCAAGGATCGCGCTCCGTAAATCCCACCCGCCTGGTTGCAGCATTTACCCACACCTTCTGCCCTACACGCAGAGTCTTAAGAAGAGAACGGCTGTCCACCTCAAACTGGAAAGTTTTCCCGGTCTTCAGAATCTTCGCGGTCACAATGCCGTTCACACGGTCAATTGAGACCACACCACAGCACGGGATTGCGGAAGGCGGATCGCTCTTTTGCGCGAAAGCCAGCGGCAGACAAACAAGTAAGAACAAAAGGGTAAGGCTGATACGTTTCATGGTTTAGAACCTCTTTTTTTTTAACTTTTTATTCACACGATAGAACTGATTCCGCCTCCTGGTCGACTATGGCCTAAACCAACGGCCGTCCTTGGGCGGGGGCGGTGTGCAATCAAACAATTTAGCAGGAACTTCCTTACGGATATTTTTCACGTTGCCGGTGGATGGACATCGCCAGGACGCCTGCCAAACGTGAACCCCTGCTTTGCTCTTAGCGCATGTGCGTGTGCTCGTGACGAGCTCCCATTGGCAATCGCATAGATCGATAGGCGGCATGAAGCCTGCATCGCCCGGACGAAACCAGGGCGGTGCGGCATCGACGCGCACACCGATGCCTCCCTCCGCAACGCCGAATTGGGTAATATCAGGATACATTCCATCGTCCGTGCGATCGGAAGGGTTTAGTCGACCGTCACAGTCCAAGTCATATCTTGGGTCACATTGCGAGCCGGGCTTGGCCGCCGCAAGGAACTTGTCACAGCAGATCCGGCTTCCGATCCGCATTTTCACGTGTTCCTTTAGCACACTCACGTACGCTTCCATCAATAGCGGGTCTTTGTCGACCGGCGTATAAGCAAAAACGGCCCACCCGCACATTCTTAAGTAGGCCGTCCCTGCCTCGACCTTGATCTCTGGATTTCGCACATCCTTACAGCCAGATTGTGGCGAGCTATCAAACCATGGGGAGACCGGCTGACATTTGGGTTTGCAGAAAGGTTTCAGTACGGGGCAGTCTATAAAACTTCGGGCGAATGGAAATGTGGAAATCCTCGAGTACTTGTCGCAGATGGTCTGGACCTCAGCTTCCGGAAGACTGCCCAGCGTCTTTGCACAATCTTTCCCGCTTCGGTCCAGGCCCCAACATTTTTTCGATCTCGGATCACCAGCGGGGAACAGGTTGAAGGTATTAGTAATATCATTCTCGGCACAGCAGCAACTACATGGCGGTTGATCTCGGATATTCTCCTGACCGGCAACCGGCTGCGGTTTCCCGGCAAAAAAGATTGCGCCGATAAGCGTAAACAAAACCAACATTGGGAGAAGTGGTTCTTTCCATTTCCACATATTACCCTCCTGTTACGTTACTCCTATATACGATCCCCTCGTCTGCCACCATTGGAGAATCGCCAAAAACTTGGTTTCTATTTTTTCACCACGATCTCTACCCGTCGGTTTTTTTGCCGACCGTCGGGATCGTCGGTGCCGTCGGTTTTGTTGTTCGGGACTTTGGGCCGTTTGGCGCCGAAGCCAGCGGTGGAAAATTGGACGTTGCTAATACCTTCCTTGTTGGTAAACCAAGTTTTCACGGCAGCGGCACGTCGCTCCGAAAGCTTTTGGTTGTAGGTGTCCGATCCTTTACCGTCCGTGTGGCCTTCAACGCGAACGGTACCTTTGGCTTTCTCTCGTATGATGAGCGCTGCCTGCTTCAAAGCTTCTTGAGCTTTTGGCAGAATGTCGGCTTTGTCGAAATCGAATAGCACGTCCGCCGCCAGCTCGATGCGAATTTCAGTGTCCGATTCCTTGACCTGTAGATCTTGAACTTTCCCGCCGATGTCTTCGACTCGAAAGACCAAGTCGAGGATCTTGACCTTTAGATCAACAGCGTTCACCTCCTGCGCCGGCGAGTGATGAACGAGGCAGGCCAAGAGCAGCAGGATCGCGGCCTTAGGTAGTTTGTGTACTTTCATATCAACCTCGCCTTCCTGCTCTAGCGACTAATTGCGACGTCGTCCATGGGTGTAAAGTGCGGTATAACGACCGTGATCTTTTCCACATCCTCCGGCGGTGCTGGAAATTTCGCGAAAAGGTTCGCGCGCGTCTTGGGCTTAATTGACTTTAGGCCGCGGCTGCAAAGACAGGCGTTTTCGGTATCGCGCACGACGAAATATTTTTTCTTCCCGGCAGCATCGATCAGGTGCGCTCCGGCGACGGTGCTGATATCGCTTGTACTACCTTCACCAAAATCGTACCCAAAGTCCATATCCTGATCCGAGTCGTTGATCATCGTGAACTTGAGGTTCACGGTGTTACCGCTGGTCCGCTTTAACTCCACGACCTCGACGCGTATGCCAGGTTTATCGCCGTCGGTCGAAGCCAGAACAGGACCGGCCGGCACCTGCTGAGCGCTAGACGAATCGGCGGCATTTGCGTTCGCCGTTGCGGCAGGAGTTGAGGCCTTTTGCGGCTGGGTGTTGCTGTTGCTATTGGAGCTCCCGTAATCCATCAGCTTCCCGCAAGCCGTTAGCAGTAGCGACCCCGCCAGCACGGCGTTAAGAATGAACGCATAGGGGAACAAACTTTTTCTTTGGTGCATATTCTAACCTCCGGATACTTAGATTTGTTTGCGTCTTAAACTCCTGACCTTTAGACGAAATGAGAACTGTATAAACGTCTAGCGGTCATTAATTCACTTGGGCGCTCCTTCTAGTTCTCTTGCTTTTTGGCGGTCTCTATCCGCCAGCACTTTCTCGCCCTTCGCATCGTACGCAAACGCGCGAATGCGGTAAGCCACGAGAAGTTTGGGATCGAGCTCGATCGCTTTTGTTGCATCGGCTATTGTCAGGTCGACTTCGTTTTTCATGCGGTAACTATTCGCGCGATTGTTGTATGCATGTGCGAATTTCGGATTGAGCTCGATCGCCTTTGAAAAATCCGCGATCGCCAGATCAAACTGGTTCTCATTGAAGTAGGTATTTCCCCGATTGTAGTATGGAAGGAAGTACTTCTGATCAAGCTCTATCGCTTTTGTGAAGTCGGCTTTTGCCAGGGCGTTATCGTTCTTGGAAGAATAATTGTTACCCCTTGCGAGATATGCCGACGCCAGCTTGGGCGAAAGTTCGATCACCTTCGTGAAGTCTGCTATCGCTTTGTCGTAGTCGTTCTTTCGCTCGTAGGTCAACCCGCGATAGAAGTACCCGGTCGAGTCCTTCGGAGCGAATTCGATAGCCTTTGTGTAATCTGCGATCGCCAGAACGTATTCGTTCTTATCACGGTAAACATTGCCTCGCCCAAAGTACGGCGCCGGGGCTTTGGGGTCTAATTCGATCGCTTTCGCGTAATCCGCGACCGCTAGACCATATTCGTTTTTAAGGTGGTATGCATATCCGCGACTCACGTATACTGACGCCCGTTTAGGATCAAGTCCGACCGCCATCGTGTAGTCCGCAATTGCCTTGTCATATCCTTTGTTCAACTCATAAAGGTATCCACGTCTCGTGTAGGAATCTAAATGTTTCGGGTCTAATTCGATCGCTTTTGTGTAATCGGCTATCGCTTGTTCTGGCCGCTTCTTGCCCTCATTTGCGTTCCCCCGATTGTAATAAGCCCACGCATATTTTGGATCCAGCTCAATTGCTTTTGTGCAATCCAACAACGCTTCATCGTATTTTTCCATTCGACGTTCCGCATAACATTTCGCTTCAAATTCTTCCGCACTCGTCGGACTCTTCAAGAGAGCAAGAGCAGCGACGGCATCCGCCTTACCCTTGTCCGTCTCAGCGTTTCTATAAAAAGCAGATGATCGCATCCTTAATGCGATCGCGTCCTGCGGGTTCTTTTCTAACGCGACTGTCGTTTCCCGGATAAGAGCGTCCGTATCTTGGTAAGCCAATTTTTCCCATCGAGCGCGCGCCGGCTGGTTGGTCGACTGTGCCGCGATTGGAATATTTATCTGAAGGGCAAACACCGCCGCGATGAACAAACATCTCAAAACAATTACTGCGAGGCTGGGCTTGGAACCGTCTGCACTTCCACACTTCATAACACTATCTCCTTGATCAAGATTCCATCTAGTGGGACAATTTTGTCGAACATGCGGTCGCATGTCGTCCCTAATAGTCACTAGCCGACAAGGTCCGAGATGGGATAGTCGAAGTTTATACGTCTTTCCCGTCACGGAAGCAAGAGAATATTTGCGACGACAGGTCGCCGCCTCCGCGAAACACTGTCGCGTCGCGGTCGACCTAAAAACGTTGGCCGACCGGACCCTGGAGTTGGTATGTTTGAACCGATGAAATTTCCAGCAAGCTTTACTGTCGTTCTCGCGATCTTTGTGTCGGCGGGGGCGGTCGCCGCTCAACAGTCAGACCGAAACCGCGGCATCGATCTTTACCGCGAAGGCAAATACGCCGAGTCCGTCGGGCTTCTTGAAAAGGCTGTCGAAGCGAACCCGAAGGATCGACAGGCCTGGCTTTATCTCGGAGGAGCGTACGTTAATTCAGGCAATGATAAATTGGCGCGTAAAGCGTTCAACAAGACGGACGTTAGCAAGAGTAATGACTGGAATGAATACGATTCCCCATTGAAGATGACGGATAAGCCGCGTCCGTCGTATCCGCGCGGAGTTCACAGCAGCCAGGGCTCGGCAAAGGTGACGCTCGCGGTAGAGTTCCTCTCTTCCGGCACGATAGGGTTTGTCCGTTCGTTAGACCGCGGGGGCCAACCGGATTTTGAGCGCGCGTCGAAGACGGCCGCACAGCAGATCCGGTTTATTCCGGCCGTCAAGGACGGAAAACCTGTAACAGTGATTCAGTTCATCGAATATTCCTTCTGGGTCCAGTAAAAGAACTTTTTTTTTTCATATCGAAGGCCGCGAAAGTATCCAGCCAGATCCCGTCCACGACAGACGGAAAACGGGGATGCCGCCGGAAGGCTAGTAATATGAACGTTCGAATCCGGTGAACCGGACTCGACTTGTCGAAAAAAAAAGGCGGCTGTCGGGCCGCCCTTTTTTTCTAGTTTTTCGCCACAATCGGCGTGTCAGGGATGTTCGTTCCCTGCGATGACCAAGCCTGCCAGCGACCGTCGCGTTTTATCCAAGTATCGGTGTAACGAATCCTCCGGTCGAACCCGGCTCCTTTTTCGTCCTTTCCCTTAAGACGAAAGACACCGGTGATGACAGCGTAGTTTCCGTCGATGCGAATGTTCATCCCGGTCGTCTCGACCAGATCGAACGTGCTCTTGTCGTTGACGGTATCGGCGATGTCCTCTGCTCGGCTCATCAACTTTGCACTCTGGCTGCTGATGCTCGTAAAGTCAGTCGCGTAGTTTTTCTCAAACCATGTCTTATCTTTCTTCCACACAGCATTGTTCCAGTCCTGTTCGAGATACCAGAGCATGGCGTAATCGTCGAGATCGTTGCCGGCATTGCTGACAACCTGCCAATTTCCGCTGCGTTTTTCTAAGAAATGAACGCTGCGGGTATAAAACGTCTCAGGCTTTCCTCCAGTACCGTCCGGCGTCCAAACTGTGTTGCGATGCGTGATGGTGGCCGTCATCGGCGTGCAGGAGATGATGTAGTTATCGTACGTCACCTTGTCCGCGCCGGCAGGATTCGCTTTATTGCGTTCGAACGTGCCCATCGTTGCTTCGATCGCCGCGTTTTTACCTTGCATGCCCGGAAAGCCCATATACTCGTCGGCGTAGAACGCCATCAATTTTGCTTTGTCGCCGGATTGTCCGGCCGCGCTCCAGGCGTGGTCGAATGCTGTGAGAGCTTTCTTGTCTGCATCGCTGCATTCAGCCGCTGCCGAGATCACCGTGGCGGCGACCAGGAATATTATTGAGATCGTTTTCATTTTTTCTCCTAAGGGGGCTAAGAAAAGCGGATGCCAGCCAAGCTGTGCATCCGCCATCGGGGGAATTATTTGTTTGTGTTCGCGGTGTTTGCCGCGGGCGGGCTTGCGGGCGAATTGCTGTTCGAAGCGGCGGTGTTCGCCGCGGGTGAAGTTGCGACGCCCGCGATCTGTGTAGCGTGGCCGCTCACCATACGCCATCCGTCCTTGGTCTTACTCCAGACGTGCGTCACGCGGATCGTGCCTTCGATCTTCTTACCTTTGTTCATACCTGTCGCGGTCGCGCGCGCGATAACGACGGCACCCGTTCCTTCGGGATTCGTGCGGACGTTGATCTCGTCGTAAGCGAACGAGTCGAATTTTGTGTCGCCCGATTTGAGCGAAGCCAGGCGGTCCGTCCGATTTTGCACCGAACCGTCGAGATTCACGAGCATATAGTTGTCACTGTAAATTTTCTCAAGCGCCGCCGTATCGTTCTTTGCAAGCGCGGCCGCGGTGTCGTTCACCAGCTTCTTGACCTCGGTCTCGAGCGCTGCCGAATTAGCTGCAGGTGCTGCATTGTTAGCGGCGTTAGCGGGTTTGTTCGCCGAATTCGAGTTTGCCGCGGGGTCGCACGCGGTCAGGAACGATGCTGCGATCAGCATCGAAAGACCCAGAAATAATCTATGCATATATTTATCCTCTCAAAAAGAAAAAGGATGCCTGGGGGTTGAGCAATACAAGCCGCTGCCGCATCCGTTTGGCAGGGGGCGAGCTCACAGATTGTGGAAAACATCCCTGGAAGAAGTAGGGGAGTTATACGCCCGATGTTTGAGCGAGTCAAGTTGCGATCAAAACGTCCTTGGTCGGACCGTCTACTTGATCTTCTTTACGCTTCCCTGTCCGCTGATCTGCCGTTTGCCCGCGACTTGCTCGGCCCTTGCAAATGCGCGAAGAAAGTTTTCGCCGAGCACCTTGCGAATCTCGGTCTCTGAGTATCCTCGACGAAGCATCTCGTACGTTACCAAAACAAGATCTTCCATACCGTTCATGCCGGCCGGGAGAAAGGGTACGCCATCGAAATCCGATCCGATACCGACGATGTCGATGCCCGCGACCTTCTTGATGTGATCGATGTGATCGACGATTCGCTTGTAGTCGGCAATGTAGATAGGATTCGCGTTGAACAGTTTCCGTTCGGCCGCGTTGAAACCCAGCGGATCGTTCTTGAATTGTTCGCGAAGCGCGTCGATCTGCGGCTTTAGACGCGCCGCCCGTTCGTTCTCTTCCTTATTCGTTCGTTCATCCAGGAACGACGCGTAGAAGTTGATCATGATCACGCCGCCGTTTTGAGCAACGCGCTTCAAAACTTCGTCAGGGACATTTCGAGTGTGATCGCTTACTCCGCGAGCAGACGAGTGCGACGCGATGAGCGGAGCGTTCGTAACATCGAGCACATCATTCATGACCTTTACCGACACGTGCGAGATATCGACGAGCATCCCAAGCCGATTCATCTCACGTACAACTTCCTTGCCGAAATCCGACAGCCCGTTGTTCTTTACCTCGCCCCGATGCGCATCGGCCCAGTCGTGCGAAACATTGTGCGTGAGCGTCATGTAGCGAATTCCAAGACGGTAAAAGTTTCGAAGCGCGTACAATGAATTCTCGATCGCGTAGCCGCCTTCGATTCCCATAAGCACGCAGACCTTATCGGCTTTTTTCGCGCGCCGGATCTCGGCGGCAGTCGTACACATAGTTAGAGCGCCGGGATGACGCTCGACCTCTCGATACGTCGCATCGATCATGTCCATCGCCCGCCGCATCGAATCATGCGTCTGCATGCGACCTCCGCCAACATAGATCGAAAAGAACTCACCTGTTATGCCGCTTGCTTTAAAGCGGGCAAGATCGGTATGAAACGGATCGCCGTCGTTGTGAAACTTTCCGACGGAGTTCGTCGCGAGATCGAAGTCATCGTCGACCAACGGCGAGGGTATGTCGTTATGTCCGTCGACGATAATTGCTTTTCGATGGATCTTCATTGCCTGAGCCCACATCTTCGGGTCAGCATCTTTCGGCATGGTCTGAGCAAAACCGAACGAGCACAAAAATACGATCAGACACAGAGCATTTAGCGATTTCATACTTTTCTTGAATTTAAGGTGCGTACAGTTGATAGTCTAGCGTCAATCGGTCGAATCCGGAACTCAAACAAAAACGGGACAGCTTCATTGAAGCTGTCCCAGGGCGTTCTTGAGGAGGAAGGGAACTTCCTTCGAGTCGAAACTTTTCCAAAGCCTTTCGACCTGAACATGGGATGCGACTCGGGGACCATTTGTTGTCGCGAAGGTACTCTCGCTGGACCACATATTGCTCCCGCTGCCCTGACGGTTGTGGTACAAATAACGGTAAATGGCTCAGCACTTATGACTTACGCACTTGAAACACTGCATTTCGCTTGGGAAGTAATTTTGTTGATTTGCGCGAAGTCGCGCAAATTCAATAGGTCACAAACCCTGCCTCTTAACTTCTCTTCTCCGAAGAAGCCTCCGAACACGCGGTCGGCTCCGACTATTCACTACTCGCCATTCACCATTCACTATTTACCATTCCGCGGCTTGGCGTTCTTGACGTACTTATCGAACCATTGGAGCATTTCGTAGAGCGTATGCTCGACGGATTCCCTTGCCGAGTATCCGTGCGATTCAAGCGGCAGCATCACGAGCCTGGCCGTGCCTCCGTTACCGCTGATCGCGGCGAATAGTCGTTCGGATTGGATCGGGAAAGTTCCCTGGTTGTTATCTGCTTCACCATGGATTAGCAGGATGGGTTCATTGATCTTGTTCGCGAAGAAGAAAGGTGAAATGTCAGTATAGAGTTTCGTTGCCTCCCAAAAATTTCGTCGCTCGCCCTGGAACCCGAACGGCGTCAGCGTTCGATTGTACGCACCGCTGCGTGCGATCCCGGCTCGAAAGAGGTCGGAATGCGCAAGAAGATTTGCCGTCATAAAAGCGCCGTAGCTGTGCCCGCCAACGCCGACCCGTTCCGGATCGACGACGCCCATTTCGACCCCTTTATCGATCGCCGCTTTCGCGGAATCGACGATCTGCTTGATGAAAGTATCGTTGACCGTTTCCGGATCGCCCACGACCGGCATTGTTGCGTCGTCCAGCACGGCATAACCCTGCAGCAGAAAGAAAAGATGCGAAATGCCGCCGATCTGCGTGAACCGATCTGTCGAGCCGGTAACCTGGCCCGCGACGGAAGCGTCGGAGAATTCCAACGGGTAAGCCCACACGACGGTGGGGAGCCGCGTCCCTTCTTTGTATCCGGGCGGGGTGTAGAGCGTGAACGAAAGTTCGACACCGTCCGCTCGTTTGTATTTCACAAGTTGTTTCTTTATCCCCCGAAGCTGCGGAACGGGGTCCTTGAACTCGGTGATCTTACGATCGAAGACGGCGATGCACTGTGTCCCGGGCTGACACACCTGATGAAAATGAACATTCGGCGGTTCGATGGAGGACTCCTTGCGCGTCAAGAACGTCGTGCCGTTGTCGTCGATCATACCGAGAAAACTCTCGTACTCGCCCGTCGCGGAGCGAAAGATCTCTTCGGTTTTCAATGTCTTCAGATTCATACGTCGAAAGAACGGCCGGTCGCCCTCGGGTGAAGCTCCCGTACCAGCAAGAAATATCTCGTCGCCGTTCATTCTTATTACGTTGGCACCATGCGGCAAAAGCCGGGTCACGGGCTGTCCGATCTCGTTATAGCGGTCACTAATATTCAAGTCGGCGACCAACTTAACAGACGACGGATTTCGATAGTCGGTCATGAAGATTCGCCTGTGGCGCGTGTCTCGATCGAAATCGTTAAACCACATCATGCCGTCCTTCTCGCCGAACTGGCGTCCCTGATATCGATGCTCAATTTTTAAAAGCTCCGAGGGGGCGCTTGAGAACGGTGCAGCAAGAGTCATCAGCCGGTCACGCGGTGTTATTTTCTTACGCGGGTCGCCGCCGTCGAGAGCTTCTGCCCAGATCAACGTCGCTGGTTCCGTCGGAATCCAGCCGGAACTCCGCGGTCCGGTCTGGACGCCCTGGATGGGTATCGAATCTTGCAGCGGAATGTTCGCGATCGTGTGAATAACCTTGCCACTGGTATCCCAGATCTCAACCTTTTTCGGAAATCGGAAGGCCGGGAACAGATAAGAAAACGGACGTTCGATCCGGGATACGAGGATGTATTTGCCGTCGGGCGAAAAATCCACCGAATCAAAGATCGCGGCGGGGCCGATCTCGCGAACCTTGCCGCCGACGTCGATCATTGCGAGTTTCGATGTCGCGTAGTATTCGAACAACTTTTCGTCATTCGGAGTTTTTAACAGATCCTGAAAGGTCTGGACGGCGCCGCCGCGGCCGCTCGTTTCCTGGATGTTCGGTTCGTTTGGCGTCAGATCCTGGTAGGCGGGAGCGGTCGCGCGTTTCGCTGGAACGAGGGTCGCCGAAACCGTTCGCGAATCTTCCCACGAGAAACCTCCAAAGGCCGTGTTCAAATAAATATTTTGAACCTTTGACGCCTTCGCGGTCGCCGTGTCGATGAACCACAGTTCGACCCCTGTCGATGTAAGGTTTCCTGCGGCGATAAACCTGCCATCCGGTGACCACGAAGGCTGGACGATCTGAACACCTGCCGGAAAGGTGACTTTAGTTTCCTTGCCGTCGGCAATTGATTTCAGTGTCAGACCGAGGAAGTACGGCTGGCGGTGCGGCGCATTCGTACGAGGGTTTACCCGGGATCCCGCGAGACGAAGCATCGGATGAGCGAGTTCCGCGATCGGCGGATAGCGTAATGGTTCAAGCAGGGCCAGCCGGTCGCGCACCGGTGAAACAGACACTGAAGGCGCCGTCGGAGCATTCAGGATATCCATCGTGTCTTTCGGCGGTTGCCGGTACGAGCCTTGCGCCAGGCAAAGCCCAGGAAAAATAACAAACACTAACGATCGGAGTAAATACGTTTTCATAATCTTCCTCAGGTTCACGTTATAAAACGACGGTCCACTGCCTTCTGCTTACTGCCTTCTGCTTACTGCCTACTGCCTACCGTCTACCGTCGACTGCTCACTCAAATCCCAACAT
>JBBKXD010000082.1:0-3983 GCA_037969295.1 Pyrinomonadaceae bacterium | reverse complement strand
GCCGTGATCTGTTGAGGATCGCCGTTATAAAGGTTCGTCCAGCGGCTTGCAAATACGAGATGGGCGGTCGAGCTGATCGGGATAAACTCCGTCAGGCCCTGGACAATGCCTAGGATGATCGCTTGCAGCAGGTTCATAAATGATTTGAAAGGAAATCGGGTCGCGTGTCGGTTTCAGGAACAAATCTACCACAGATGGGCGGCCTGCCGCAGTGAGGCTCGGCGCGGCCATTTCGCATAAGGCAGCGAGCCGTAACGAGCTCCGAGGTGGCGCGACGGATCGGGCGTTTATGTACGGTATTTTGCGCGGCCCGCGATCCGGTCGTAGAGCCACGCCGGAAAAATTCGGCCGGCGCGGACGAGCGTTGCCAACTGCCATGGAAACGCGGCGAATTTCTTTTTCTTTTCGATCGCGCGAATGAAGTGCGGGATGGCGTCGTCGAGTTCCATCAGATACGGCATCTTGTTTGCGCGTCCTGACGTGAGCGGTGTTCTGATAAAGCCCGGCTGAATGATCGTAACGTCGACTCCACGATGCTGAACATCGAGTCGCACACTTTCGAAGAATGCCGTCATCCCGGCCTTGCTCGCAGAATACGCCGCGGATTTAGGAAGTCCCCGAAAGCCCGCGAGACTCGAGATCGCGACGAGGTGGCCGCTTCCCCGCTCAAGCATTTGCGGCAGCACTGCGTAAACCGCGTTCGCTGCTCCGAGCAGATTGATATCAATGACCTTCTTGACCGCTTCAGGACGCAGGTCACGCGTCTCTGCGTTGTTCCCACCGATGCCCGCGTTTGCGATGAGGATATCGATGTGTCCGAATTCGTCGCGGAGTGCGGCCGCCGCTCGTTGCATCGCTTCGGCGTCCGTCACATCTGCCGCGAAAAAGCGCGCCTTTCCGCCCGCGGATTCACATCGCGCTGCGAGATCGCGGAGCATGTCTTCACGTCGTGCGACAAGGCCAAGGATGGCTCCGCGCTCGGCAAGTTCGAGTGCAAGGGCTTCGCCGATACCACTCGACGCGCCGGTTATAAGCACTACTTTGCTACTCCAACCCATCGCTTGATGATACTTCAGTCAATAACCGCTGCGAGAATTGACACTCATGATATTTTTTAGTGGTTCGGCAGTTAAATGAAAACAAAATGAAAAGACTTCTCATTGGGATATCGATGTCTGCGTTGCTTCTGGTTTTCTCAGATCCGGCGTTCGCGGCGGGGCATTGCACCCCGCAAAAACTTAAGTACGATCTTTCAGGTGACTGGAAGGGCGAGGACCAATACCTTCTCCGAATCGAGAAGCGCCCTCAAGGGCTGACATGCTTTTCGATCTACGAGGCAAACACCTCGGAAGTACGCGAAATTAGAGACGTGGTGATACGCGACGGCGAGGTCGTTCATCTTGCATATTACACCCATTCCACTAACGCCTATGTTGTCTATGCAAACATAAAAGTTAAGGGAGACGATATGATCTTTGACTGGTTCAGTTCCTACGATCTGGCGAACGGAAAGGATACGTATATCCGTCAGAAAAAGACAGGCTAGACCTCCACAATGGTGGTTACGATGACGGGTTTTGAGTGAATTTCCTTCTGAACAAAACGCTTGAGATGGATGCGGAGGTTTTCTTTAAAAACAGTTGTATCCGCGATCTGAGCCTGTTTCATTTCTGCGATCGCTTCGGATATAGCCTTACGAGCCTCCGCCGCGAAACCGTTCGTCGGTTCGAGTCCCGCGACACCCTGGAATGTTATCTGGGGTTCGCCGGCGATCTTATGCGTCGCTTTATCGATCGTTACGACCAGCGAGATCGCTCCGCCGTACGCTAATTTCTTTCGCTCACGCACGACGTCGTAGCGGATCTCGCCCATTGATTCTTCGTCGATAAATGTCTTGTGCAATTCGTGTTTGGCCACGACACGGGCTCCGAATTCGTCGAGCTCCAGAACATCGCCATTCTCGATCAAGACGATATTGTCGTCCGAATATCCGGCGACGTGATTCTTGACGTACTCTTTGTGCCGAAACAACATTCGGTACTCGCCATGGATGGGCACGAGATACTTTGGCCGAGCCGTCTCGACCATGATCTTGATGTCTTCCTGCGAAGCATGACCCGAGACGTGGACCAACCGCCGTTTCTCTTCAATGATGTTCGCCCCACGCTTATACAGATGTCCGATCAACCGACTGATATTCTTTTCATTCCCCGGGATCATTCGCGCCGAGAGGACGACGGTGTCACCCTTTTCGACCTCGAGTCCTTTGTACGTGGACGTCGCCATGTTCCATAAGGCGGCGCGATTTTCGCCCTGAGATCCGGTGACGAGATAGCAGATCGTGTCGTCGTCGAGTGCGCGTGCCTCGCCCATCGAGATCATGCCGCCATGCGCAATTTTCAGCAGTCCCTGCTCATCGGCGATCTCAACGTTTTTTTGCATCGAGCGGCCGAGAACACATACCTTTCGGCCGTACTCGTGGGCGAGATCGAATATTATTTGCAGTCGGTGGATCGAAGAAGAGAACGTTGCGACAAAAAGGCGGCCGGGCGTTTCTTCGAAGATCTCGCGGAAAGCGGGAATGACCGCTTGTTCAGATGGCGTTCTCCCGGGCACGGTAGCGTTTGTCGAATCCGCGAGCAGAGCGAGCACGCCTTTGTCTCCGTATTTGCGAAGCGTATCGAGATCGTAAGGCTTTCCGATGACAGGCGTGTCGTCAATTTTATAGTCACCTGTGTGGATGAGAGTTCCGATCGGCGTCGTGATCGCAAGCGAGAAGCAATCGACCAGCGAATGCGAGGCATGAATAAATCCGACCTTGAAGCTGCCGATCTCGATCACATCGTCCGCCTTGACTCGATGCAGCAGTACATCGTCGAGCATGCGAAACTCTTCGAGCCGCTTTTCGGCCAGAGCAAGCGTAAATCGCGAACCAAACACCGGCAAATTGTATTTTTTCAGAATGTAGGCGAGCGCTCCGACGTGATCTTCGTGTCCATGCGTCAACACCAGCGCGGTGAGATCGTCCCGGTATTCCTCAAGGAAATCGAAATTCGGGATCGAAATATCGACGCCGTAGGGAGTTTCTTCCGGAAAGCCCATGCCGGCATCGACGACGATCATTTCGTCCCCGTACCGGATACCCATGCAATTCATTCCGAACTCGCCGATGCCGCCCAGAGGTATTATTTCTATCTTATTCACTTTACGAATGATAGCACGTAACGGCAGGCACCGTTGGAGAGGCTAATTTACGCCGACGAACCGGTTTATGCACGCGGCTCGAGTCTCTCGACGACGTTGATCCATTCGCTAAGCGAAAGCGTCTCTGCACGACGAATAGGATCGATGCCGATACTTGCGAGGAGTTCGCCGGCCTTCGGATACCAGACCTTGAGATTGTTGAGTATTGTCTTTCTCTTTTGCGCGAATCCTCTTCCTACTACCTCACGAAACAGTTCTTCATTTCCTATCGATCGAGTCTTCGGAAGCAGCCTGACGACCGAGCTCCACACTTTCGGCTCCGGCCGAAACGCCGAAGGCGGGACATCAAAGAGCCATTCGATAGAAAAATGAGCTTCAATAAGAACTGTCAAATAACCGCGTTCGCTCGTTCCCGGATCTGCGGTAAGGCGGTCGACAACTTCGCGCTGAAACATCAGGACACAGTCTTCAATAATCTCCACCGAGGAGAACAACCGCTGCAGGATCGCGGTTGAGATGTTGTACGGAAGATTTGCAATGATCCGCAACTTTTGTCCGCCGCGTTCCAAACTGGCAAGGTCAAGTTTGAGCGCATCGCCTTCGACGAGAGTGAAGTTTTCCTTTTTCCCGAATCTCGCCTGAAGAAGCGGGGCGAGGTCGCGATCAAATTCGAGCGCGTAGATCTGTGCGCCGGTTTCGATGAGCTTCTCCGTAAGAGCTCCGCGTCCGGGCCCGATCTCAAGAACGATATCGTTTTCGTTCGACCGAAAAGTGTCGAG
>JBBKXD010000081.1:0-24107 GCA_037969295.1 Pyrinomonadaceae bacterium | reverse complement strand
GTCTATCGATTTGTCGATGAGATCGAAAGCGGGATGACCCATATCAATTCACCGACAACCGGCGGCGAAGCTCACATTCCATTCGGGGGTCTGAAGAACACCGGCCTCGGAGCCCGCGAGCAGGGTTCGACCTCGCTCGATTTCTACACCGAGTTGAAGGTCGTCTACGTGGATTACACGGGAAGGAAAAGGGAAGGGAATTTATACTAGGATCGTGGACGAGAATCCGAGCATGAGCCGATCGATATTATCGCTCTTAGTCGTGATCTTCGGGTTTGGATGCACGTCTTCACCTGTAATTGATTCTGCTGACGACAACCGAGGGACATCAGAGGTCCGACCCGTAGGAGTTTCAACCTCTACACCGTTAGTGGTTGCTCCTGTCGTTAAGTTAACGGGGCGACAGAAACAGCTGTTGGATTCGTCTTTGCCGGCAGATGCCCGGAAAGTGTTGGAATCGGCGAGTGAGTTTACTTTGCAGGGAGAGATTGTTCGAACCGATAACGGGGTCGAATATCCTGTCAAGGAAGGTTTCGAACCGAACACAGTTGCTGATATTGCGAATCGTAATCTGCGAACGGAGATATTAGAAGCATTTTACACAGATGTATCGAACGGTGAGGAACCATCGAACTGTTGGCTTCCTCACCATAAGCTGAGAGCTCGAATGGGGGATCAGGTTGTCGAGATTGAAATATGCTTTCAGTGCTCGCGTTTCTATGGGGTCGGACCGTCAGGAAAGTTTTTTGGCACCTTCGCTCATGGAGATTCGCCTAAGTCCGAAACGCTTTTTAATAAGATATTAGTCGACCAGGGAAGACCCATCGAATAGGGATAAATATGAAATGTTTTGTGGGTATAGTGCTTCTTGGTTTGGCGATCGTCATGATCAGCTGCATTCCGCCGACCAATACAAATCAAACAGCCAACGCGAATTCCAACGCTGCGTCAAATGCCAAATGGGATGCGTATGTCGAGCAGTTTCTGACCGACTACTTTACAGCGAATCCGACTTTCGCCGTTTATCAAGGCCGGCATGAGTTCGATGGCAAGTTTCCCGATTGGTCGGTTGACGGATTGAACAAAGAGATCGCGCGATTGAAGAGCGAACGCGGTAAAGCCGCCGCTTTCAAAGACGATCAACTCGACGAACGGCAGCGTTTCGAACGCGACTACCTGATCGCACAGATCGACAAGGATCTGTTCTGGCGCGAGACGGCGGATCAGCCGCATATAAATCCTTACTATTACGCCGATGCGCTCGATCCCGACGTATATGTCTCGCGGCCGTATGCTCCGCTTGAAACGCGGATCAAAGCCTACACGACGTACGCCAAAAACGTTCCGGCCGCACTCGAGCAGGCCAAAGAAAATCTAAGACCGCCTCTTGCGATGAACCTGATAAAGATCGGCCGCAAGACGATCGGCGGGCTCGCTGAATTTTACGAGAAGGACGTCGTAAAGGTCTTCGAGCCGGTCACGGATCAGCAATCGCAATCTGAGTTCAAAAGCGCGAACGCCGCCGCCGCAAAATCCATCCGTGATTTCGACGCTTGGCTTGCTTCACAGGAATCGACCGCGACAAATAACTTCGCGCTCGGTGCAGACAAGTTCAAGCTGATGCTCAAGCAGACCGAAGGCGTCGATATCGATCTCGCGCGCCTTGAGGAGATCGCGAAAGCGGATCTCGACAAAAATCTCGCGGCTGTAAAGGCCGAGTGCGAAACGTACGCGCCGGGCATGTCGCTCGTCGAATGCAACAAGAAAGCAAACCTGCGCAAAGCTGCGGGCAAAGATCTCGTCGAGGCCGCAACGACGCAGCTCACGGATCTTCGAAAATTTCTCGAGGAAAAAGATATCGTTTCCGTCCCCGGAACCGAGGAGTGTAAGGTCGCACAGGCTCCGCCGTATAAAGCCTGGAACTTTGCGTATATAAATATTCCCGGGCCGTATGAGAAAGATCTGCCGTCCGTTTATTACGTGTCGCCGCCCGATCCGACATGGTCGAAACAAAAACAGGAGGAATATCTTCCCGGCGAGGGAAGCTTACTCTTCACTTCGGTTCATGAGGCCTACCCGGGACATTTCCTGAACTTCCTTCACTCTAACCGCGCAAAATCGAAATTTGGTCAGGTGTTCGTCGGTTACGCGTTTGCCGAAGGCTGGGCGCATTACACCGAAGAGATGATGTACGACGCCGGTCTTGGAGTGGGAGATGCGGAATTGCATCTCGGACAACTGCAGGAAGCTCTGCTCAGGAATGTTCGATTTATTTCGGCGATCGGTCTGCACACAAAAGGTATGACCGTCGAGGAATCGAAGAAGATGTTCATCGAACAGGGACTGCAGGACGAAGGCGGCGCCGATCAGCAATCGGCACGCGGAACGTTCGATCCGGCGTATCTCAACTACACGATGGGCAAGCTGATGATCAAAAAACTTCGCGATGACTGGACAGCGTCGCGCGGTGGCCGACAAGCGTGGAAAGAGTTTCACGACGCGTTTCTCTCATACGGCGGACCGCCGATCCCGCTCGTCCGAAAAGCTATGATGGGCAACGGTGACAAAGGGCCATTGTTCTAGCTAAGAATGGCCACAGAGCCCACCGAGAAAATCATTCTGAATCTTTCTCTGTGACCTCTGTGGCAAAAATACACTATGAATTCACAAGAAAAAAAATCTTCGCTGTCCGAAGCGATCCGAAAACACAAAGAATTTCTTTTTCCTGCCGTAGCGACCTACTACCAGGAACCGCTCGCGCTTGTGAAGGGCGAAGGTGAACACGTCTGGGACGACGCGGGCAACAAATATCTCGATTGTTTCGGCGGCGTGCTGACGGTCAGCGTTGGGCACGCCGAACCGCGTGTCAACAAGGCGTGGATCGATCAGGTCAACACGATCGCTCATACATCTACTTTGTATGCGAACGGCCCGCAGGGCGATCTCGCCGAGAAGCTCGCTGAGATCACTCCCGGCAATCTGAAAAAATCGTTTTTTACGAGCAGCGGAACTGAGGCCGATGACACGGCGATCCTTGCGGCAAAGCTCGCGACGGGAAATCACGAAGTGGTCGTGCTGCGTCACAGCTACGCGGGCAGATCGGCGACTGCGTTATCATCGATCGGCCATTCTAACTGGAAACCGATCGCGTCGCAGGTTCCGGGATTCGTCCACGCTCACGCGCCGTATTGCTATCGCTGCCCGTTCAACGCGACGCCCGACAATTGCGGATTGGCGTGCGCGAACGATGTCGAGGAGTTGATCCGAACGACGACTACCGGTGAGATCGCCGCGTTCATGTCCGAAACGATCCTCGGCGTCGGCGGCTTCATCGTTCCGCCGAAAGATTATTTCAAACGCGTTCACGAGATCACGAAAAATCACGGCGGCCTGTTTATCTCCGACGAAGTGCAGACCGCGTGGGGCCGTACCGGCGACAAGTGGTTCGGCATCGAGCACTACGGCGTCGAGCCGGACATCATCACTTCCGCCAAAGGAATGGGCAACGGCGTTCCGATCGGGTGGACGATCGCGACGCCCGAGGTCGCCGATGCGTTCCCCGGTCTAACGTTCTCGACATTTGGCGGTAATCCGGTTTCGATGGCGGTCGGACTGGCGGTCATAAAAGTTATCGAAGAAGACGATCTGCGAACGAACTGCCGCGTCGTCGGCGATTATTTTCACGATCAACTGCTCGGACTTCAGGAAAAATATCCGATCATCGGCGAGGTCCGCGGGATGGGGATCATGCAGGCGATCGAACTCGTCAAAGATCCCAAGACGAAGGAGCCATTTCCCGAAGCCGTGGTCAAGATCTTCGAAGAAACAAAACGGCAGGGCGTGCTGATCGGCAAGGGCGGGTTGTACGGAAACGTGATCCGAACCGGACTGATGCTGAATTCGACGACGGATACGGTCGATAGTCTGATCGCGGCGCTCGACGCCGGTTTGGACTTGTGCTGAGGAGAATGGTACCGATGAAATCACGCCGAATGAAATCGGTTATCTTAATGGCAGTAATTTTGGCGGCCGGTTTATTTGTTATTGGGCAGGAAACAGGCAAGGATCGCTCAATATTGGCTGAGCTCAAACCCGCTCTCGACAGTATTCTGAGCGGTAATATTCTGACTCACACTAAGAAACTTGCCTCTGACGAATTTGAGGGCCGCGGGCCGGGGACACGAGGTGAAACGCTGACTGTTAATTATTTGGTTGACCAATTCAAGCGGGCGGGGCTTAAGCCGGGAAATCCGGATGGTACATATGTCCAAAAAGTTCCACTGATCGGTTTTCAAACGAAGCCTCAGATTGAATTCAGCATCAAGGGTGAGAAATTCCCGCAAAACTTTCCGGACGATTTCATTCATGAATTTCCTCGACTCCAACCCAAAGTAACTGTCAAAAACTCAGAAGTCGTTTTTGCTGGCTACGGAATCATTGCACCCGAATATCGTTGGGACGATTACAAAGCGACAGACGTCCGGAATAAGCTAGTCATTATACTCAGCGGCGAGCCTTCGGTTCTGGATAAAGACGATTCGACTAAAATGGACAGCACCTTTTTCAAGGGTGAGTTGAGAACGTTTTACTCAACTATGGAATTCAAAAAAGAACTGGCGCTCAAGAAGGGCGCCGCCGCCGTTCTTTTTATTACTGATCCAGACAAGTCACCAAATTATTCGATCTTCAAGACATTTGCGCTTTTGGAAGGATTTGCTCTACGGCCACGAGGACCCGCGAATAGTGCTCTTGCCATAACAGGACTTGTTACTATTGGGGCCGCGCGGAGGCTGTTTGCGGCTGCCGGACAAGACTTCGAAGCTTTGCAAAAATCTGCTCTACTGAAAGATTTCAAGCCGGTTTTGACCAATGCAAAGGCAAATATTTCGGCGACGAACAAACTCCGAAGGGTCGAAAGCCAAAACGTGGTCGCTCGGATCGATGGTTCTGACCCGCGTCTGAAGAATGAATACGTGATTTACACCGCTCACTGGGATCATCTCGGTCGCGACAAAGATTTAATGGGCGATCAGATATATAACGGTGCAATAGACAACGCAATTGGCACAGCTCAACTTTTGGCGATTGCTCGCGGATTTGCGAAGCTGATAAGAGCCCCGAAACGCTCGATCCTTTTTATTGCGACCACGGCCGAGGAAAAGGGCTGGCTGGGCTCGCGTTATTATGTTCGAAATCCGTTATATCCGCTTTCAAGGACCTTAGCCGATATCAATCTCGACGGCGGAAATGTTTGGGGAAGAACGAAGGATGTGAATAGCAGCGGTTATGGATATTCGACGCTGGATGAGTATTTTGGAACCGCCGCAGAAGTACAGGGTCGCAAGTTTTCCAAAGAATCAATGGATAACAACGGGTTGTATTTTGGCTCGGACAACGTCGAATTTGCCAGAGCTGGTATTCCCGCTTTTTTTGCTTTTGGCGGCTTCGATTACCTAGGCCGGCCATCCCATTTTGGCGGAAACCATTGGAATGAGTATGCCGACAGAGATTACCATAAAGTCTCAGATGAAGTGAGGCCGGACTGGGACCTTTCCGGTACAGTGGAAGATTCACAATGGCTATTGATGGCCGGTTATAATATTGCCCAAGGGGATAAGCGGCCACAGTGGAAGTCAGGCAGTGAATTCAGACGCTAGCGATAGATAATAAGACGAGGTCGAGTAACAATTGTGAAAACATTAATAAAAAATGGCCGCATCGTTACTGCAGTTGACGACTATCGGGCGGATATTTTTATTGAAGGCGAGACTGTGACGACTATCGGGAAGCGGCTGGACATGGAAGCCGATGTCGTCATCGACGCGAGCAACAAGCTCGTCTTTCCCGGCGGGATCGATCCGCATACGCATATGGAACTGCCGTTCGGCGGGACGTCGTCGAGCGATGATTTCTTTACCGGCACGCGTGCTGCGGCATTCGGCGGGACAACGACGATCATCGATTTCGCGGTTCAGACAAAGGGCGAATCGATGACCGCGGGCGTCGATGCTTGGCACAAAAAGGCCGAGGGCAAGACGGCCATCGACTACGGGTTTCATCTGATCACGACCGAGTTTGAGGACGGCGATGAGAAGGAGATGTACAAGCTGATGGACGAGGGCATCACGTCGTTCAAGCTGTTCATGGCATATCCGGGCGTGTTTTTGGCGGACGACGCGACGATCTTTCGGGCAATGTCGGCGGCTGGGGCACGAGGCGGACTCATCTGCATGCACGCCGAGAACGGCATCGTCATCAACGAGATCATCAAGCGATTTCTAGCAGACGGGCGGACGGCTCCGAAGTATCATGCTCTTACGCGACCGACGATCGCCGAGGCCGAAGGTGTTCATCGTGCGATCGCGATCGCCGAGATGGCTGAGTCGCCGGTGTACATCGTGCATCTGAGCTGCACCGATGCTCTAAATCAAGTTCGCCAGGCACGGGACCGCGGCATTCCCGCTTTCGCCGAAACATGTCCACAGTACCTGTTTCATTCGATCGACGATTACGGTGACGATTTCGAAGGCGCTCGCTACGTGATGACGCCACCGCTTCGAGAGAAACACAATCATGCGGAGCTCTGGAAAGGTTTGAAGATGGACGACCTTCAGGTCATTTCGACCGACCACTGTCCGTTCTGTATGAAGGAGCAGAAAGAACTCGGCAAGGACGATTTCTCGAAGATCCCAAACGGTGCACCTGGCGTCGAGAACCGGATGTCGTTGATCTACAACGGCGGAGTTGTCGAGAATAGAATTTCACTCAATCGCTTTGTCGAACTCACATCGACGGCGGCCGCGAAAATGTTCGGCCTGTTTCCGAAAAAAGGAACGATCGCCGTGGGGTCCGATGCCGACATCGTGATCTTCGATCCGGAAAAGGAACACACGTTCGGCGTCGATGCCGAGCACATGAACGTCGATTACAGTTCTTACGAAGGTTGGAAAGTTAAAGGGAAAGTCGAAACAGTTTTGTCCCGCGGTCGCGTCGTCATCGAGAACGGCGAGCATAAAGGCCGGGCCGGCGACGGGCAATTCCTGAAACGCGGGACTTGTGTGAATTTCTAAGATTTGGCCATATCGGAAGTTCAATAGTTTGCATTCAGCTAGGCGGAGAAAAATATGAAATTGAGCTTAATTGTAGCAATCGTGGTTTTCGCTATTAGCGGCGTGGCATCTGGCCAGAGCCCGAAACAAAAAGAAGCTATCGAAAAAAAGGTTAGGGATCTCGACCATGCTCACGCCGATGCGGTTCTGCGCGGTGATTTGGCCGCGATGGATAGGATCTGGACGAAGGACTTTAAGGTTAATAATCCATTTAACGAAGTGGACAAAGCCGACCGCATTCGCACGGGAGCAGTAACCTATTCGTCATTTGTGCGAGTCGCGGAAACCGTTCTGATCCACAAAAACACCGTTATCGTGATGGGACGCGAGACGGTCGTACCGAGCCGCAATTCGCCTGATGCCGAAAAAACCATTAACCGCCGGTATACAAATATCTGGATGAAACGCGAGGGTCAATGGCGTTTAATAGCCCGACACGCCAGCGTGATCTGTCCCAACTAGAATTCGATCAAGGGATTTATCACCGGCGCAGTGTTTCTGTAAAGGAATTGGACGCAGAAGGCTGCACTTTCGCACTCGCCGCCAGAATTGAAAAAAAATGATCGAACGCTAAACTAATACATTTAGCCGTGTTCGGTTTCGATTGCTCCTGATGCAAGGACTGCACCGGATCAGTCCTAAGACGCAGCCATGTCGGCGAATCGAGTAGGAGAATGCTGGATAACAAAATAGATCTCTTCGCAGATAATTCCCAATTCGGCCATTTCCGCATCGTCTCAAAGATCGGTGCAGGCGGTATGGGTGAGGTGTTCTTAGCAGAAGACACACGGCTCGAACGTAAGGTCGCGCTGAAGATTCTGCCCGATAGATTTCTGGGCAATTCCGAGTCGCTGAGTCGTTTCAAACAGGAAGCAAAATCTGCGTCCGCCTTAAATCATCCCAACATCATTACCGTTCACGAGATCGGCGAAAGCGAAGGCGTAAACTATATCGCAACCGAATATATTGACGGCGTAACTCTACGTGACCGGATGAAAGAGCGCCTGACATTTGATGAAACGCTTTCGATCGTCGTGCAGACGGCGGAAGCGTTATCGGCAGCTCACGCGGCGGGTATCGTCCACCGCGACATCAAGCCGGAAAATATCATGATACGCCCGGACGGTTACGTTAAAGTTTTGGATTTTGGTCTGGCGAAGTTGACCGAAAACAAAAATCAGCAGGCGGACACCGAAGACGCAACGAGAAAATTGGTTAAAACGAATCCAGGCGTTGTAATAGGAACGGTCAATTATATGTCGCCGGAGCAGGCGCGCGGAAAACCGATTGACCCGCGTTCGGATGTTTTCAGCTTCGGTATCGTCTTGTATGAAATGCTCACCGGGAAAGTTCCGTTTGTGGGCGAGACAATGACGGATGTGTTGGCGGCGATCATTAATTCGGAACCCCTGCCGCTTGCCGCCGCGGAGCCCCATCTGCCCAAAGAATTACAGCGCATCGTTTCTAAGACACTCAAGAAAAAACGCGAGCAGCGGTATCAGTCCACCCGCGACCTGCTCAACGATTTAAAAGAATTGCGCGACGAGCTTCATCTCGAATCGAGGCTCGAACAAACCGCCGCCCCGAACAAAGCTGACTCGGCTGCGACGAGCTCACCCCAGTATTCAACGAACTCGAGCGGCAGCAACATTAAGGACTCTCTTTTACTGACGGAGTTCGAAAACTCCACGGGCGAGGCGATCTTCGATCAAACCTTGAAGATGGCACTCGCTTTTGCGCTGGACCAATCTCCGTTTCTCGACGTCTTTCCGCAGGCGAAAGTACGGCAGACACTCGGTTGGATGGGACTTGCGCCTGTCGAACGAGTGACCAAAGAATTAGGTCAGGAACTTTGTCTGCGGCAGGGTTTAAAGGCTTTTATAGCAGGTACGATATCGAGCTTCGGCTCGATATATGTTTTGACGCTCGAAGCCGTCAACGCCCGAACGGGTGAAAGTCTTGGGCGCGAGTTTGAGCAGGCGACCTCGCGCGAAGAAGTCTTAAACGCGTTGAGCCGGGCGGCGACCGGACTGCGAGAAAAGCTCGGCGAAAGCCTCAACTCGATTGAACAATACGGCGTGCCAGTGGAGTACATTACGACTTCCTCGCTCGAAGCACTCAAATTCTACACGCTGGGATTCGAGCAGACTTCTGCCGGCAAAATGTTTGAGGCGATTCCCTTTTATAAAAGAGCGCTGGAGATAGATCCTGAGTTTTCCGGGGTTTATATGGCGCTGGCGGTTTTTTACTCTAACACCAGGCAGCCGAAACTGGCGACGGAAATGATTGCTCAGGCCGTCAAATTTTTCGATACGGCGAGTGAAAACGTGAAGCTTCGCATCACGTATTTCAATTATGCCTTTATGACCGGTGAGGTTGAGAAAATGATCGAGACGCTGGAACTGTGGAGAAAAACATACCCGTTGCAGATTGGTCCTCTAGGTAATCTTTCCGATTGCTATGAGCGGATTGGACAATCCGAAAGGGCAATCGGCGTCGCCCGTGAAGGTCTGCGTTTCGACGTCGATGAATCTACCCTTTACTCTAATCTGGCAGAATCGCTACTCTCGCTCGACCGATATGAGGAAGCTAAGGAAACATGCGGGCAGGCGTTCGAGAAAAAGTTAGATAGCCCCTTTTTCACCGATTCTTATATATCACGGCTTTTATCGAAAACGACGTGGCGGCGATGGCTGAACATTTAGCCTGGTTCGCCGGGCGAGCGGATGAACACACCGCGCTCGATCTACAGGCAGGCGCGGCGGCTTTTCGCGGCGAGTGGCGCCGGGCGCAGGAAGTTTCGCGCCGAGCCGTCCACATGGCTCAACGCAGCGACGCGAAAGAAGTCGCCGCACAATATGCTGCGGAGCAGGCGTTAAGAATAGTTTTCTGGAGTTCGGGCGCGGGGCTTCCGACGGGTGGGGAAGCAACACTTAGCACGGTCCTGAAGACGCAGACGAACAACGCTCTCAAGCTCGAGCGCAGTAATGCGGTTTGCTCCTTAGCCGCGCTAGCGCTCGCCTGCGCGGGACAAACGTCCGAGGTCGCGGCGTTGATAGATGAATTAAGAAGAGAGCGGCCGAAAGACACGCTGATCAACGAGCTGTGGCTACCGACGGTCCGCGCCGGTCTGAATCTCCGAAATGGCAGAGCGAAAGAAGCTGTTGAAGAACTCGAAAATGCTGAACGCTATGAGAGAGCCGCAGAATTTTATCCGCAATACATCCGCGGACTGGCTTACCTGAAACTCAACAAACCGAAACAGGCGGCGCGCGAATTTGACAAGATTCTCAACCATCGCGGCGAAGCGGGGCTGTCATCGATCTACCCGCTGGCGCAACTTGGTAAAGCGCGAGCCACGAAGGAAAAGGCTGAGTACGAAAAGTTTTTCGAGCTGTGGAAAGACGCAGACAAGGATATGCCGGCGCTGATAGAAGCGAGGAAAGAGTACGAAAATCTGAACTGAAAGCGACGTCAAACTCGGGACCAAAGCACCGGTTGGGAGATGCTGAGATAAGCTTGGGACAAAAGAGACCCGCAGGTTCATGAGATCGCCGTGAGTCGCGATCAGCGGCTGCCGCTTTAGGCATCGCGGGACGCTCGGGCCGGTTTAGTTATCTTGTCGACAGCCGCTCTTCCATATTCCCAACCAATGTGGAAGTAAATACAACCAAACGCGAACAATCGTTGTGAGATCCGTTTACTCTGAAGAAAAAGGTTGCGACGGACAAGTCTGCAAAGGCGGCTGTTTATGAGAAGCTAATAGCACTAAATGTTGGATAAAAAATCAGATCTCTTCGCAGATAATTCCCAATTCGGCCATTTTCGCATTGTCTCAAAGATCGGGGCAGGCGGCATGGGCGAAGTTTTCTTAGCCGAAGATACCAAGCTCGAACGAAAGGTCGCGCTCAAGCTTTTGCCCGAAAACTTTTCTGCTGATTCCGAACCTTTGCGGCGTTTCAAGCTCGAAGCAAGAGCGGCATCGGCGCTCAACCACCCGAACATCATTACCGTTTACGAGATCGGCGAATCGGAGGGCGCAAATTATATTGCGACCGAATTCATCGACGGCGTTACTTTGCGCGAACGGATGAAAGGGCGCCTGACGTTCGAAGAAATTTTGTCGATCGCGATTCAGACGGCCGAAGCGCTTTCGGCAGCACATCAAGCTGGTATCGTTCACCGCGACATCAAGCCGGAAAACATCATGATACGACCGGACGGGTACGTCAAAGTTCTCGATTTCGGGCTCGCCAAGCTGACGGACAATGACAATAACGAAGAAGACACCGATCCGGAAGACGCGACGCGCAAGCTGGTTAAGACCAACCCCGGCGTTGTGATGGGAACGGTCAATTACATGTCGCCCGAACAGGCGCGCGGGAAACCGATCGACGCGCGTTCGGACGTCTTCAGTTTCGGTATCGTCTTGCATGAAATGCTCGCCGGAAAGGTTCCGTTCCCCGGGGAAACGATGACCGACGTGCTGGCGGCGATCATCAACTCAGAACCTGTGCCGCTCGCCTCCGTGGCGCCGGATCTGCCGCAGGAATTACAGCGCATCGTTTCTAAGACGCTCAAGAAAAAACGCGAGCAACGGTATCATTCGACCCGCGACCTTCTCACCGACTTGAAGGAACTGCGTGAGGCGCTACAACTCGAGTCTAAGCTCGAACAAACTGCCGTACCCAACCGTCAGGACACGGGACGGACGAGCCAACAAGTGCGGAATTCTACTAATTCGAGCGGCAGTAGTGTAAAGGACTCGATACTTTTGACGGAGTTTGAAAATTCGACCGGCGAAGCGATCTTTGATCAAACCTTGAAGATGGCGCTCGCTTTTGCGCTCGCGCAATCTCCGTTTCTCGACATTTTTCCCGATGCCAAAGTGGGTCAGGCGATGCGCCTGATGGGACGCTCTAGCGGTGAGCGCGTAACGAAAGATTTAGGTTATGAGATCTGCCTGCGGCAGGGCCTAAAGGCTTTTATCACGGGAACAATTTCAAATTTCGGGGCAATTTATGTTTTAACGCTCGAAGCGATCAATGCTCGTTCGGGCGAAAGCCTCGGACGCGAGTTTGAACAGGTTGCTTCGCGCGAAGAGGTCTTGAACGCCTTGAGCCGGGCGGCGAGCGGCTTGCGCGAAAAGCTCGGCGAAAGTTTGAGTTCGATCGAAAAATATGGAGTTCCGATCGAATACATCACTACTTCTTCGCTCGAAGCTCTGAAATTTTTCTCGCTCGGAGCTGAACAGGTAAACACCGGCAAAACGCTCGAAGCCATCCCGTTTTACAAAAAAGCTCTCGAAATCGATCCAAAATTTTCCTCGGTTTATTTAGGGCTCGGAGTTCTTTACGCGAATACGGGGCAGTGGAAACTGGCGGCGGAAATGGCTGTAAAGGCTTTTGATCTGCGCGACACGGCGAGCGAGAACGAGAAGCTTCGCGTCACATTCTTTTATTACAGTTTCGTGACCGGCGAAATTGATAAAGCAATTGATACGCTTGAGCTTTGGAGAAAAACTTATCCGGCGCATCTTCCCGCCATTATTAATCTTTCTGATTGTTTTGAGCGTACCGGACAAGCTGAAAAGGCAGTCGCCGGCGCGCGCGAAGGGTTGCGGATGGACGCAAGTAATGCAATTTTGTACATGAATCTGGCGGAATCGTTGCTTTCGCTTGATCGCTTCGAAGAGGTTAAAGAAACTTGCCGGAAGGCCTTTGAGAAAAATTGTGACGGCGATTATTTTCACTTGTTTTTATACATCGTCGGCTTGATCGAAACTGACGAGGCGGCGATGGCGGAAAATCTCGCCTGGTTCAGGGGTCGCGTTGACGAATATCTCGCCCTCAATCTGCAAACCGGCACGGCAGCGTTTCATGGACAATGGCGGCAGGCGCAGGACTTTTCGCGCCGCGCAATCGATCTGGGAAAACGCAGCGATGCAGGAGAAGTAGCCGCCCAATACGCCGCCGAACAAGCCGTTCGCATCGCTTTCTGGGGCGCGGGAACGGGACTTCCAACGGGGGATGAAGCGCAGCTCAAAACGGTACTGAAAACGCAGACGAACAACGCTCTGAAACTAGTGCGTGGCACGTATTCGCTGACGCGGTCGGCTCTCGCGCTCGCCGTCGCCGGGCAAGCCGAAGAAGCAAGATCGCTTGCCGCGGAACTCAAAGAGACGCGCCCGAAAGATACGCTAATAAACGAACTCTGGCTGCCGACCATCCGCGCGGCCATTGAACTGCAAAACGGCAAAGCGAAAGAAGCCGTCGAAGAACTCGAAATGACCGAGCGCTATGAGAAAGCCGCAGAATTTTATCCGCAGTATATTCGCGGACTGGCTTTCCTGAAATTAAACAAACCGAAACAGGCGGCGCGGGAATTCGATAAAATTTTAGATCATCGCGGCGAAGCTGGGCTCTCGTCTATCTATCCGCTGGCGCAACTTGGTAAAGCCCGAGCGACAAAAGACAGAGCGCAATACGAAAAATTTTTCGAGCTGTGGAAGCACGCCGACAAAGATATGCCGGCGCTCGTGGAAGCGAAGAAGGAGTACGAAAGCCTTAGCTAACGCGATCGTCAAACTGGGATCGTGGCTGCCGAACGATTACAATGACGTTTCGGTAACCGCAAACTCTTATGGACAAGGAATTCATCGTTGAGCATCGCGGCGATCATATCCGTGTGGAACTTTCGCCTGATTTCGAGGTAATACCGGAGCACCAGGAAGCATTCTGGAACCGGCTCCGGGTCGCATGCGACAAGCATGACACCCGCCGTGTCCTTATAGAAGGCTTTGTGCCGGCAGGCGAACGGACCGCGACCGAAGTGATGGAGGCCGGACAAAGAACGGCAGCCATACCTAACCTTTGGCTCGCGTTTTGTTTGGAGGACTTTGTCGCAACGGAGACAAGCGAGCTTTTCGAAGTAGTTGCTGCGTCAAAGGGCGTCCGCGTAAAATTTTTTTCCGAAACGGCCCACGCTCTTAGCTGGCTTCGAAACAACGCGCCGAGTTGAATCGAACGTCCCCTCGCACTCACCCCTTAATCGACGAATCAGGCCATCCCAAATTTCTTAATCGCCCGATAGAGCGGATAGCTAAGCGCGAGGAACACGAGCGCGTATGCGCTCGGATACGGATTACTGACTATGTAACCGAAAAACAAAAGAACGGCGATCACCAAAACTAGCAGCGGGGTGAAGGGATATCCCCATGCCCGAAACGGCCGCGGCAGATCCGGTTCGCGTCGGCGTAAAATGAACAGCGAGACGACCAGCATTATGGCGATGACGACGGCGAAAAATTGTGAGACGGCAAGGAGCAGCTCAAAGCTGCCGATCGAAGATAAGACGAGTGCCGTCACAGCCGTCGCGGCAAGACCAAAAACTGGCGTACCGCCCTTGTTGACGGTGACGGCCCTCGGGGTAAACAGGCGATCGCGACCGAGAGCGAGCAGTATTCGCGGACACAGCATCATCAAGGCATTGATGATCCCGATCAGTGAAAGTAACGCGAGGATCGTTACGATCTGACCGCTGCGCGCACCAAAGATAAGACTCATCGCCTCGGCTCCGGCAAATTTCGAACCCGATAATTGCGACATCGGAAGAACGTATAGCAAGGCGAAGTTGACGAGCAGGTAAATAGCGATGATCGCGACGATACCGACGAATAGCGACCGGGGAACATTTCGGGTCGGATTTGTATCCTCCTCGGAGAAATAGATGGCGGAGTGCCACCCGTCATAAGTTCCCAGAACGAGCTGGAAGGCGAGAATGAAAGCGACAAGTTGTGCGAACGTCCCGGCCGAAGTCGTGAGCTCCGATTTGCCCGCGATAAGTGCCGTATCGGCCTGACCGCCGTAAATAAAACACGCGATGACGAACGCGACAAGGGCTACTGTCTTGACGAGGCTCGTCAGCTTTTGAGTAGCGCTCCCGGAACGAAGGCCGATCAAATTAAGAATTGTTATCAGGATCAATATCGAACCGCTGAATATTATTCGTCCGCTCGGAAGGTCCGGGGCGAACAGCTCGGACGCATATTCGCCGAAAACCACAGCGATGAACGAAAGCCCAAGGGTCGCGTAAAGCCAATCACTCCATCCGACGACAAAACCTCCAAAGTCGCCGTAGGCGCGTTGAGCATAAACATAATAGCCGCCGGCTTTGGGCATCATCGCGGCGAGCTCGGCGAGATAGTTCGCTCCGAGCAGGCAATAAACGCCGCCGAGCGTCCATGCAAACATGATTAGCCAGACCGAGGGGATCTGTTCGGCGACTCCTCCGGGATTTCGAAGGATACCGACACCGACAGTTCCGCCGATGATGACCGCTACGCCAAAGCCGACACCAAGGATCCGCAGAAGCTTTCCGCTTTGAGATTCGTCGAGCGTTGAATCATCCATAGATTATTTATTGTCGCGTCTCGGCCCCCTACGCCGCAGTAAATCCGCCGTCGATCATATGGATCGAGCCGCTGCAGAATGACGCTTCATCGCTGGCAAGGAATAAGGCGAGGTTTGCGACCTCCTCGTTTGTGCCGTATCGAGCCATGGGAATTTTCGAGGTCACCAATTCTCGCACGGCGTCCGGGTGTTCCGCGTCAAATTGCGTCTCGAGTGAACGGATCATGCGATTATCGATCGGTGCCGGACCGATAGCATTGACACGTACATTGAACGGACCCAATTCGAGTGCCGCCGTTTTTACCAAACCGCAGACCGCATGCTTACTAGCCATGTAGGACGCCATCGTCGGAAAGCCTACGACGCCTGCAATGGATGACAGTGCGATCATCGAACCTCCGCCACGCTTCTTCATCGGTTCGACGCAGTATTTCATCGATAGCCATACCCCGATAACATTAGTTCTGAAGACAGTTTCAAAGTCGTCGACCGTGAGGCTTTCGATCGGAGCGCAGCGTCCCTCGGTTCCCGCATTCGCGATCAGAATATCGACTCCGCCAAATGCCTTAATGGTTGCATCGACGGATGCCGCGGTCGCGGTTTCGTCAGCGGCGTCGGCGACGAAATCAGCCACACGTTCGTCGATCGCGAGCCGCTCGCGCGTTTCCTTGAGCTTCTCTGCCGATCGGCCGACGAGCATTACGCTCGCTCCTTCTTCGAGAAAACGTTTTGCCGTGGCCTCGCCGATCCCGCCGGTAGCTCCGGTGATGATCGCTACTTTGCCGTCCAATCTTTTTCCAGATTGCTGTGTCATTAGTATCTCCTAGTAAAAAACGCGCCGGCGAACCGGCGCGTATCTCGTCAACGCTTTGGTTCTAAGACGATCTCTCGGGCCAGTCGGTCTTGCAAGACCTCCCGGATCTCGAGACGCTCTTTGTAACCCTGCATCTGCTTCGCATCGTTGCCGACGACCGTTTGAGCAAGGTTGTCAGCCTTATCTTCGTTCGCCTCCATCGTAGCCAGATCTTTGTACTCCGTCATCAGCATGATATTGAAATCACCACTGCCGTGAGCTTCCGTAGTTAAGACTTTGTACGAAAGGATCAGGCCTTCCTTCTTTGCCGCGTCCTGGTTTTTCTTCCATTCGGTGGCGAGGTAGTTGAGATATGCTGAATCCATACCCGGTTTGATCCGAATAAAAGCGACGTTCCATACCGATCCGTTACGATACGGGCGATTGACCTGAGCGAATACAACGACGCTCAGTGCGAGCATCATAGCGACGATGAAGAATGTGAAAATGCGATTGCGTTTCATAATTTCTTTCTCCTGTGCAGTCAGTCGAATGCAAAAGCTAAAAGGCTCTCTCTGGACTGCCGCCGCATTCGGTATACGCGTCAGCCGGCCGAAGTTATTTCGAGATCAGAATGAGTTCTGTGGGGATTGTGCACGCAACAGTAGCGGGTTTCGGGTACAATTGCAATCGCATTTTCAGATTGGTGCGAACTATGATCAGACGGCTCGCGGAGCGCGAACTCAAAACCAAATTCGGGACCTTCACCGAGATCCTTTACTACGACGGCCAGAAAGAATCGATAGCGATCGTGATGGGCGATGTCGCGGAGCAGGAGAATGTTCTTTGCCGTGTTCATTCGCACTGTATCGGTGCACACGTGTTCAACAGCATCGAGTGCACGTGCCGCGAAGAGATGGAAGCGGCTCAATCGATCATCCAGCAGGCAGGCCGCGGCGTCATCATCTGGCTCGATCAGGAAGGAAAGGGAAACGGGCATCTCGCACTGATCGAGAGCATTCCGTTCAAGAAGGAACACGGCCAGGCGAAGGCTTACGAGATGGCGGGATACTCAGCCGACGCGCGTGAGTATCGCGCCGCAGCGCAGATCCTTATGAATCTGAGCGTCAGATCGATCGTGCTGCTCGCGAACTCTGAGAGCAAGGCTGACGATTTGAGAAGCGAAGGGATTGTTGTGACTACCGTGAGGAGCGGATGAGTCTCTTTCGTGTTTCTTAGTGTGTGTTCGTGGTTTCAGTTTCTGCAAAGAATCTGAAACCACGAACTCACACGAAAGAACACGAACGACGACGGCGATCCTACATATCCAACCGACTCGACAGACTCGACAGACTCGACAGACTCATATGATCTATTCGGACAGATTTCTTTCGCAAAAACTGGAACGCACAGAAGCACGCGCGAATGCAGACTTCGTCGAAACGCGCGCCAAACTTGAGCCGGCCAGCGGCGCGACGTGGATTGAAGTCGCCGGAGCGTACGCCATGTTTGACGGCCCTGAGTCGCCGTGCACACAGACATTCGGTCTTGGGTTGTTCGACGAGATCACTGATGATCATCTGGATGAGATCGAACAATTCTTTAACACCCGCGGTGCACCGGTATTTCACGAGATCAGTCCTCTCGCCGATTCGTCGCTGCTGCCGCTTTTGAGCGCGCGCAACTATCGACCGGTCGAGATGACGAGTGTGATGTATAGGGAGTTAAGCGGCCGCCCGGAGACGGGACTCGAGACGGGAAGCAAAGCGAATATCTCAACGAGTGTCGCCGGCGCCGACGAAGCCGAGCTCTGGGCGCGTACGTCCGCCGCCGGATGGTCGACCGAGATGGATGGCCTCGCGGATTTCATGCTCGGGTTCGGTCGCATTAGCGCTCGCTGCACCGGAGCGTTTCCGTTCCTTGCCGAACTCGACGGAGAAGCGATCTCCGCGGGAATGCTTTTTATCTACGACGATGTCTGCGTACTCGCCGGGGCGAGCACTATCCCCGAAGCCCGGAATCGCGGAGCGCAGAACGCTTTGCTGCACGCCCGTCTCGCTTTTGCCGACGAGCGCGGCTGCACACTCGCGACCATTGGAGCACTGCCCGGGAGCCAGTCGCAAAAGAACGCCCAAAAGAACGGCTTCAACATCGCATACACTCGCACGAAATGGCATTTGTCCGTATAAT
Organism: Pyrinomonadaceae bacterium; assembly: GCA_037969295.1. Lineage (GTDB taxonomy): Bacteria > Acidobacteriota > Blastocatellia > Pyrinomonadales > Pyrinomonadaceae > OLB17. Next base: position 5,604 of record JBBKXD010000081.1, on the reverse strand, counting down.
TCTCGCGTCCATCCCTGACGTCCCGACAATATATGAAGCGATGCCCAGAGTGCCGCCGCGACTACTTCGACGACAGTCTCAGTTTCTGTCTCGATGACGGAACCGCGCTGCTTGAGGGACCGGCGTCGACAGACGAACCGGCGACGGCCATAATTCATGAAACCTCGCCAAACGATGCTCAAACGAGGCCGCAGATCGATACGACCGGCCAAACCGCGATCTTGACAGCGGGAGCTTCCGAGAAAACGGCCCACCCGCCTAGGGCGATGACAACTAAGTCCCGTGTCGCGCTTCTCATCGCGGGCATTTTGGTTTTCCTCGGGGTCATTTCTTATATCGCATACAGTTTTGTCTTTCAACACGAAGCGGCGGTAGAACGGTTCAAAAACGTGACGCTCACGCGGGTCACGGCCGAAGGTGGGGTTGAAAGCGCGACCGTTTCGCCGGATGGTAAGTACATCGCATATTCTCTGGAAGAAAGCGGCAAGCGGAGCCTGTGGACAAAACATCTGGCAACCGAAAGCCGCGTTCAGATAGTTCCCCCGGTCGAATCTATATCGATGTATGCCAGCGCTTTTTCACCTGACGGCGGTTATGTCTATTACACACGACAGGACGACCAGTTTCCTAAAGGCGCTCTCTATGCCGTTCCGGTCCTCGGCGGAGCGCCCAGAAAAATCGTGACTCACGTCTCGCAGCCTGTTTCCGTCTCCCGGGACGGAAAGCAGATCGTATTTGGCAGGTATAAACTCACGGGTACCGATGATCTCGTGATGCTGGTGGACTCGACCGGCGCCAATGAGCGACTGCTTGCGACCGTGAAGGAGCCTGACTATCTGCAGGGGACCATCGCGGCATGGTCGCCGGATGGAACGATGATCGCAATGGGATACGGCAGCGTGCTCGAACAAGCTCCGGGTACGAGCCCCGTTTACAAAATGAAGGTCGCCGTAATTTCGCTGGACGATCCCGTGTTCAAGCCCATTACGGCAGAAAGCTGGTCTAACATCGGCAGCATGGTCTGGTTCAGCGATGGAAGCGGCCTGGCCTTCGTCGCGGGAGAACGCCGCTCGGGAGCAAAACAGATATGGCAGTGCTCATATCCAGATGGCCAAGCGCTCCGTGTCACTAATGATCTGAATTCCTATGACTTTGACAGCCTGTCGTTAACGGCCGATGACAGCGCCATTATCGCGGTGCAAAAGCATCCCGAATCGCAGATATGGGTCCTTCCGGACGGCGATATCGGTAAAGCACATGAGATAGATGCGCGAAGGAACGTACAGAACGGACGATATGGTTTGGGATGGACGCCCGACGGACGGATAGTCTACGATTCGAGCGCAAGTTCAAACTCGAGCATCTGGATCATCAACGCCGACGGGAGTGATGCTAAACAGCTCACCGATGGAAGCGGCGATGATTTCGCCCCTGAAGTTGCTCCCGACGGCAGTCATATTATTTTCGGAGCCGTCCGGAACGGCTTTCAGGTGTGGCGGATGGACATTGATGGCGGCGACCCGCGCCAGATGACCCACGGCACTGGGACGCCCACCTTTTCGTATTCCCCCGACGGCCGATGGATAGTCTCCAATCCGTACCTTGGCGGGATATACAAAATGGACGCTAATGGCGGAGATCCGATCGAGATCGTTCGCGACGGAGCTCTCATCTATCCTCAGGTGTCTCCGGATGGCAAGCTGCTGGCTTACCTTTTTTCGGACCCGGATACAAAACGTCCAAAGGTCAACGTCATCAATTTCGACGGCGGAGCGTTGTATCGCACATTCGACCTTCCCGTGTCGAGCTCAGCCAATTACTTTGAGAGTCTCAGTTACCGGGGATTCCATTGGGCTCCGGATGGAAAAGGAATCGTCTACATCGATACCGTTAGCGGTGTCTCCGATCTATGGAAGATACGTTTGGACGGAGGCCCTGCAAAGAAAATAACGGATTTTAAGTCAGATCGTATTTACAGTTTTGCATACGCACGCGACGGACGTACGCTGGCGCTCGCCCGCGGTGTTGAGACGCCTGATGCGGTTCTCATCAGGGACATAAAATAAGAAAGATGAAACGATGCCCAGAATGCAGGCGAGATTATCATGACGACACGCTGAGCTTCTGTCTGGAGGACGGAACGGCGCTCGTTCACGGCGTGTCGGCAGACGAGCCTGCGACCGCGATATTGTCAGAACTACCTGCGGTAGCGGGTGGTTTAGCGCGGCCCACAGATGCGTCAGACCTTCGCACCGCCATACTTCAACCGCCCGCTACCGCAGGCGGTTCTGACTTGTCTGTCGCTCGGCCTCGCTTCTTCGACAAACGTCTACTCGCCGCATTATTCGTACTCGCGATCATTGTCCTCGGCGGATTGTTTGGTTACCGCTATTTCAATTCCGCAAGTACCGAACAGATCGATTCGATCGCGGTGTTGCCATTCGAGAATCGCAGCGGGAGCGCGGACACAGATTATCTTTCGGATGGGCTGGCTGATTCGCTGATCTATCGACTTTCCCAACTCCCGAATTTGAAAGTCAGCCCGACGAGTTCGGTCATGAGATACAAGGGAAAGGAAACGGATGTCGCCCAGATCGCACAGGAACTTGAGGTCGATGCGGTCATGTCGGGCCGATTGGTTCAACGAGGTGATGACCTGTCAATAAGTGTGCAGCTGATCGACGCACGCAGCAAAAAATTAATATGGGCCGAACAGTACGACCGAAAAATGTCGGATCTCCTCGCGACGCAGCGTGAGATCGCAACTACCATTACGCAAAAATTGCAATTGAAGCTGGCTGGCGACGAAGCGAAGGGCATAACCAAGAAATATACCGATAGCAACGAGGCGTATCAGCTTTACCTGAGAGGCCGATACAGCTTTGCCAAGCGTACTAAAGACGAAATGCTGCACGCCGTCGAGTATTTCCGGGAGGCGATCAAACTCGACCCGAAATTCGCATTGGCGTACGCGAGGATCGCCGAGACATACGGAAGTATGCCGGCCTATCCTTACCTCTCGCCAAAGGAAGCTTTTCCTCAAGCCAAAGCTGCCGCACAGCAGGCCCTTGAGATCGACCCTACACTCGCTGAGGCTCACACATTTTTGGCGTATTCGTTGGTGATCTACGACTGGAATTGGACCGAGGCCGAGCGCTCATTCAAACGTGCGATCGAACTTGATCCAAATAATTCCGCCGCACATTTTCGTTACGGGCAGATATATCTCGCACCGACGGGACGCATCGACGAAGGCATTGCCGAAATAAAGCGCGGGCTTGATCTCGAACCCCTCGACATAAACATGGGAGCAACCCTGGCGTGGGCTTATTTTGTTGCCGGGCAGACCGACACGGGTTTGGTGCAGGCGAAAAAAACATTCGACCTCGAACCCGGTCATCCGATAGGACGCTGGATGCTAAGCCAAGCCTACATTGCAAAAGGAATGTACGCGGAGGCGACGGCGCTGGATGAACAGTGGCTGCAAACGGATCCAACAAACCAATTCGCGCTTAGGGATGCCGGAGTTGCCTACGCGAAATCGGGACGACGGGACAAGGCGGAGGAAATGATCAGTAGATTCCGTGAGATCGCTAAAACGCAATATGTACCGACATGCCGCATCGCGGGTATCTACGTTGCGCTCGATGACAAGGCGAAGGCGTTTGACGAACTCAATAAAGCTTTTGAGGTACGGGATTGGGAATTGTATCGATTGAACGCGGATACATATTGGATTCCGCTTCGCGGCGACCCCCGATTCGAGGAAATGGTGAAACGCCTCGATCTGCCGAAATAGAATTTATGAAACGGTGCCCCGAATGCAAGCGAGATTATTATGACGACACGCTGAGCTTCTGTCTTGAAGACGGGACGGCGCTCGTTCACGGCGTGTCGGCCGACGAGCCGGTGACTGCCATCCTTCACTCGACCGACGCTTCGGGTGACGCAGCGACTCGAGCGCAAATTAGCATGACTGGGGAGACCGTGGCTTTGCCGACGGGATCGACTGATATTGTTCCGAAGTCGCGCGGCTTCGACAAACGATTGCTGACTGCATTGTTTCTTCTCGCGATCACCGTCGTGGTGGGCTTCTTTGGTTATCGCTACTTCGCGTCGAGGAATTCGAAACAGATCCAATCGATCGCGGTCATGCCATTCGCGAACGACAGCGGCAATCCCGAGGTTGAATATCTCTCGGACGGAATGACCGAAACGCTGATCAAGAGCTTGTCCGGGTTGCCTGGGTTGGACGTCAAGCCTCGTTCTTCTGTCTTCCGTTACAAGGGCAAAGACACGGATCTGCAGATCATCGGCAAGGAGTTGAATGTTCAGGCGATCCTCAACGGCCGGGTTGCGCAACGCGGCGATCAATTAACGCTTAGCCTGGAACTGGTGGATGTTCAAAAAAACAGCGTGATCTGGACCGAGCAATACCAACGCAAACAATCCGACCTTGTTTCACTCCAGAGCGAAATTGCGAAGGACGTTTCGACAAAATTACTGGCAAAGTTATCTGGTGCGGATGAGACGAAAGTAACCAAGGCAGCAACGGCCGATCCCGAAGCTTATCAAGCCTATTTAAAAGGACGTTATTACTGGAACCGGCGCACGACCTTAAATATTAAGAAGGCGATCGAGCAATTCAAATTCGCGACCGACCGCGATCCGAACTACGCCCTTGCGTTTGTCGGTCTCGCCGATTGCTATGCGGTTCTAAACGAATACGCCGGAACTCCGACAAGCGAAGCAGTGCCGCTGGCGAGGACCTACGCCCAAAGGGCATTGGCTCTTGAGCCTCAATTGGCAGAACCTCACGCTACATTGGCGTTTGTATATGAGCATTCGTGGCAATGGAGCGAAGCCGAGAAGGAATTCAAACTTGCGATCTCGATCAATCCAAATTATCCAACGGCGTATCATTGGTACTCGATTTTCCTTAAAGGTCTCGGACGCAATGACGAAGCGGCCGCTATGATCAAACGCGCTCAGGAGCTCGACCCGCTGTCGAGCGTTATTGCTGTCAATATCACGCGGCTCTATCAACTCCAAAATAACCACGAGGCCAGTATTGATAACTCTCTCAAAATAATTGAGCTCGATCCAAATTTCGGCCCGGCCCACCAGTATCTGGGATTGTCGTACTTGAAACTCGGACGGAACGCGGACGCTATCACGGAAATGGAGGCAGCCGTCGAGCTGGCGAACAGATCTGGCATCTCCCTCGGTGACCTGGGTTACGTTTATGCCTCGACTGGAAAAAAAGCCGAAGCATTGAACGTGATCAAAGAGCTTGAAGGTAAGTACGAGCGAAAGGAAGCGATCGGACAATATATCGCCGCAGTCTATGCAGGACTGGAGGAGAAGGACAGGGCGTTTGAATGGTTAGAAAAAGACTTCGATGCGCGAAACGGAAAGCTGCCGGAGATTCGGTGGCAGCTTCAGTTCGAGGCGCTTCGCGACGATCCGCGGCACCGCGACTTGCTGAAGCGGATGGGTCTTCCGGAATAGAATTTATGTGCGCGATTCCGCTCAGATGATGAATGACGATCCTGAGATATTTCGATTTGGTGAAACGTTGGCGCTAGCTTAAAACAAGAATGG
>JBBKXD010000080.1:0-3852 GCA_037969295.1 Pyrinomonadaceae bacterium | reverse complement strand
ACGGTCGCTTCGAGTTCCTTTTCCTTTCGTAGAACTTCCTGTTCCTGAACAGCGATCTGTTCCTGCGTGCGAACCTTTTCGACACGAACCTCTTCGATTGTGACCTGCTGTTGCGCTTTCGCATCGGCAAGCGGGCCGGCTTGACTCGCCTTAGCCCGCTCGGACTCGATCTCGGCCTGGACCTGCGCTTTCTGAATTTCGGTTTCGCGGTTCGATTGGGCGATCTGCGCCTCCGTTGCGAGCCGTACTTTTTCGCCTTCCTGGAGGGCAAGCGAGGCTTTGATCTTCGAATCGCGGTTCGCCTCGGCCTGACCGATCTCGGCGTCGCGTTTTACTTCGGCCGTCCGCCGTTTGCCGAGTGCGTCGAGATAACCTTCTTCATCGGAGATCTCCTGGATCGTCAAGGCGTCGAGGCCGATGCCCATCTTTTCGAGGTCGCCGGCGGCTTCGGTCAGGAGTTTTTGGGCAAAACTCTGACGGTCGTTATTGATCTCTTCAACGGTCAGCGTACCGAGGATCGCGCGAAGATGGCCCTCCAGCGATTGAAATACGAGCTGGTGAAACACCTGCTGTGGCATACCAAGAAAGCGTTCGGAGGCAGCCCGCAGACTCGAATCATCACCTTTTATTTTCACGTTCGCGACCGCTTTTACTGAGACCGGTACGCCCTGCACAGTGTAGGCCCGCTGCGTGGCGAGCGGCACCGTGATCACGTTCAGATCGAGATACTCGACCTTTTCGAGAAACGGAAACACGAGCGTCGCACCGCCGCGGACAAGGCGATAACCGGCGACCGAACCGTCAGGCAGCTTTCGCTTGCGGCCCGATATGACCGCCGCCTGATTCGGCGAAACCTTGATGTAGTTTCGGCCGATCAGCATCAGAGCGATCAGCGCCGCGATGACGACGACAAGGATGACGACAGGGATAATCAGTGTGGAAAGATCGAACATTGTTTTACCTCAATTTAAAGCGGCTCGGTTAAGAGCCGGTGTGAACAATTTTTTTGAACGCGGATTTGGCGGATCAGGCGGATTTTACGGATCTGATATTTTTTTAGGTCCTTGCTGTCGATCAGGATGCTTCTGATCCGCCCAAATCCGCCCAATCCGCCAAATCCGCGTTCAAAAAAATACTCGGCCTCTCTAGGCCACTGCCTACCGGTCGTACAACGCCGAACCCTCGGTCGAGACGATCACGGAATCGCCGGTGATCGAATCGACCGTCACGATCGATCCGGCGACGATCTCATCGCCGGACTTTGCACGGGCGATCTTTTCGACACGTTCGTCGCCGATCTTCGCCGTTATTTGCCCGACCTGGCCGGCTTTGATGGTCACCGTAACCTGCACGGTGCGCCCGATCAGATCCGAGTCCGAGACGCTGCTCGACGCCTGTTGACCGATAAGGAAACGGCCGAAGAGCGAAACGACGGCCCCGAAAACTACACCGCCAAGCAGACCGATCATCGAACTCACAAGGGCTCCGAAACCGGCCTGAACGCCGATCGCGCCAAAACCACCGAATGCCGTGACGAAGACGCTCAATACGCGGGTATCGAACAGACCGAAATCGTGACCGCCGTCGCCGCCGAAATCAAAATCGAATCCGATGGCCTCGAAAATGTCTCCGACCACGAGCGAGGCCAGCAGGAACAGAAAACCTATGCCGCCGATGATCAGGAAGACGGTAAGCAAGTTCAGGTTCGCGATGAGATCCATAGACTTTACTCCGCTTGGTCAGTTGGTGAATGTGGAGACAGGATACAACGGATTTGGATTTTCGTCAGGCTGAGAAGGCTACATTGAAGAGCGGGGGCAAGCCCGCCTTCCTGACTTGCGAATCTTATTCAGTTTCGACAGGCCACAAACGGCCTGACGGGGAACGGAGGAATCTAACCACATTCGCAGGTCCGGAAGGCGGGCTCGCCCCCGCTCTTACCACCTACTGGCTGATCGCATTGAACAGTAACGGAAATGTTGCCAGACTTTGCCCGCGGTACTGTGGGCGGAAGCCGAAGAGGATTATCTTGCCTTTGCCGATAGTGATCTCGACAAGCGCCGCCTTGCCCGCGATGCGGTCGGCTCCCAATGCCCAGCCGGAGAGCAGGATCTGTTTAGGATCTTTCGGATAAGTTGCGACGACGCGGATCGCTGAGACAGGAGACGAGAGACTAGAGACAGGAGATGCTGTGTGCGACGTTCCTGTCTCCTGTCTCGCGTCTCCTGTCTCTTGTCTTTCGATTTCAAACACGGGACCGTTCTCAAACCACGCGATCGATTGCTGCGGCATTTCTTTTGCGATCGGATGCGTCAGGTCAAGCTCTGTGCGAAGGATAGAGCCGGGGATAAAAAAATCTCTGCGGCTGAGGCCTTGCGTAACGTCACGGACGGGAAGTTTGAACTGCTCGATGGCGAAGTTCGATGCGCGGTTTAGGAAGACGAGCGTTCCGCCGGCTTCGACAAATTTGCGCAGATTCTCCACGCCTTCCTTCCCAACACCGCCTGTGTACTCATCCGGCATGGTGCCTTTCGCGTAGCCGTTAAGGATCTGATTGGGTGATTGGTCGGGGAAGATGATCGCCTGCGGTGACCGATCAAAAAAGTTGGTTGGTGGTGGGTTCGCCAAATCGGCGTACACGTTGGTTGACCGAATCGCCTCGTCACCAATCGATTCGAACCTCGGAACGTCAGGTTGAAAGGTGCTTTCTGTTACGAGCCAGCGAGTCCAACCCTCGTCCATGTTCGGAACGTTCGATCTATAAACTGAATACGTCGGCGGATGACTCACACCAAATCCCTCGCCGCTGGTTGTTCCCACCCCCTGTCTGGGCTCCCGATATGGAAATGGTTTTCGGACGTCGACGAAATCGACGTTCATAAGGAGCGAAAGCGTATGCGCGGTCACGTCATACGGTGCAACCGGGTTGCCATGATCATCTAATAAGTGCGGATATTCCTGCTTTTCGAGGAGTGATTTTACAAACGCGCCGTACGGCTGAGCAAGTTTTATGAGCTGTGTTCCTCGGGGATATTTCCTCCCATCCGCGACAAACGGCAACGGATACTCGATCTCGACCCCTGCTTGCTCAAAGATTCGCAACAGGTGTTCCTGCCGTGAATTTTCATCGAGATTACTTCCAGATTCAACGTTCTCCCAAGTTTTCTTGACCTCTTTCTTTGGTGTGAACAGGTATGCGAATGTTTCACCCACCTTCCCCGGCCTTACCGCTTCCTTCCCGATTTCATAAAATCTCGACAGCCATCGTTCGCGATTGTCCGCCGCGTGATCGAGCAGCGTGAACGCCGCGGTCGTCATGTAGTCGGTGATGTTGCGGAGTTTCCATTCGCCGCCTTTCCACACTGGACCGAAGTTCGGCGATTCTTTTTTCGCGTCGTAGCCTTGACTGCCGCGCAGATCTTCAAATTTCACCGTGATTGGTGTCGCTAATTTCGCCGATGCTGTTTCGCTCAAGATCCGCACGCCGCCGTGGTAGTGCGAATATGCTCGAGCCGGTGTCCATGCGTCGTATGTCGAGTTTGTCGTGATGCCCTGATACCCCGCATCACGCATCGTCTTCGCCATGTAGTTGCCGAGCTCGGTGTAGCCCTCGACGATCTGTTTGGGAACGTTCGGCTCGACGGGCTGCAAATAGGGCGGCAGGAAAAGACGCGAGCCATTAGCGCCTTGCTGATGGATGTCGTGGACGATCTGCGGATGCCAGACGTTGTGAATTTTATCGACGGTGAGCTGCGTCTCGACCTGCGTGAACGCGTACCAGTCGCGGTTGTTATCGTGACCGACGTACTTGTGATAAAGCTCGGGCGGATCGGTGCCTTCAAACTTTGTCCC
>JBBKXD010000079.1:0-12124 GCA_037969295.1 Pyrinomonadaceae bacterium | reverse complement strand
GATTGGCGAAGAATGCGGTTGAGCTTTTTACCGGCGACTTTATTCCCGACAAGAACGGTAAAAATAAAGGAAAGTAGTTTATGAGAGATCTTTGGCTCCGGCGAATTCATTTGATCGTTTCGGTCGTTGTCATTTTTGCGTTTGCTGCCGCGGATGTTAGTGCGCAGACGAGTCGGCGGCGACGCAGCTCGATCCCTGTTCCCGCGCCGACGGCAACTCCGCTGACATCGGAACCGCTTATCATCAGCCGGGCCGATGAGTTTCCCGATGAAAACTCGCGAGCGATACCCCCGGATCCTAACGAGATCAGGATTGTAAGGGGAGCCGACACCGCAAGCGTCGTAACTCTGGAAGATCTGGGAAATCGAATCAGGAATCTTGAGGCCGGCCGGGTGACCAAAGCCGCCGATCCCGACGAAAAACAAAAGCGTCTGCTTCTGAACCTCGATATCCTGACGCGAGCCGAGCAGCGTTCCGAGAGCCTTCGAAAACAAGTTTTCGAAATGATCGAAAAAGAAAATTCAGTGAAAACGAAGCTGGATTCGCTTGAGTATGATCTGCGTCCTGAGGTCATAGAGCGCTCGACGGCCATGGTTGGTTCGCTTCGCCCCGAAGAGATCCGTGCCTCGCGGCGAAAGAGTTTGGAATCTGAACGGACGAATCTGCAAAGCCTGCTGACTGAAATTATTAAAACCAGGGCCTCGCTGGAACTTAGCCTGCAGCGGGCCGATGTGTTGGTCGAGAAGCTGCGGATGAAGTTTGAAAAAGAGATCGATTCGGCGTTGGAAGACGATACGGATGATCGTCGACCGGAAAACTAGGTACCGGTTCTGTTTGAATCGCTTACATTCCCCAGCTCGAACGGCTTCGCGTAGCCACGCCGTTTACGGCGTGGGACGGGTAGCGATGGATACCGCGAGCCCGTTTTAACGGGCTTGCCATTGGAAGGGCGTTGAAACGCCCTAGCGATTTTCTTGGCAGATCCTTCTCTCGTGCTGAAGCACGTGGCTATGCTCGAACAAAAAACCGCGGGGGCGAATTTTCAGAATGACCCGCCATCGAAAACTAGGATGTCTTGACCTACTTATTTTATCCGGGGCTGCCATTTGGCGGCCTTTTTTCATGCAAGCGGCCGCCGCCCTCGCCGTTCCCTAATTGTCACAACTGACGATCCGCTATAACTGTTCAGCTTGTTTTGGGAGAAAAGTATGAAGATAAAAGTCCTCGCGTTCGCGTTTTCCGCGGTTTTTGGTGTTTTGTTTATTGGCTCGTCCGCGAGCGCTCAAGGCGTGATCGTTCCGATAATTTGTGATATTCGACCCTGCCGACCTCGTCCGATCCCGCGACCCATCCCGCTGCCAAATGTACTGCCGGTCAAATCGATCCAGCTTGATACGAAGATCAGCGGCCAGGTTGCGACGACGCGTGTCGAGCAGGTTTTTAGGAACGACACGCCGTACACACTCGAGGGCATATATTTCTTTCCTATTCCCGAGACTGCATCGATCGTCGAGTTCTCAATCTGGGAGAACGGTAAGAAACTTGTCGGCGAAGTTCGCTCGCGCGAAGAGGCAAGGCGAATCTATGACGAGATCGTGCGTCGACAGCGTGACCCCGGGCTTTTGGAATATGCGGGCAAGGACCTGTTTCAGGCGTCGATCTTTCCCATCCCGCCAAATTCGGATAAGAAACTCGAGCTCGTGTATTCACAGGTCTTGAAAGCTGAGTCGGGAACCGTCTCGTACCGCTATCCCCTTGGCACGGGCAGAAATCTCTGGCGTGCGAATGGTATTCAGGAAACCGGTCGGGGTCAAATGCCACCGCAGCAGTTCGGAACAGTCTCCGGAAAGATTGAGATTACCGGCAGGGAAGCTCTGAGAAACGTGTACTCGCCGTCACACAAGATCGACATCGTCAACAAAGGCGAGCGAGCGGCCTCGGTTTCGTTCGAGACGTCAAACAACGACAGCGATTTTCAACTTTTTTACGGACTGTCGAACGACGATTTCGGCATGACGCTGCTGACGCATCGCGAGCCGGGTAAGGATGGTTACTTCTTGTTGATGCTCTCGCCAAAGGACGACGTCGCCGAACGCGAGCTGGTTAACAAGGACATTGTTTTTGTTCTCGACACCAGCGGTTCAATGGCTGACGAAGGGAAGATGGAAAAGGCGCGCTCTGCGTTGCTGTTCGGCATCCGGTCGCTCCGCGACGGCGATCGTTTTAATGTGATCAGCTTCGCGGGCGAAGAACATTTAATGGAACGGTCGCTTGTGAACGCCGACGCAGCAGGTCGCCGTCGCGGCGAAGAATTTGTTAAACGCCTCCGTGCAACCGGGGGAACGAATATCAATGATTCGTTGTTGGCGTCGATGAAACAATTCGACAAGAACGATCGTCCGAAGATGTTGGTGTTTATGACAGATGGCCTGCCGACCGTAGGCGAAACGAACATCGACAAGATCAACTCAAACCTTCAGAAAGCAAAAACCGTGGACGTCAGAATTTTTCCATTCGGTTTCGGATATGACGTAAACACTGCGTTGCTCGACAAGCTGGGATCAGAGAATTCGGGGATCTCGGATTACGTCCAGCCAAAGGAAGACCTCGAGGTAAAGGTGTCGAACTTTTTCGCGAGGGTCAGCTCACCGGTGTTGTCCGACCTCGACTTGGATCTCGGCGACGTGCAAGCGGAACTACTGTATCCGCGAAAGCTGACTGACCTTTTCAAGGGCATGCAGTTGGCGATCATCGGAAAGTACAAGAATTCTAGCGACCTGAAAAATGTGGCGGCTACGCTGCGCGGAAAGTCGGGACGAGAAAACCGAAGCTTCCGCTATTCGGATTTGGATTTCCCGATCCGTGAAGCTGATAACGATTTCCTGCCGCGTCTGTGGGCGAGTCGGCGAGTCGGCTGGCTGATCGAGCAAATAAGGTCGAACGGCGAAACCAAAGAGCTTAAGGACGAGATCGTGGATCTCGGAACGCGATACGGAATCGTGACGCCTTATACCTCGTATCTCGCAACCGATGGCTCGGTTGCAAACGCAGCCCCGAGCGATTCGCGACAGCTTAGCTTGCTGTCCGAACGTGCGGCGAAGACGATGGCCCCGCAGAGCGGCGCCGGCGCCGTGCGACAGAGCGTCCAGCAGAATGTCATGAAGGACAATGTGTCGATTAGGAACAGAGCTTCAGGTCTCGACGAGCAGGTAATTGTTCAAAACAGCGCGCAAAATCAGTTCGTCGCGAACAAGAACTTCGTCCAGCAAAGGAACGTGTGGGTTGATGTCGAGTTTAAGCCTGAGCTCAAACAATCTGAGGTAAACCTGAAGTTTGCGAGCGACGAATATTTTGCAGTGCTGACTCGCGAAAAGGGGCTCGCACAATATTTCTCACTCGGTGAGGAAGTCGTCGTCGTGTGGAAGAACAAGGTCTATCGTGTAACAAGATAGAGATTGCTGAGCTATTAGACTGGGTGGTTTTCGGCGGGCCAAATAAGCCTTGCCGGAGATCACCTTTTTTTTCCGTCCGAACACGGGTTATCTCGCCTTCACCGCGGCCCTCTCGAGGCAACCGCATTCCGATATCTGATACAGAGCAGACCGTCTTGCGGATAACCCTCGACGAGTATCCTTCCTGAGAGCCTTGGTCATCCCATCGCATTATTCAGTTAAAAAGGTTTCAGGGCTCGATTAATAGCTATGACCGGCATTTTTCTCAAAAAAGATGTGAATCCCCAAGTGACCATGCTGACTGAAACGGACAAAACACCGGTGACAATCATTGTTTTGGAGGATCTTGAAGATACGGTTCAGATCGTACGTATAGACCGGGATCAGCGGTTCTTTCTTCTTCTTCAGCAGAAAATTACGGAATTGATAAATCGTCGGAAATCTACGGTAGATTCGGTATCGGAGAACAGAGAGCTTGCTGCCCGGATGAGAGTATGTCAGATGCAGTGCGCCGATACCGCCAACCTCTAACAAATCGACTAAACGACGGAAAATCTCTTCGCCGGTCGGCGGGCTGATGTGCTGAATGACAATAAACGAATGAATGAAATCGAATTTTCCGCTCAGACCGGATAAATTATCGTCGCCTTTGATGAAATCAATGTTTTTCAGACCCGAGCGTTCCGCATTTTTTTCGGCCTCAGACAGCATTTTCCGTGAAATATCAATGCCGATTGTCCGACCGCTCCGGCGGGCGATAGGAATTGTCAGGCGGGCGACGCCGCAACCGAAGTCAAGCGATCGTGCGGGATTAAAATCAGGTTTGAGATTTGTCCTGATCTCGTCCCAAACCCGCCCCGTATATTGCTCGCCGGATTCAAAGAATTCTTTGAGAACCTCCTCGGATAAATTTTCGGAATAAAATTTATCATAGGTCGAAACTGCAAAATATGGGTTTTTTTCACCGAACTCATCCCATTGCTTCTCTATTTTGTCCATTTTTTAACTTTCTTCTATTTCCGGCAATAAATCTGATTATGAAAATTCCAAACACCGCCACCACACCAACTTTCATCAGATAGGGCAGGATCGAACCGTAAAAACTTTCGTATGAAATGCTCGTAAGAAGCATGTAAAAAAGAACGCTCCGCCAGTATGAAAAGTCCTGATTTTCGATCAGTGAAGCAGATATTATGCGGATCAGAAACCCCAACAGGATCATCCCGAGCGGAACGCCGAGCGGCCCGAAATTGCGCAAAAGGTCGCCCATCGGTGTGATCGTAAACGAATTTTCCCCGTAATTAAAATACAGGTCCCCGTATTTGCGCGGTTCCGAGGCAACCGGTTTATCAGGCCAAAAAATGCGCGGAATGAAAAAATTCACGCTGTCTTTGTAGATATTATTGTCTAACCCGTAGCTCTCTTCATACGGCTTTAATTTTTCGTAATTTGCGACGACTACCGCCAGCGAACTTACCGCCTCGATCCGTTCGGCCAGTGCGACAAAACCGTTTTCTATGCTCAGACCAAGATCCTGTTCCCCAACTTTTTCAAAGGTTGCGAAAATATTCTCGGTATATTCCGCCATACTGATCTGTGCCTCAGTCCCTTTGATATTGCGAAACGTGGTTCCGTAGATCATCCCGATAATGATCGAAGCCGTGATAAAGACCGCAGCATAGACGCGGTACTTGATCTGAAATCGGCGACCAGATAAAGCAAAGGCAAAGGCGATCAGTATGAAAATCTGAAACAAACTCCCGCGATTTCCTTGAAACGCGGCCTTTACCAGCGATGAGACCAATAAAATTCCAATCACTATGTAATGATTGACATTTAATCTTTTGGTTCGGAAAACGGCGAGCCAAAGCAGAAGACTGGCCTCTAGCCAAAGGAGCGTCAACAGAAATAAAACGCCGTCAAACGCTCCGATCTCCTCAACCTTTTGATAACCCAACAAACCGTTGACAAATCCCAGAACCGTATTGACCAGACCGATACCCAGTAAGATCAGACCAGGAATCAGGACATCTTTGGTTTCCCACTTCAACACAGGCAACCGGGCTTCGATTTTTCTTCCGGCCCAACGCCCCGGCAGAAGATAATAGCCGAGGGTCAAACCGCCGTAACCGAGCATCACATAAACCAGTGTGAGCGGAAGATTGTAGGACTGGTCGTCTATAAAAGCCAGGAAATATGGTTCCGAGATTCCGCTCGCCAAAACCAGACCGCCGGCAAAAAATGCCGGAAAAAAGTAGGACCAGGCGGCCAGGACCAGCGGGTGAAAAAAATTGAATTCCCCCTTCAAATACAGATACACGCTGGGAGCGCAGATAACGATCCCAGCGGCAAAAACCCACGGCATCAGATACATCTCCCGAAACGGATTTCCATAATCGGAAGTGAAAATCATCAGTGTAAAGAACCCGATCACGACCAAAATCATCAAACCGGCAACGGGCACCAAAAGAGATATATCCCTTGTGCCAACATCTTCGAATTCTTTTATTTTTCTCAAATCCATTAAATTACCGGAAAGTTCTGAAGGTCATTAACTTTATACGAGTCGCTCAATCGATACCTGACCACTCCGGCACTGAAACGGATGATCGGTACTAATATTTCGGGAAAGTTTCAGACTCGGACCAAAAGTGATTATAAGATTCCAAACCAGTATGGCCAGTAATGCGAAATCGTTCAAGGCGTTATCCTGGAGACGACCCACCGTGTGACGAGTGGAGTCTGCAGAATTCCAAAACGCGACTGGCTCTGTTCAATGCCGATTTTCGTAACGATGAAGAGGGTTACGCCGTTGGTGAAAAAGGTCTCATCCTCCGCACTGAAAACGGAGGTGTCAACTGGCAACGCGTTCCGGTGAGCCACTCCGCCAATCTCATGCGGGTAGATTTTGCTGACGATAAGAACGGATGGATCGTCGGGCACGGGGGTCTCATACTCCGGTCCTCCGACAAAGGCTGAACATAGATCAGGCAAGGGAACTCCAGAACAGGTCACCCCTTCAATTTCACGCTGGATGGCATCGACATAAACGAGTCGACGGTCAGGTACGAACAAATTTCACGGAAATATTTTTGAGTATTACCAGACGCCAGAATTCCATGCTCGCAGCTACCCGGCAAATGTGAACAATCAGGCGAAAGAGCAATTCGTGCAGCACATCTTTGGCGGAAGCATCGGGGGACCGCTGTTCAATCCAGGATTTGGCGAAGACACAAAGCCGCGGCTGTTAAAGGACAAGGCGTTCTTTTTTGCAAACCTACAGATGCTGCGGGCGTACGATAGCGCGATCGTGACGCGGACCGTCTACACGGAAACTGCCCGCCAGGGAATTTTTCGGTGGATCAGAAACGGCGTGAACGGAACAACCGTGGTTGATTCGAACGGTAATCCGCGATTTCCAACATGTCCGGGATCAACCCCGACGGCGCCGTGCGTCAGAGCGTACAGCAGAATGTCATGAAGGATAATGTGTCGATCAGGAACCGAGCTTCAGGTCTCGAAGAGCAGGTAATTGTCCAAAACAGCGCGCAGAATCAGTTCGTTGCGAACAAGAACTTCGTCCAGCAAAGCAACGTCTGGGTCGATGTCGAGTTTAAACCTGAGCTCAAACAGTCTGAGGTTAACCTGAAGTTCGCGAGCGACGAATATTTTGCTGTCCTGACGCGCGAGAGGGAGCTTGCACAATATTTTTCACTGGGCGAGGAAGTCGTCGTTGTGTGGAAGAACAAGGTGTATCGCGTGACAAGATAGAGATTGCAGAGCCTTTAGACAAGTGATTTTCGGCGGGCAAAAGGTTATCCTACTCGCCGAAGATCACCTTTTTTGTTTCGTCCGGAGGGTCACAAAGCGTGCAGGGGTTTATCTCAAAAGTTATCTATATTTCGTTTCTCGTCATCGTTTCCGCCGTCACCGCTCTCTCACAGACCGGCTGGTCGAAGATCGCTTCTGGAACAAAGAGTGATCTTGTTGCGGTTTATTTCACTAACTCCGAAAATGGTTGGGTTGCCGGAGATAACGGCTATCTCGCGTCGACATCGGACAGCGGCCGCACCTGGAAAACCTACCCGTTGAACACAACCGAAGATATCAATGAGATCTACTTTCGAAACGATAAGAACGGGTATCTCGTTGCCGGCAAAAAGCTGTTTATTACCGCCGATGCCGGTGAGACATGGCGTGAGACTGTTATCTATCGCCCGGGTACGTTTAGGAACGGGACCCCGGAATTCCTCAGCATCCGGTTTGCTGACAAGAAGCGCGGTCTTGTTGTTGGATCGCTTTTGAATCGCGCCGGCAACGTCATAGATTCACTCGTCATGCGGACTGAAGACGGCGGCGAGACGTGGCGGCGCGTGGTCGTACCATCGAAGAGTGAGCTCTTTCACCTCGACTACAGCGACAGCTCGAAAGCCTGGATAGTCGGCGACGAAGGAGTGATCCTGGCGACCGTTAACGGGGGCGACACATGGATCTTGCAAAATTCCAGGACACGTCTCGCTCTGTTCAATGTCGATTTTCGAGACGATAAAGAGGGTTATGCCGTAGGTGAAAAAGGCGTCATTCTTCGCACTGAAAACGGAGGTCTCAACTGGCAACGCGTTACGGTTAACCATTCCGCCAATCTCATGCGGGTTGATTTCGCTGACGATAAGAACGGATGGATCGTCGGGCACGGGGGCCTCATCCTGCGTTCCTCCGACAAAGGCCGGACCTGGGTCAGGCAGGAAAGCTCCACAACCGGGCATCTTTTCGGACTGTACATTACAAAGAAGTTCGGCTGGGCTGTTGGACTTAAAGGCACAATTCTCGGCTACCGATAACCTTAAAAAAAGTTCTCAAAAAAATCCGATTCTCCGTTAACACTTTTGTAAAGTTGTGCTATCGTACATCAACGTTCGTTTTCGTTAACCCTGTTTTCATCAGGAATCTTTATACAACTTATCGTTTTCGGGAAGGTTCTAGCATTGCTGAATGCGGCATGACCGCTTCGCCTCTTACGACGGCTTGCTTCGGCACAGACAACTAGCAAAGTCGTTTGCAGAAACTATTTTATTAGGAGCAAAAGATAATGAAGAAGATCGGATTTGTAGCGCTAACGCTGTGTTTAGTTCTTTTTGTTTCAGCGACAGCGATCGCACAAGAAACGACCGGCGGCATCGAAGGAACCGTCAGGGATGCGAACGGTGCCGTGGTACCGAACGTGACGGTCACTATCTCCGCTTCGGAGCACGGCCTGACCTCAACCACAACAACAGGTATCGGAACCGGTTTTAAGCGTTCCTATACGACCAATAACGAAGGATTCTTTCGTGCGTTACAGATCCCTCCGGGGTCTTATCACGTTGTCGCCGGTGCAACGGCGGGATTCGGCGAAGCTCGGTATGAGAACGTAGTTGTCGCGATCGGTAGAAATACGTTGCTGGAGATAACCGTGGCCCCGGGGACAACCGTTACGACGGTCGATGTCGCCGTGTCGGACGCCCCGCCGGTTGATACGACCAATAGCGCGATCCAGACGAACATTAGTGCGCAGCGAATTGAGCTGCTTCCTAAGAGCACGGGATTTACCAGTCTTCTTAAGACAGTTCCCGGTACACGGCCGGAATCCAGGACGGGCGGTTTCTCAGTCGACGGGGCCTCCGGTGGCGAGAACGTGTTCGTGATTGACGGTCAGGAAGTGACCAATTACAGAACCGGTACGCTCAACGAGACCTATAACATACCCACACAACTCGTTCAGGAAATTCAGATCAAGTCGAGCGGCTTTAATGCCGAATACGGCGGTGCGACGGGTGGCGTTGTGAGCGTAGTGACCCGCGGCGGCAGCAATGACTTTCACGGTGAAACAGGTATCCAATTTGAAGTTCCCAAGTTCAACGGTAGCCCGCGTCGGCTCCTAGGCGGAACAAGCGCGGCCGCATCGTTCTTTACGCAGAGCCCGGAATATTTTCAGCCGCCAAAGACGCAAGGTACCAACGTTTTCCCGACCGCGAACCTTGGCGGACCGATCGTCAAGAATCGGGTCTGGTTTTTCGGAAGCTACACGCCGCAGGTCTTCGTCACCGAGGTGGACACGAGATATTTCACAAATGCACCTCAGTCAACGCGTACCCTGCTCGCGACCGAAAAGTTCCGGAGAAAAACGACATACGAGTACGCGTTCGGACGAATTGACTCGAACCCTTTTGATAACTTGAGACTCACAGGTACGTTCCTGTGGAATCCGGTGAAACAACAGGGAAGTCTTCCGGGTAGCGGTTTCTCGAACGTAAGTTCCTCCTCCTACGTCTTTAACAATGCCGGCATTCCGACCGCCAATTTCGGTGGAAGCATCGGCATTTTGCCCGAAACAGCCTACAGGCCACTGCAGGGCGGGCGTCAGACTTCGAACGTTGTAACGTTCTCCGGCGTCTACACACCGACCAGTAATCTGGTAATCGACGGCCGATACAACCGCGGATTCTTGAACGAAAAATTAGGAAACTACTTCGTGCCACAGGTTGTGCAGATCGCAGCTTGCAACCGCACGCCGCCGACGAATCCGGCGCCTTTCCCGTGTTCGACCACCGGAGCGAATTCATTGACGGCCAAAGACATTTCAATCCGTGAAACGTACGAATTCTCCGGTTCCTACATTTTCAGCGCCTTGGGCAGGCACGAATTGAAGGGGGGATATCAGCGTTACTCCATCCTTAACGATGTTCAGTCGGGTAACAATGCGATCGGACAGCTCCGGTTCTTTGTCGGCACGCCGATTTCGAGTACGCAACCAGGTGTGACCGATACACCGGGAGCCATCGGCTCCGCATCCTTCCGCCGCCAGGGTACCAACGGGGAGGGAAGCAACCTGAGTCAGGGTATCTTTATTCAGGATAAATGGCAGCCGACCCGTCGCCTGACCATCAATCTGGGCGTCCGCTTCGAGAAAGAGGACCTACCTACCTTTAACGGCATCCCGAGCGGTGTAGACTTCGACTGGACAGAAAAGATCGCGCCGCGTCTGGGCTTTGCGTTCGACGTTTTCGGTGACGGAAAAACGAAGATATTCGCAAGCTACGGCAAGTTTTACGACCGCGTTAAATTTGCACTTCCGCGTGGACTCTTCGGCGGAGATGTTTTCCTCGAGGATTATTTCGAGATCTTCCCCGGCGAGAGCGCTTCGATGTTCAATATAACTAACGTTGTGGGCGGGTTCAGCGGACCTAGCGTTTGTCCGTCGACGGGCTTTATCATCGGCGGTGCGCGAAGCAGGTGCCAGAGGAACCTACGTATCAACGCTAATGAACCGGGCGCGGGTCCGTACACCGGTTTCGGTGCCGTTGACCCGGATCTGAAGCCCTTCCAGCAAACGGAATTTACCTTCGGAGCTGAGCGTCAGATCAGCAGGAACTATGTCTTCCGCGTTCGCTACACGTACAAAAATGTCGACGAGGCAGTTGAGGACGCCGGCATTGTCAATGCCGCAGGTAGCGAGGCGTATATTATTGGCAATCCTGGAAGCGGTCTTCACCTTCGAACGCTTCAGGAACTTGGTTACCTGAAATCTACGAGGCCGAAGAGACGTTACGACGGACTGGAGTTTGTTCTCGACAAACGTTTGTCCAACAACTGGTACTTCAACGCTAACTATACATTCAGCCGACTGCATGGAAATTACACCGGTCTGACAAGTTCCGACGAGCCTCATTTGGTCGATGGACGACTGTCACCGGGAGTTAGTCGAGCGTTCGACTTGCCGTTCATCGGATTTACTGCTGAAGGGATGCCGGATAATGGACCGTTGCCGACTGACCGACCCCATGTATTTAATGTCTATGGGGCTTATATTTATAACTGGATGGGCGGTAAGAAGAACTCGACCGAGTTCTCAGCTTTCCAGACGGTCACATCTGGAGCTCCGATGACGACGTCCATCTACGGTCAGTCGAGCATAACTCCACAGGTCTTTTACCACCGCGGTGATCTCGGACGGTCTCCGATGTTCTCTCAGACCGATTTCAACATTACGCACCGCTACCGGTTTGGTCGCGACGACAGGGTTACGATGGCTGTCGATCTAAATCTCCTCAATGTTTGGGATCAGGCGACGGTTACAGGTATCTATCCGACAATGAATACCACGACGGGAAGGCCGAACGATGCGGCCATGTTCCCGACCGCCCCTTCAGGGGAGCGTCCGAGACTTTACGCCAATGCGTATACCTCGGGTGCTCTTCTTCAACCTATCCTGAATCATCTGGCGGCCGATCCGACGA
Source organism: Pyrinomonadaceae bacterium (assembly GCA_037969295.1). Taxonomy (GTDB): domain Bacteria; phylum Acidobacteriota; class Blastocatellia; order Pyrinomonadales; family Pyrinomonadaceae; genus OLB17. The sequence goes on along the minus strand of JBBKXD010000079.1, from coordinate 396 downwards.
ATCGGCTCGACTCCCGATACAAACTGCCGCAGCTGTTTCAAAGTCCGAGGACCGTTCGGTTTGGATTTAGGGTGCTGTTCTAGGAGCGGTTACTACGAACGGGATACTTGGCTCGCCTGAAGAAATTTAGGCGAGCCATTTTTTCCACTCGATAGCGGACAATTGCGACGATATGACAAGGGGGGCAAGGGAAGGACTATTTCGTGGTCAAGCAACTCAGGCCTGACTTCGGGCATCACTTTAATTGAGTGAGAAAGCCAAAGCCGTGGGGCGTGAGTTCGTCGGCGAACAGTCTTTCTAATTCCTCCTGTTTCTACCTTGACCCGTCGGGAATGCGACCCGACGGGCTTTTTTCCTTTCTGTGGAGATCCGCGCCTGACGGGCAGTTTCTGCAAG
>JBBKXD010000078.1:0-10858 GCA_037969295.1 Pyrinomonadaceae bacterium | reverse complement strand
CCACGCGACGAACGGGATCGAGCCTACAAACCAATATATCAACAGCTTAATGTTGTCCCACTCCCACGGTGCGAGCTTTGCGACATTTGAGACAACAAATAGAAACGCGAAGGGAAGGTAGAAAAAGATCAATGGTGAATGGTGAATGGTGAATGGTGAGTTCTTGTCATCGATCGTCGCGAGTTTATGCTTCGACCCTTTCGTATCCGGCTTTGCGTCTTTGCGACTTTGCGGGAAGAGAATCAGGTAGAAGCTCACCACAAGCAGGGGAATAAATAAACCTGTATTCGCAAACCAGAACCAGAAGAAATTCTTGTCACCTTTGTCCCACCCGAAGTGCCATGCAAAGAATTTACTTGTCTCGGTCGCGGTGCCCGAGATCGACCAAAGCAGCTCGGGTACGGCGGCGATCGCGACGCCAACGGCGAACAGCGTCCATGTCAACCACTTCTCCGGCCTCAGGATAAAGAGAAAAATTCCAACGACAAACAACACCGCGAGACTGTGCAGGTGGATAAGCGGCAACAGGCCGGCAAGAACGCCAATGAGAAAAGGAGAAATGAAGAAGGGGAGATGGGGAGTGGGGGAGAAAGGGAGACGGTGAGAAGGGGAGACGCGGAGACGCGGAGAACCGGAATCGGATTTCTCTGTGCGCTCGGTGGCGAGGTTTGGGTCCGACGCAAACACGTTCCACAAATACCCCAATACGATCAGCGTAAGCGGCATCCCGAGCAACAAACTTCGTTGCGTGATAAAGAGAACGACCATCGAGTTTCCCCACCGAAACTGATCGCCGATCGTATAGTCTTTCGGCAAGTGTGCGAGAAAATCGAAGAAGCTTTTTGCCTGCGACCAATAATCGCTGAAGAACCACAAGAACCCGAGACCGCCGCTGAAGAACAACAACGCCGGGGCGATCCGCGAGGCGAGACGATCGTTCGTCAGCTTCAATACAAAACGCTCGAAAATGACAAGCAGGGAAAACGCCCACGACAGGTTCTGTACGAACATCGCGTCGCGGACGCCGGCGCCAAGCTTTACGAAACATGCCGTAAGAAAGTCGGCGATGAACGGATACGAAAACCTGGCGCCCGCAAATGAGGGATTCTCAGGCGGAAAATTATTCCCTTCAGTAAAGCCCAAGATCGCACCGAGATGAAACGGCAGATCGCCCAGGTTTTGCGATGCGCCGGTAAAAATTCCCGCGTCGGAGTCGAGCATCGCGCGGTCGAAGAAGAAAAAGAAGAGCAGAAAGAAAAACAGGTAGTACGCAAAGCGCAAAACTTTTCGCGAGTTCGTCCCCTGGACTTTGCCTTTTGCAAGAGACCAATCGTGCTGGAATTTTTTGCGATGCGCGCTGCGGTAAAACAGCAGCAGCGGGGCCAAGGTTAATACTGCCGCCGCAGCGGCTACGCCTCCGTTCAACCCGAACGCCAACGCTAAACCGAATCCGATCGTGCCGAATACAGCAGCTCCGAGCACATTTCCCGCCGCAAGCCGCCACATGAAGGGCGCGTCGTCGTCGATGAGATATGTGACGGCAAATCCACCAGCGGCGGCAATCGTGACTAAGAGAAGGGAAATTAACATAGGCGCGGACGGCAAAACTTCAAACTAAATTAACTCATTACGGGCGGCAGTCAAAACTTCAGTGCAACGGAAATACTTCTGGAAAAATGTATTGCGAGCCGCTATACTTTTCTAAATTTCCATTAGCTCTGCCAATACCAACACAATGAAAAAGAACACGCTCATCCTCGCCATCGGCTTTTTACTTTCGACCACCATCGCTGCGCAAGATAGCTCCTTCAGTCGAATGGAGCTCATCAGCACGCTGCAGAGGCCACCGTCCATGCAGCGTTCCGCCCCGAGTGCCCAAATAAAAAACATCCAAAAATTCGACGGCAATATGGGAATCGCCTACACGGCGGACGCCATCTTTCGAACCGCCGACGGGGGCTCGACGTGGGCAGAGCTGGGCGTGGGCGTCGCTTCTTATGAAACGATAGCTACCGCGCGATTCGCCGACCATCTGAATGGTTACGCGATCTTGTCCAGTCGAAACGGCGATCGCGTGACTTTACTGCGGACCCGAGACGGCGGCGGCAGTTGGGAACGGGAGAATCTCAAGCTTGTCGACTTGCAAAGGCACGAAGCCGATCCCACTAGCGCCGAACTTGTGATCGAATCCAGCGGCCGTCTCGAGGTTTCATTTCGCATTACGACAAGCTCAAACTTTTCAGGTGTTGTGCAATACATCTCTGACGACGACGGACGTACATGGAGATTCGCCGAAAAGCGGGTTGATCTGCGGGCGTCGGATGAGCCGGTGGAAAAGCGTTCGGGTAACTGGACGATCATAACCGAAGGAACATGCGCCGGGTTCAAGACGGGATGTGTTCAGGAAACGAGAATTCTCGCCGGGGACGCGGACATCACTCCGTCAAAGATAGTTGGCCTCGCACGAATCGAAAAAGAAAAAGCCCGTTCCGAAATTACGCCGATGTTCGCACTACCTCCGGGCGGAGCAACGCGCATCAGCCTTAATCGTGGCTTCGACAAGTGCCAGGCGGGCAGCGTCGCTCAGATGCAGGTCTGGTGGGACAACTCGCCGCACTACGATTCAAACATTTACATGAGCGGACGCAACCGAGCATGTCCGTCGCAGCCGTTCAATAATAATCCAGCGTGGATCGACTCCGTATCGGCCCAGGGTTGGGGGTTGATCCCGACGATCGTCGGCTATCAATCGCCGTGCACGGCTTCGGCGACGACGGTAAAATTCAGCTACGACGTGGCCATCGCCGAGCAGCAGGGACGTGGTGAAGCGGATATCGCCGTTACCGATGCGAACAATATCGGACTGACAACCGGCAGCGTTCTTTACTACGACATGGAGCGCTACGATGAAACCGTTTCAACGCCCGGGTGTCGGACGGCGACATTGGCTTTTCTAAAAGGCTGGACCGAGCGTGTTCATGAGCTCGGATACATCTCGGGCGTGTACGGGTCGCCATTCAATGCAGATCCCGATTGGGCCGCGATGCCGGCGGCGAGCCGGATGGATGCGATCTGGATGGCGCGTTGGGACAACATCCAATCTGTCTGGCGGTATCTAACTCCCGCAAATTTTACGACCGACTTCTGGAACAATCATCAGCGAATTAAGCAATGGCAAGCCCCGCATAACGAAACATGGGGCGGCGTGACATTCAACATCGACGGGAACATTTCTGACGGCCCGGTGGCTGGAATCGCGGTGGCAAAAAATCGCACAGCCGACTTCGACGGCGACCGTAAGACTGACATCAGCGTGTTTCGTCCGGACAACGGCGTTTGGTACGTGCAGAAAAGCAATGGTACGGGTTACATCATTACGCAGTTCGGTCTGGGAACCGATATTCCAACACCCGCCGATTATGACGGCGACGGAAAGACCGATCAGGCTGTCTTTCGTCCCTCCAATGGTACATGGCACACGCTGACAAAAGCCGGAGTTTATACGGCGAGACAGTTTGGCTCAACCGGCGATATACCGGCCGCGGCCGACTACAACGGCGACGGGAAGGCAGACCTTGCTGTCTTTCGCCCGTCGACGGGTGTTTGGTACATCTCGAACAGCGACAGCTTGGGCACATACACGATCAGGCAGTTCGGCATTGACGGCGACAAGCCCGTCCAGGCTGATTACGATGGTGATGGCAGGGCGGATATCGCCGTCTGGCGTCCGTCGAGTGGTGTCTGGTATGTCCTGAGAAGTTCCGATGACGGATTCACCGCGGTCGCGTTCGGCATCTCGACCGATCGGCCGGCTGAGGGTGATTACGACGGAGACGGAAAGACCGACTTCGCAGTGCTTCGCGATGGTACGTGGTATCTGCTGCAAACGACCGGTGGCTTTAGCCAATTTCAATTTGGTATCACCGGCGATATCCCCGTGACGGGCGATTTCGATGGCGACGGGCGCGATGACGCGGCTGTGTTCCGGCCGTCGACAGGCGTCTGGTACCTGCTGCAAAGCCAGAACGGATTCTATGCTCTTCAATTCGGCGTCGGTGGCGACAAGCCCGTCCCGAATGCATACTTGCCGCAGTAGTGTAGTGGGGCCATTTTCAGTATCAGATTTCTTTGCGTCTTAGCGTCTTTGCGGGAACACCAGCGACGGGAATTTTCGAACGAGGGTTGTCCCGCAAAGTCGCAAAGCCGCAAAGTTCGAACCCTTTGTTGCCAGGCTGACCTGTTTAACCTGACCCGCTACTAAACTTTCCTTCCAGTCGCGTTTCGACGGCTAACCGTTTACAATTCTAGTTTTGTTTCGGTGTCCGAAAGGAAACCTAGAGTAATCGTATGCTACAAGCTGGAATCGTTGGCTTACCCAACGTCGGAAAATCCACACTTTTTAACGCGCTGACGGCACAGGAGGCGGCACTCGCAGCAAACTATCCGTTTGCCACCATCGAGCCGAATATCGGCGTCGTACCGGTTCCGGATGATCGGCTGCCGGTTCTCGAAAAGATGAACAAGGCGCAAAAGCTCGTTCCCGCGACGGTTGAGTTCGTCGATATCGCCGGCCTCGTGCGCGGTGCCTCGAAGGGCGAAGGCCTCGGCAATCAGTTCCTCGCGAACATCCGCGAGACGCACGCCGTGATCCAGGTCGTCCGTTGCTTTGAAGACGAGAACATCATTCATGTCGAAGGCTCGGTGAATCCGGTGCGCGATATCGAGACCATACAGATCGAACTCGCGCTCGCCGATCTTGCGTCGGCTGAGAAACGTCGCGACAAGGCAGCCCGTGCGGCAAAGTCATCCGGTGATAAGGACGCGAAGCGCGAGATCGAACTCCTGGATAAGATCCAGCCAGTCTTAGAAGAAGGACGTCCGGCTCGGGCCGCCGATCTGACCGATGACGAACGGGCGATCGTCAGGAGCTGGTTTTTTATTTCGACTAAACCGACGATCTACGCGGCGAATGTCGATGAGGCGGCGCTCGCCGATCCCGATTCGAACCCGCACGTACAAGCGGTGAAGAAACACGCCGCGTCGGAGAATGCCGATGTCGTCGTGATCTGCGCGAAGCTCGAAGCGGATCTGGTCGCTCTCGACGAATCGGAACGCGCGGAATATCTCGCGGGGCACGGCCTCACTTCATCGGGCGTCGACCAACTTATCAAAGCCGCCTATCACATGCTCGGGCTGATGTCGTTTCTTACCGCCGGCGAGAAAGAAGTGAGGGCGTGGACGATCCCGACGGGTACCAAGGCTCCGCAAGCGGCCGGCGAAATTCACACCGATATCGAACGCGGGTTTATCCGCGCCGAAATTGTTTCCTACGACGATCTCATAAATTCGGGATCGATGAACGCGGCAAAGGAAAAGGGACTTGTCCGGCTAGAGGGAAAGGAATACGTCATGCAGGAAGGGGATATCGTCAATTTTCGGTTTAATGTTTAGCGCTGGGGTTCCGGACAGGTGTTGCCCAATTCGGGCTAAATGGGTAAACTATTGGCCGACTCGCGATAGAACGGCGCATTCGTCTATCGGTTAGGACGCGAGGTTCTCAACCTCGAAAGAGGGGTTCAACTCCCCTATGCGCTACCAAGATCAGACAAGAGACGGGAGACTAGAGACAGGAGCGATTTCTCCTTGTCTCTAGTCTCCCGTCTCTTGTCTCTTGTCTGGATATGCCCTCGGTAGGATTCGAACCTACAACCAACGGATTATGAGTCCGCTGCTCTAACCGTTGAGCTACAAGGGCACGAATGGTAAGTCTAAAATAACCACCATTGTCTGGCAAATCATTCCGACAAAAGCGGACGAAAGATAACAGAGTTTCGAATTCGGGCCAATTTCGCGTCCGGATCCGCCTCAACTAATTTCTCCGTGCCGTACTCTGCACTCAACGCCGCGATAGCTTCGGTGTCAGACTTTCCACGCAGCAAGTTCTCCAGGATCGACAGATCGATATCCCCAAAGTTTTCGATGCCGAGCGCATTCGGCGTGTTCACGCCGACGACGCGGGTTTGAGCGAGTTCGTACGCCCAGTCGAGAATCTTATCGATCGGATCGGCGTCGGGAAAGCGCTCTTTTATAAGCGACAAGATCCGGGTTCGTCCATCGACATTCATTAGCAGCGCAAAAAAGAATCGGTGTTCAGCGTTCGTCACATAGCCGCGTCGCCTGACCAGATCGTTTATGCGATCGCGGTGCTCGAAGATCTCGTTAAGTTTTTCGGCCTTTGGTCCGTGTCGGCGCCTGACAATATCGAGAGCCGCAGCAAACCGTGCGGCCGGTCCTTCAAGACTGAATAATTGTCCGAGGTGGCCTCCGGTGAGATGGCCGTGGACCATCGACAGTACGGCGAAGCTTGTTTGAAAATCCGCGGTCTCGAGCAGCTCCGCAATGATCCGATCGGTATCCGGATGATCTACTCGAAACAGGGGAACCAGACTCTGAAGTTTTTTCGTCGTCGTCTGATGATCGAAAAACGGATCCGTCGCGATGTAGGGTTTGTGATATGAGAACTGCGGCAGGTGCAAAGGACTTTTTTCGGTACGAACGACGATAGTGGCCGACGGCTGATCAAGATGAAAAAGGGAGTGAATGTACTGGCGCCCGGCGAGGATCTTCTGCACATCGCCTACCTTGAGCAGCTCGCAAACCTTGAGGCTCATCTCGCCGGTCTCGACAAACATGTTGACGCTTTCGGTCCGATCGAATTCGTACCAGCTGTGAATGCTTGAACCGAGCAGAACCTGAAACGCTCCGCAAAAGCTGTGCTGATGTATCTGCGTAGTGCCGTCGAGCCAAAAGTAAACATCGATGTAGAATCGCGGCGCGACGAAGATCGTTATCGGCGGATCACCGAAGTTACCGGTGGGATCCTTTTGCGGCGGGAGTTCTGATTGCCGCAGCGTCCACTCGATGACTTCCCACGCGGATAGCTTTGACGGGAGATTCGCACGCCCAAGCGCCTCGGCTGCGAGCTTCGGAAAAACCTCTTCGTTATAGTTCTGCTCGCGCCAGACATCTTCGATCTCGGCGCCGAGCCGTTGAAACAATTCCATTTCTATTGAATATTACCAAAGACGGGCGGCGGTGGTGGCGCCTGTCCATTCGTATTATCGTCTTTTACTTTCGAAACATGCCTGGCAACAAGGAACATTCCCACGATGCTGAGGACGATCGCCGCGACACCGATGACCGACATAAGTCCGAAGAGACCGTTTTGCAGCTGTTCCGCCGGTGTTCCCGTAACTACGAGGTAGACGCCGATCAGGAAGGCAATGATGACGGGCATTACAAACTGGATCGCGATACCGATCACGACGGTTATAGCCGCCCAACCGGACGCATTGCGTTCCGTGCCGGCGGCGGTTTTGTAAACTTGTATGGTGATTACCACGATCGCAACAATGCCGAGAATGGAAAGCATATCGATTGGTTCCTGAAGCTAAGAAACGGCCCTGGCCGGGCCGACACCCGCGAATATTCCTTTTTGTTACATGGCTTTATCTGCTATATTCTGCCTAACTCTCTTCAAAATTCCAACGGGTAAAAGGTGAAAACTAAATGAGTGCAAATGCCGGGACTTTCGATAATGCCGCTGCCGCAGGACACGCGCAGGGACACCCTCGCGGACTTTATGCTTTGTTTGCTACAGAGATGTGGGAGCGTTTCAGCTTCTACTCGATGCTGGCGCTTTTTACGCTTTATCTTCGCGACCCGACCGAAGGCTTCGGATGGACGGCCGCCGAGGCAACCGGGCTCTATGCGAACTATCTGATGTTCGTTTACGCCAGCCCGCTGATCGGTGGATTTATCGCCGACAGGTTCACGGGTTATCGAAAGGCCGTTATGATCGGCGGTTTTTTCTTTATGGCCGGCCACGGGCTTCTTTCGATACCCGCGCTATGGGCCGTTTATCTCGCCCTTACCTGCCTGGTCATCGGAAATGGATTCTTTAAGCCGAACGTCTCGACGATGGTCGGCAACCTCTATCCCGAAGGCAGCCACCTCAAGGATCGGGCCTACAATATCTTCTATATGGGGATAAACATCGGTGCGATGTTCGCGCCGATAGTGATGGAGATCGTCAAGGCGTATTTCGGTTTCCACGCGGCATTTGCCGTCGCGGCATTTGGAATGGTCATCTCCGTTGCCATTCTCTGGAAGTATAAAAATATTGTCGAAGACCCCAACGCCCTCGCTTTAAGACAGCAGGCTCGGAGAGATGCCAACCAGGCAGCCGACACTGCCGCCACAGCAGTTGACGCTCCGCCCCATGGCATAAGCGATCAGGAAGAAGGCGGTCACGCGACGACGCCCGGCTCAACGTTCGCTGCGGACGCACAGGCGAGAAACAAGCTGATGGATGCCGTTCCGGACTGGAAACGCGTCATGGCGCTGATCGTCATTTTCATCATCGTCATCGTCTTTTGGATGGTCTTTCATCAAAGCGGATCAACTATTACGTATTGGGCAGACGACAACACCGCATGGAACGTGACGGGTACGATCTCGAATGCGATCAATCCGGCCTGGATCATAATCTTGACGTTTCCGCTCGTGTGGTTCTGGGGCTTTCTGGACCGGCGTGGGAAAGAGCCTTCGACACCAACGAAGATGGCGTTCGGCATGACGTTGACGGCCATTTCATTTTTTGTGCTTTTTTACGCTGCGAATCTGGGCGAGACCCGGCAACCATCCTCCACAGAGCTGGCTGCAGGCTCCTTTCGAATAAACGAACGTGTCGCAGAGAATCTTCGAGCGGACGGGGTTCCTGAGGATGTCCTTCAAAAGATACTAACTGTCCGTGAACCGCTAAAAGAACCAGTAAAGACAGTTGAACCAGGCTTATGGAACAGCATAGTTGCGTGGTTTTTCCCGCCACAGGAGGCGAAGCTTGTAGTAAACGATGTTAAGTTCTCGCCCAAGGTCGACGAAGCCACACAGCAAACCGTACCAGGCGGGGATCGGCTTGTGGCAGCTATCGATAGTTTGGCTCCGGGAGAAGGCACTCGGCACGAAACCGCGATTCTCACGCGTGCTTATCTGTTCCAACTTTCGCCATTCTGGCTGCTGCTGGCCTACGGTATCTTATCGCTTGGTGAGCTGATGCTGTCACCGATGGGACTGTCTCTTGTGTCCAAAGTCGCTCCGATAAGAATGCGAGGGTTAATGATGGGCGGATGGTTTGTCGCGACCGCTATCGGCAACAAGCTGACGATGATCGGAATTTACTGGAGCATCTGGTATCAATCGAACTTCTTCCTCGTGCTTGGCCTGATGGCGCTTGTAATGGCCGTCGTGCTTACGATCCTGCTCAAGCCCCTGAAGAAGGCGATGCCAGGTGTTTAGTGTGAAAAAGTGAAAAAGTGAAAAAGTGAAAAAGTAAAAAAGTAAAACCGTGAATTGCTATGAAGACTCCCACATCTTCGAAAAGGATCGAGCGATTTGAAGACTTGATAATTTGGCAAAAAGCAGTAGATCTCGCAAGCGACATTTATTCGCTTACGGAAGAGCCTGCGATGAGAACTGATTACGGATTGAAGGATCAGCTTCGGCGAGCCGCCGTTTCTATTTCTGCAAATATTGCCGAAGGCTTCGAAAGACGTTCACGAAGCGAGTATTTAAATTTCTTAAATATAGCCAAAGGCTCATCAGGCGAGGTGAGGTCATTACTCGAAATCGCGGCCCGGGTCGGCTATATGGACGAGGATCGATTAAGGTCGCTCCGTGAGAACTCCAGATTCATTAGCGGGTCCATCGCTAATCATATGAAATCTATTTCGGCCGCCGCTCGATAGCCCTAATGCTTCTTCTTCACCTTTTCACCTTTCACTTTTTCACGTTTCCACGCCTGGATCGCTTCCGCCGCGCCGGCGTGCATGATCTCCGGCTTGTGATATTTCCAGTATTTTTCGAACTCCTCTTCGGTCATCGACGAATTCTCGCCTCGCGTCTTTTCCTTCAGGTAGGTTTCGGCCCATTCCCGGGTATCGGTATTTGTATTCAACGCCGTTCGGGCGCCGTGCATCAAATTGTCGCGTTCCATTGATTATTTCTCCTGCCATTAGATTAAGATGGAATTTGCCCCGCCCGCAAGGCGAAGCCCTTATTACGATCCGTCAGATCGGCAAAAAGGGGTTGAAGTGATGAGCCGAATTACTAGAGAACGCACTGACAGTCGGTCCTACAGGAGAGTTTTGGTGAGAAAATTACTGCTCGCATCGGTAGCCGTTCTATCGATCTTTTCAAATAGTCTGTTCGCCCAGTCGTCGAACCCGAGCGCTTCGAAGCCCTCTGCGGCCGAATCTGCCCGACCGGCGTACGCTGTCCCATTCGTTACGAAAACATTATCGAACGGTCTGGAAGTAATAGTCCTTCAGGACCCGTCCGTTCCGATCGTCACCGTTGAGCTCGCGGTCCGGAACGGTTCGTTTACCGAGCCGCCGGAATTCAACGGTTTGTCGCATCTATACGAACACATGTTTTTCAAGCCGAATATCGCGGTGCAATTGTACGGCTGCGAAAATGCCGGGCGAATGACGTTTGGGGCGAATCCTCTCTGCTCGCGGGCCATGGCGATGAAATCCAGGATCGGCGACACATCTTATCTGAAGGACGCCAACGAGGTCAGCATTTATAACGGGACCACGCGGGAAGAGATCGTTAATTATTATTTCAACACGACGAGCACGTATCTCACGACCGCGATCCGGTTCATTAACGACTCGGTCCGATATCCGAGCTTTGACGAAGAGGATTTTGAAAATGAAAAGCGTGTCGTGATCGGCGAATTGGATCGGCACGAGGCGAATCCGTACGGCTACCTCGGACTCGCCATGTCGGAAAAGCT
>JBBKXD010000077.1:0-20147 GCA_037969295.1 Pyrinomonadaceae bacterium | reverse complement strand
ACCTTACGCGGCATTTTTTCATCCATCATAGCGGTCTGATAGACGAACGCGGCCATGATCGTCGCGGCCTGCTTCATGTCGTCGGCCTGGATACGATCGTAGTTGTCCTGGTTCGAGTGGTGAGTACGCGTGTCGTACTCGATCTCATCCTGGATGAATTGAAATCCCGGAAGACCGATGCGATCGAATGAAAGGTGATCGGTACCGCCCGTATTCGACATCGTGAGCGTCGTGGCTCCGAGGTCAGCGAACGGTGTCAGCCACGTCTCGAAGTACGGCCGGACGGTCGCATTTCCTTGCATATAGACCCCGCGGATCTTTCCGGTACCATTGTCGAGATTGTAGTAAGCCGAAAGCTTATCGTAGTTGGCGGTTTTCACTAACTCTCCCGGTTGATTGTTCTCGCCCGGTTTTCGTTCTCCAAACTGCTGTTTCACATATTCACGCGAGCCATTCAAGCCCTGCTCTTCACCGCTCCATAGTGCGACGCGGATCGTTCGCCGCGGCTTCAATCCCGAGGCGATCAGAATACGTGCGGCTTCCATCGCGACAGCGCAGCCTGCGGCGTTATCGGTCGCCCCAGTTCCGGCGTGCCACGAATCGAGATGTCCGCCGAGCATCACCAACTCTTCTTTCAACGTTGGGTCCGTGCCGGGAATTTCCGCGACGGTGTTGTATCCCATAAGGTCGTCATCGTGATATTGCGTTTGAATATCGACAGTCATCCGCGGCTTCGCACCGTTCTCGATCATGCGAACCAGACGATTGTAATCCTCGCTCGCCATCGTCATCTGCGGCAATATCCGCGGTTCGACTTCCTTCTGGTAAGGCGAAAGTCCTCGCCGCGCAGGAGCCTCCGACGATGTCGCGGGGACGGAAAACGGAGCGACGGTTGCACTTTGGACAAACAGAGTACCACCCGAGCCGTTGCGACTGTTATCGACGACAACTCCTGCGCCTTCGTCCAGTAGGAACGTGGATATCTTTTGTACGATCTGGAACTGACGAAAACGCTCTTGCTGTTGTGGATTCTGGTTTGGATTCTGGTTCTGATTCCCGGGACCTGTCTGGGGCGATTGTATTGTCGCGGGATCCGGAGCCGCCGCAAGTTTCGCAAGCGATTCGTCGGTGTGACGCTCACCCATTCCGGTGAAGTCGGCCTTCAATTCGCGCGGCTTCGAAATGAGCACGATCTTACCGCGAAGCTGTCCTTTATATTTTGCGAAGTCTTCGTCCTTCGAGACATCAAGATAAACGACGTCGCTCGTCACCGCACCCTTTGTCGATGGAGACCACGCCTTCGGATACGCAATAACGGGAAACGCGGTTGGCTCATTCACCTGCGCCGAAAAACTTTTTAGCGACCATCCCCGGCCGAACGGGCCCCATGCCTCGAGCTTCGCATTCTGCATTCCCCATTTCGTCATCGTGTCGCGGGTCCATTCGTTGGCTCGCTTCATGCTGGGTGAATTAGTAAGCCGCCCACCGATTACGTCCGTCAGGTATGAGAGAGTCTGCATCACCTGCGAGTGATTGAGGCCCTCGTCACGGATCTTGTCGATGACCTCTTTAGGAGCGGAATAAACTTTTGCCGTCGTCGACGCGGTTTTTCCTTTATCGACAACGGCGGCTGTTGTCTGCGCGAACACGCTCGCCGGACATGCGAACGCGAAAACCAGCACTACGCTCAAAAATCTGCGTCGTAACATTTTTTTACTTCTCCTGAGAACTGATTTGAATCGTTTGAAGATTTACTTACTTTATACCACAGGCGAGGGGAAAGGTTTTGCTCGTGACCGACCATCACACCGTCGACCAGGTAAGGGCGTAGGCGGGCGGGACGTTTTTTACGATCAGTGGGCTGCGCTTCGATTTGCCGTAGCGCCTGCGCATGAATTCGCGAAGTTTGATGGCGGACGGAAAATAATACCCGTGGGCGTACTGGAAAGTGCGGAAGGTGCAGCCGAGCTGCATGAACTTGTCGATCTCGAGCAAGATCCTTTCGCCGACCTCGTTCGGTATCGAGACAAAAGGTAGGCAGCAGATAATCGTTCCGACCTTGCCGAGGCCAGACTTGCGATGGATGTCGGCCGCCTCGAGGGCATTCCCACGCACGATCTGCATTTCCGGATAATTCTTCTTGAGGATGCGGACGAGGTCGCGGTCAAGCTCGATCCCGAGATATGAACTTTCGTTCGGGACGATCTCCTGAAGGAACTTTGTTATCGCTCCGGTGCCGACTCCCAACTCCATGACGACGTTGTTCTCGCTTGGCCGGATTCCCGCTACCATCCGACGCGCCAGTTCCGGCGAACTCGGAGTAATAGATCCGACGGTGCCAGGATTTTTCAGGAACGCCTGCAGGAACTGGATATTTTCGTTCATCGAGTAAGTGCGCTATCCGGTCTTAGCCTCGGTGCCGGCCGTACTATCTAACGTTACTTCCTGGCTTGCAACGGCCATTTTATAATCACACTCTTCGTTTTTGCAATAACGCACGGTTCCGTCGCGCTTCGTCGTTTTTTCCAGCAGATAAGGTGCGGCACACTCTGGACACGCCTCCTGAACCGGCTTGTCCCAATAGACTTCGTCACATTTCGGATATTCCGAGCACCCGTAGAACGCCTTTCCGCGGCGGGATTTCTTGACGACGATCTCGCCATCGCCGCACTTCGGGCATTTAATACCCAATGTTTCCCGCTTTACGTAGTCGCATTTAGGGTAGTTCGAGCACGAGATAAATTCGCCGAACCGCCCCTGACGTCGGACCAAATTCACTCCGTCCTTCGGACACATCTCATCGAGCGGTACGGGCGGAGCTACCGGCTTTTGATCGCCCTTTGCGATCTTTCGGATATTTTTACATTCGGGATATCCGGTACAGCCGTAGAAGGATCCAAACCGTCCTTTCTTCAACGCCATCTCACGGCCGCACAACTCGCAGACCGGAATCTCTTCGGCCTCCTCGCCATTCGCTCCATCACCCTCGGTCGAGCCTTTCTTGCTCACCTCACGCGTGTTCTGGCATTCCGGATAGTTCTCACAAGCAAGAAACTGACCGAATCTGCCGAACTTGATGACCATCCCGGCGCCGTCTTTCTCGCAGATCTCGTCCGTCGGGATCGACATCTTTTTCTTGCCCTTGATAGTCTCGGTGGCTAGCTCGAGGTCCTTCGAAAATTTGTCGTAAAACTCTCGCAGAGCATCCTGCCATGCGAGCTTTCCATCCTCGATCTCGTCAAGCTCCTCTTCCATCCGCGCCGTATACCGCTCATTAAAGATGTCGTCGAAAGTCTCGACCAACAGGTCGTTGACGGTCATGCCGAGCGGTGTAGGATGAAACCGGCCTTCGATCTTCTCGACGTACTCGCGGTCCTGGATCGTCGTCATGATCGCCGCATACGTGGACGGACGGCCGATCCCTTTTTCCTCGAGGACCTTGACGAGCGTGGCTTCAGAATAACGCGGTGGCGGCTCAGTGAAATGTTGCTCCGGCGTGATCGCGTTCAGCTTCAGCACCTCGCCTTGCTGGACCAGCGGCAAACTGCGCTCTTCGTCGTCGTCCTCGCCCTCGGCCGGTTTTTCGTCGCGGCCCTCCTGATAAACCTTTAAGAAGCCGTCGAACTTTTGAACCGAACCTGTCGAGCGGAACGTAAACCGTCCGGCTTTGATATCGATCGTCGTCTGATCGAAAACCGCGGGCATCATCTGCGACGCGACAAACCTTTGCCAGATCAGGCGGTATAATTTCAGCTCTTCGGGGCCGAGTTTGTTTGCGAGGCTGTCGGGTGTGCGATTTACGTCGGTCGGGCGGATCGCTTCGTGAGCATCCTGTGCGTCCTTTTTTGAGCGGTAAAGGTTAGGCTTGCCCGGCAAATAAGATTCACCATATGTTCCGCCGATGAATCCCCGGACCTCATTTAATGCTGCATCGGAGACGCGCGTCGAATCGGTTCGCATGTACGTGATCAACCCGACGGCTCCTTCGGAACCGACTTCGATTCCCTCATAGAGCCTCTGCGCGAGCATCATTGTCTTCTTGACCGCGAAGCCGAACTTGCGCGACGCGTCCTGCTGGAGCTTCGAGGTGATGAAGGGCGGTGTCGCGTTACGCTTTCGCTCCTTCGTCGTAACCGAATCGACTATAAATTCCTGTTTGCCCGCTTCCTCAACGATCGCACCGGCATCTGATTCGTTCTGGATGTGCGTCTCATTCGCCTTCAAGTCCTCATCGAACTTCCCGGTCTTTATCGTCTTTTCCTCTATTTTATAAAGACGCGAATCGAACTTTGGCGGAAGGGCAGCGGTCAGATTCGAGATGATCGTCCAATACTCGGTCTTACCGAACGCCTCGATCTCACGTTCGCGCTCAACGACAAGGCGAACCGCGACGGTCTGCACGCGTCCAGCCGAAAGCTTGCCGCCGATCGTTTTCCATAAAATAGGCGAGACCTTATAGCCGACGAGGCGGTCGAGGATCCGGCGAGCCTGTTGGGCATCGACGAGGTGCTGGTTTACCTGCTTCGGTTCCTTGAACGCATCCTGGATCGCCGCCTTCGTGATCTCGTTGAACATCACGCGATAAACCTGCTGCTTTCCCTTCTTTGGAACGATCTCTTCGGCAAGATGTTGGCAGATCGCCTCGCCCTCGCGGTCGGGGTCGGCCGCAAGGTAGATCGCTTCACTGATCTTCGCGGCCTTTTTTAAATCAGAGACTATCTTCTTATTGTTGCGTTTCTTGGTGTCGGGAATTACTTCATAGGTCGGCTCGAAATTATTGTCGACATCCACGCCGAGATCTTTTCCGGGCAGGTCCTTGATGTGTCCGATAGACGCGAGGACCGTATAATCCGGTCCAAGATACTTGTTTATCGTCTTAGCCTTAGCCGGCGATTCGACGATCACTAGATTCTTTGCCATACAACTTCCTCGGGAACCTTCCCCGAAAAAAATAGTCAGATGCACGTGGCACCTGACAATCTGACTTCTAACACCTATGTTCCAGCTGTGTCAAACCGCCGCTCTTCGCCGGTCAGATCCGCCGCGCGTAATTCTTTCCCGGCAATACCCGGATCAGATCACGTATGTCGAGGGCGACGAGAGCGGTGTTCAGATCGCCAAAAGACATGCCGCTCAACTCAAGCAAAACATCCATTTGTTGCGGCTCATCATAAGAAAGAAGCGACCAAATCTTCCGCTCGTTCACGCTCAGATCGGGTAGAGAAATTTCGTTCCGGCCGCGCTCTTTTTCTTCCTCGATCTTCGGCGGCAGGATCGCGGCTGCGATCTCGCTGGGGAGTTCGGCGACGACGTCCTGCCACTGCTGGACTAACTTCGCACCGGACTTTATCAAATAATTCGTACCGAAGGAATTTGCCGAAGTGATGTTTCCGGGTACGGCCATCACCTCACGGTCCTGCTCTAGGGCAAGCCGGGCGGTTATCAGCGAACCGCTTCGCTCCGACGCTTCGACGATCAGCACACCTAGACACAGCCCGCTTATGATTCGGTTGCGATAAGGAAAGTTGTCCTTTAGCGGCGGCGTGCCGAGCGGGAACTGCGAAACGACGGCTCCGCCCGAGTCGAGAATTTCCTTGATCAGACGCGCGTTCTCTTTCGGATACGCACCGTCGATGCCGGTGCCGAGAACTGCGACCGTTTTCCCTCCTCCACTCATCGCGCTCCGGTGGGCGGCCGTATCGATCCCCCGGGCAAGGCCGGAGATGACGCAGATGCCTCGCGATGCAAGATCTCTTGAAAGCATCTCGGTGGCGTTGATCCCGTAGGTCGAACACAGTCGCGAGCCGATAACCGCCACGCACGGCAGCGTCAGACATGCCTCCCACTCGCCGCGGACATAAAGCGTGATCGGCGGGTCCGCGATCTCACGCAACATCTCCGGATAACTTCCGTCGTCAAGGAGCAGGATATCGCCGCCGAGTTTTTTGACACGTTCGAGTTCGACAGAGGCTCGGTCGAAAAGTTCTCGCTTGATTATGCTCTCGATCGTTTCGGGTTTGATCCGCAGCGATTCGAGCTGTGTTCGCCTGGCGTGAAAAACATTCTCCGGCGAACCGAACGCCTCAAGCAGCTTTGTCGCCACCCGTGGGCCAACACCGGGAGTCATGTTGAGGGCGATCCAACTTCTCATTTCGATTTGGGATTTCGGATTTCGGATTTGGGATTTCGCTTGAGCTTCGTCGTCTTGATTGCCGAGACGATGATAGCTACAATCTGGTTCGCTTCGTCCATTAACTCCACTAGCACGGTCTTGCGAACAATTTCCGATTCCGCCAAAAGCTCCAGCCAATAGACCGACTCATCCGCTTCTTCCTCCACGATACTTAATTTAAAAAGAAAATCCGCGGTCGATTTTGCTCGACACGCGGAACGATAGTTTGCGCCGACGGAAGTCCCTGATCTTAAGAGCTGTTTACCAATTACCCCCGCAGATCCGGTATTGGGAAGTGCACTGTTTAGTCGAATTATGCGAAGCGCGAATTTCTTGGTTCGCGCCTTCATTTCGTGTTGAGTCATGGAAGTATCAAGAACTTATCTCAATACAACCGCATCCCGGACTCTAAAGTCCTAAAAAATCCTAAATCCGAATTCCCAAATCTAAAATTGAACTGGCGGAGGCGTGTGGGGGTCGAACCCACCCAAGCACGCTCTCGCGTACTCGCTGACGGTTTTGAAGACCGCGCCCATCACCGGACAGGATGCGCCTCCGCGTTTCATTGATTAGGATATTACGTTCGGGAAATATCTGCCGGTTGCGTTTTCATTCTTTTTCGCCACACCAACCTAGCCATGAAAGCAATAGCAAGACTCGGCAGCCAGATCCACGCGATCTCGCTGATCACGACGACCATCCCGCGTTCGCTAAAGAAACCAAACCCGAGCGGTGAAACCTCTATCGGTCGCCACGGAAAATAGAATCTCTCATTACTGAAGGGCGCGAGTAATGCGACACCCAGTCCGCCGTTGGTGAGCATATCAATCAACGGGTGCGTAAACGTGACAGCGGCAAAGTAGAAAACTAGTTTCAGCCTCAAAACATGCTCTGCTGAAAAGAAAATAAACGATGTGATGAGACCGGCCAGTATTGCAAAAGACAAGGAATGGGTCAGTCCGCGATGCCCGAACATACTGCCGTACTGGATTCGAAAAGCAAAGCCGACGACGTCCAGATCAGGTACCACCGCGCATACCGCCGTCAGGATCCAAAAACGCCCCGGCAACTTTGTTGGTTGAGCGCTTTGAAAAGCTCCGCCTAACGCTGAAGCCAGGATCGCGTGTGAAAAAATGGTGGGCATCAAAAATCGAAGGTAGGCAAGCGATCGCCAGTGAAATGATAGTCATCGAGAAACGAGCAGGGATGTGATCAGTGCCGCGCGTTTCGGTATATCGTCGATCAAGATGTGTTCGTCGAGCCGATGTGCTCCGTCGCCGGCGACGCCGAGGCCATCCAAAAGCGGAACTCCCAATGCCGCTACAAAGTTTCCGTCCGAAGCACCGCCGACCTGCGTTTCGCCGAGTTCGTAATCAAAGCCCGCAGCTAGTGTTCTCGCGTTTTCGAACAGGGCTACGACCGCGGGTGTTCGTTCCATCGGCGGACGATTGACGCCGCCTGTTATCTCCAGCCGCACCCGATCGTCGAATGGCTTTAGCTGGCGCACTGAATTCTCGATCCGCGCCGCCTCTTCCATCGATGTAAACCGGACATCAACCGTGCACTCCGCATGTTCGGGAATCACGTTGATCGTCGTTCCGCCTCGCGCGGTGCAGACGTTGACGGTCGTGCCGGCCGGCGGATCGTTCAGCTCATGAAGCGCTTCGATCTGCCGCGAAAGCTCGAGTATCGCACTCGCTCCTTTTTCCGGTTCGAGACCCGCGTGCGCGGGAACACCGTGCACGTTGAGCGTAAACATTCCCGTTCCCTTTCGTCCCGTCTTCACGCGGCCACTTGCCGACGGCTCTAATACGAAACACGCTTCGGCCTTTCGCGCTTCGCGCTCGACCAACTCGCGGCCGCTAAAACTCCCAACCTCTTCGTCACACGAAAGCAATATCGTCACGGATCGGGACGGCGTCGCCGCCGAGTCCGCGATGAAGCGAAGGGCCTCAAACATCAGGACAATGCCGGACTTCATGTCAAAAATGCCGCAGCCGAAAAACTTTCCATCTTCGATTCGCGTCGGATTCAGAAGTTTTGTCCCGACCGGATGAACCGTATCGGTATGGCCGAGGAGAAGGATATTTTTCTCCACTTCGGGAAATGCCCGGATCAGGACATGGTCGCCATACTTCTCCGCGGGCACTCGCTCGACCTCGAGATCGAGCGACAGCTTGCGAGCCTCGTTCTCGATCCAGGAAGCGACAACTTTGCTTTGCTCGACATCGTATGACGGTGATTCGATCTCGACGATCTGGCGGATTGTCTCGATCGTCTCGTCCCGACGTTCGTTGAAATAGTTTAGAATTTCGGCGGATTTCATTCGCTGCAACAGGTCAGTGCGCTGCTGGGTCGGGCGTAGCCCCGAAGATTTGATTCAATGTCTCGCCCAGACGATAGCCGGCTAGTGCAAGTTGACGCTGTGCAACCCTGAATGCGTTGCGCTTATATTTTTCGGTCGGCGTCTGGAATCGGATAAGGTTAGGTGAAAAAACATCCGTTTGATTGAACGCGAACGTTTCCTTCTGCCATTCCTCATACTCGCCCAGCTTGATCCCCGAACCCATGGATGAGCGCGGATACTTCTTCATAACTGTTTTGGCGACCGAGGTTATGTAATCGCGCTCGCATGCGTCGCCCTTGAGCGGCGTGTTTCGTCCGATGATCGAGTCCCAAAACCAATGCAGGTTCTGCTGTTTTTCACGCGGCGTGCCCTGCGGCGTCAACAAGAAAAGATTTCCTCCCTGATCGCCTTTTGGTTCGAGATCCGTAACGCGTGCCGATGTATGGAGCGGTTGATGAATATCCCCGATCAAGTGAGCGACCCACGCGATCGCGATCGCTTTATCTTTATCACTAACCGCGGCGCTGCGCAGGGCCTTATCAAAATCGCTCAGCTTTGTAACCGCTACGCCCCCCTCTTCCGCAACCGGAATCAATTCGGCCTTTCCGTTCACCTGTTTCCAAAATGTGTCGTCATAATGCCAATTACCCTTGTGATATTTTTTATAGCGATTTTCGAAAGAACGGTCTCGGACGATGTCGGCCCACGTCGAGACCAGCATGAAGTATTCCAACTTCCTTATGTCTTCGGGCTCCGCACCGTACGACGCAAAGAAAGCGGAGAGGTTTGAATCCTCGGCCGCCGTTCTAAGCGTTCGTATCACTGCCTCGCGTGTAGTGGGCGACATTTGTTGCCACGCGATGTAGGCCGTTGTCTTGTGGCCAACGTCGTCCCACCCGAACGACGACACGGCAGGCAGTAGAGTAAGTGCTCCCAAAATTACGACTCGAATAAATATCTGCATAAATGCTCACTAACCTTTTTGGATGATATTAACGAAATAACGGAATAAAGAAAAAGGACCCTGGCCTGTGGTGATTGGGTGAAATTGTCCGCCTCTTGGGCATGGCGGTTGCTTAAGGATAATAAATAGGAAGCTTCGGTCGATTATTACTGATACTTCCTAGGACTTAAGCACGCGTACAGGTTTGCGGACGAAATTCGAACAATCGACTCGTCGTAGAGTCCGCAAGAACTTTCCCCCGATTCGTTCTTTTCCATGGGGCGAATCACATTGAATAAATGTGAGGAGAAAGAAAAGTTATGCAAGGAATTTTAGAACAGAACAAGATAGCCGCGGCGATCATTAATCGTACACGAGGCTCATTTGGCGAAAAGATAGGCTTTCTCGCCTCGGTATTTGGATGTCGGCATAAACGGCTGACCAGACCATTTACGGAGATGCGTGTCTCGTATCGAGCATGCCTCAACTGCGGTGCGCGGAAAAAGTTTGATACGGAAGATTTTAGAACGGTTGGGCCATTTTACTATCCGCCGTCGGTGAGGTCGGAAAGTTTCTGATCTTCGATCGATATCTTTAATACTTAGCCAGTTATTTCTTTAGAGTGTGGTTTCAGAAAACCGCACTCTTTTTGTTTAAATCTTCTTAAGGATCAAGGCCGAATTCTTGGAACCGAACCCGATGCAGTTACACAGTGCGGCATTCACCGACGCTTTTCTCGCGACATTCGGTACATAGTCGAGATCACATTCGGGATCTGCAACGTCGAGGTTGATCGTGGGCGGAATAATTCCTTCGTTGATCGCCAGGAGTGCGGCTGCTATTCCCGCCGATCCTGTGGCACCCTGCGGGTGGCCGATCTGCGACTTCGTAGCGGACATTGGAATCTTGTAGGCGCCTTTGCCAAACGCAAGCTTTACGGCCTGGGTTTCGATGCGATCGTTGAGCTGTGTCGATGTTCCATGCAGGTTTACGTAGTCGATCTGTTCCGGCGCGATCTCTGCATCGGCCATTGCCAACGTCATCGCACGCGCCGGCTCGATTCCATTCTCCTCGAGTCGGACACGATGATAGGCGTCGCAGGTCACACCATACCCCGCCACTTCAGCGTATATTTTTGCTCCGCGATCGGTAGCGCTCTCCAAAGCCTCGAGTACAAATACCCACGAGCCTTCGCCGATCACGATTCCGGAACGATCTTTCGAAAAAGGACGGCATGCTCGTTCAGGCTCATCGTTCCATTCTTTCGTGCAGACAGTCATCACCTCAAAGCCTTTCAGGATTCCCGGTGAAATTGGGCTGTCGACGCCACCAGTTAACATTACGTCCTGACGTCCAAGAGAGATGTGCTGGGCCGCATAGAACACCGCGTCGGTAGAAGACGTGCAGCCCGTGGAAATGATGTGCGACAGACCATGAAGCTTAAAGACCATTGAGAGTTCGGAGGAAAGACCGCCGTGCGTCGATGCCGGGATCGTATAGATGCTTCCCTTTCCGGCGTTTCCTGAAAACCAGTACCCGAACTGTTTTTCGGTGAACGCGAGACCGCCGCCGCCGGTTCCAAGAACTACACCGAACCGGCGTCGTTCTTCGAGGGAAAGGTCCTCCGTCTTGATCGATGAATCGCGGACCGCTTCTCGTGCGGCGGCGAGAACAAGCGGAACTGTCCGGGGAACGTGTTGGCGATCTTTCGGATTGAGTTCGCTTTTCCAGTCGAACTCGGGAATCTCTGCGGCGATCTGCACGTCGAATTCCGAAGGATCGAAACTCTCGATCCGACGCACGCCGCTTTTACCTTCCCTGAGCGAGCTCCAATATGCTTGGCGTCCGATACCGATCGGTGTCACACAACCTAGTCCTGTAATGACAACCCGCCGCTGTTGCTTGAGAGCGTTCAACATACTGAGACTTCAACTCTAAATACTCGCATGGTCGTTTCGCTCCACCTAGCGAAAACAGAACATCCGGCGCGTCTGTGATTACAATTTTGTTTATCTAAGGGCAGAGCTGTGATAACGTCTAGATGCTCCAAACAATTTGAATACAAAAGGGGGAAACTTATGCTTTGGACGATTATAGTGATTCTGCTCGTTTTATGGCTGCTGGGATTTGTTGGCAACATCGGCGGATTCGGCTCAAACAGCTTGATTCACATCCTGGTTGTTATCGCGATTGTGGTTTTGATTCTCCAGTTGGTAAGAGGGCGTCGAGTATAAACTCAGGCTCTCCGACTGAAGGCCTCTTCTACGAAGTAAAAAACGTCCGGACCGATATTTAGGCCCGGACGTTTTTGTTTAGATGTGTCACTATGCGACATTTTGTTGACGTCAACAAAATGTTTCGTCAGCTATGGGTCATATCCTCAATGGCATGACGATATATTTGTAATCGTACGCCGTGTCGCCGGCTATGCGGATCTGTGTCGCGGCGTTTGCATCCTTAAACTCGAACGCAATTCGGGTAGGGCTGTTTGATTCTTTCACACGAACTTTATCACCGTCTGTTTCTTTCGTCTCGGCCGACGAGTCAGTAGCGACGTCCGAGACGGCGTTTTCAAGAGCACCGACGTTATTCAGGAATTCCTGCAAATACTGCCAGTTGAAACCCAACGTAATTTCTTCTTCCGCAGAATAATCGGCAGGAACGAACTCCTGCCCTTCTCCTTCTTCGCTGGACTGGGCGGTTATCTCTACTTCGTTTTTTCGTACGGTCATGCGAATCGAACGGTTTCTCTCGTCAGCCATCAGGGAAATGCGCTTAACGGCATTTTTCATTTCGGCCAGATCGAAAACCACGGTCTTATCATTATCCTTCGGCATGACCATTTCGTAATTTGGAAAATTGCCCGATAGTTTTCGGGTGATAAGCAATCTTCCGCCGGTCTGGAAGTAGATGTGGTTCTGATCCTCGCCGAATTGAATTTCGCCGTCGGCGTCACGAGAGATCTTGACGAGTTCGGTGAGAGCTTTTTTAGGTATCAGCACATCGATCTGGGTGTCGCCGGCGTCGTCGATCACTTTTTCTATGAACGCAAGGCGATGACCGTCCGTGGTTACCATGCGGGCCTTCCCGTCGGCGATCATGAACTTTGCTCCGGAGAGCGTAAATCGGCTTTGCTCGTTTGTAATCGCAAAGGCGGTATTGTGAATAAAATAATTAAATATTTCACTTGAGAGCTTCATCGGCGCCGACTTAAAGATCGGAAGCTCGGGATATTGCTCACGACTTACACCCGCGAGACGAAAGTTCGCCCGGCCGGCCTTCATCTGCACCCATTCATTTTCCAGTTTCTTGAAATGAACATCGCCGCCGTCTAACGTCCTGATGATATCGAAAAGCTTGCGGGCCTGGATGCACATTGAGCCGGTTTGCTTTATCTCAGCTTCCGCGTCGCAGCGGATGGTCACATCCAGATCGGTGCCCAGGATCCGAATCTCATTTTCGCCGAGGCTCTCGATCAAAATATTGGACAAGATCGGAATGGTAGATTTCCGCTCGACGACACCTTGAATAAAACTTAGTTCTTCTTTGAGGACGCTTTGTTTGATCGTGAATTCCATTGTGCTTTGTACGACTCCGATTTAGTTGATTATACTGCCCAGCTTTTTGAGACGAATCTTCTTCTACTAACCTAATCAAAAAACATTATTTAAATCTAGTAGTAGTAATAGGACCTGTGTATATGTGTAAAAGTAATAAAAACGCTTGTTAATATTGGCCTTTGCCGTCCACAATCAGTTGTGGAAAACTTGTGGAAAAGGCACCTAGAATCTGGAAAACTTTTATGGCGGCATCTTTTCCACCGGCATCCACAGCACAGCGGAGCGAGAACCTGCGGAAAAGTGGAAATCTTTTTTCAAATGCTGCAAGCAAGATAGATATCAAGACGTACGAAAAATCTAAGTGTGGAAATCGCGCCGCCTGTCCGACACCGCAAAACCTCAATAACTAATTGCAAAGACTGTCAATTAAGCCGCTGATGGTATTGTGGAAAACACCATCTTTCTTGACAAGCGTTTCAATCTTGGAAAATGAGTGCATTACTGTCGTGTGATGCTTGCCGCCGAACTCGCGTCCGATCTCGGGATAGCTGTGGCTGGTGAGCCGCTTGCACAGGTACATGGCAACCTGACGCGGCACCGCAACAGCCCGGGAGTTGTTTTTTGACTTCATTTCTTCGACCGTGAGCTTGTAGTGTGACGCAACAATACGAGCTATTCGGTCCATAGTCAAACCTTCCGGCCGTTCACTATCAATGATGTTTTTTAAGGCGTCCTGGGCCAACATTTTGGATATCGGCACACCCCGCAAACTCGATATCGCGACCAGACGGACAAGAGATCCCTCGAGCTCCCGAACGTTCGAGCGGATCTTTGTCGCAATGAAAATCGCGATCTCATCCGGCAGGTTGATGCCATCGAGATCGGCTTTACGTTTTAGGATCGCGACTTTAGTTTCGAGGTCGGGCGGTTCGATGTCAGCGATCAGTCCCCACTCAAAACGCGAGTGCAATCTCTCTTGAAGAGTCGGGATGTCGCGCGGCGGACAGTCGCTCGTGATGACAATCTGCTTTTGGTCGTTATGAAGCGTATTAAACGTGTGAAAGAACTCTTCTTGTGTCCGCTCTTTTCCGGCCATGAACTGTACATCATCCATTAGCAGTACGTCGATCGATCGATACTTCTCACGAAAACTCTGTGTTTTGTCGTAACGTATCGCATTGATAAGTTCGTTCATGAACTTTTCCGACGTGATGTACGAAACCCGAAGATGGCGATTGCGTTCCTTGATGGAGTGTCCAATCGCATGCATCAGGTGGGTCTTACCTAGTCCCACCCCACCGTAGATGAAGAGTGGGTTGTATGTCTTACCAGGCGTCTCGGCTGCGGCGAGACTCGCCGCGTGAGCGAACTGATTGCTCGTACCGACGACGAACTTCTCGAACGTATATTTTGGATTGAGCGAGTTTTCGACCGGTTCGAGATTTAAAAAATTAGTCGGGCTAGAGTTTCCGAACGTCGCTTGGTTTGGTGCGATCGGTCCTTCAGTGTTTGCGGTTGCGGCAAAACTCTTTTCCATCGGCTGAAAAAAATCAGGGTCGGGCATTTCGGAAAAACGATCTTCGGCGTTTTCGGCCTCGTCGACCTTCCATTCGAAGCGATACCCACCAAAGCGAGCGGCCTCCGCAGCATTTTCGAGAAGATCGCTGTAATAAAGTGTGACCCAATCTTTAGTTACTTGACCGGCGCGAAGAAAGAGTATCCGGGCAGAACTATCGTGCCCGTCGTACTTGATCGGCCGGAACCAAGAATCGTAGATGTGATTATTGAGCCGTTGTTCGACGAACTGGAGTATTTGATTCCAGACATCGGTTTTTTCCAAGACAGTCGCCACTGTGAGGCCTCCGAAAGTTCTTGTTTAAGAATCGGGAAATCTTAAGCAAGGGTATACGCGCCAATTTCCCGTTAAGCGTTTGAGATTTAACCGTAAACTGAATCTGAAACACGCCCTTAGCACCGCCGAAGTGTTGTCGATCGAAACGCCTTAACCTCGACTTTTCCACAAGGTTTTCCACAAGCCTGTGGACGTACGCTTAAATACTAAGGTGACACTTTAACTTATTTGTTTTCAATAGTTTACAGGGTTAGATATATGAAAAACGGGTCACAGATTAGCACAGGCTAATTGACATTGCAAACAGAAATCCACAGAAAAACTATAACCGCGCGAAACACAATAAATACATTTTTCCGGAATGATTTAACACGAATTCAGGCGCCTTATCGAAGGATATTGAGGGGCTCCCGGTTTCTCAAAGCCATCAATTTTTTTTGGATTAATTAATAAACGAATAGAACGGAAAAGAGGTTTTCATTCTGAACCGTTTCGACAAAGCGATTCCCACCTGTTTCGAAAAGTAAACGAACGGTACACAAAAACTTTTGATCAGGTGGACGGAGGGGTTGATCCAGCCCGAGTTATTCCAAAACGAATTCCGCGCGAACCGACTGATGATAGTTGTTGCGGCGATTGTCGATGATGAGTAAATAGGTTCCGGCTTCCAGAACCGGATTTATTTTTCCACCCGGCACATACCCGGTGCGGGAGACGAAGTCGTAATTCAGATCGAGTTTCCAGCTATCAAATTCAGATTCCTTTACCACCAAAACTGAAACACGTTTTTTTACTTCGGCAGTCCGGAACATCCCGGAGACCTTGGCCCGACGGTTAAGCTCGAGCCGGATCGAGTAATGATCGCCGGCGGGGACCGTCACATCACCCCACATCAACGGACCCGTTGTCGTATAAGCCGGGGTCTGAGGCGCGATCGGCTCACGCTTATTTATTTGCAGTACTCGAATTCCGAAGAGAATAGCCAGGACCACGATCACTATCGACGGCCATCGCCAACGCCAGATGTCTTTTTCAGTGTTGATCCTCTGAAACATTTATTCAGCCCAAGTCTGACATGCCAATCTAATTTAAATCTTTGATCGACGATAATTGAAAACGAAAAAAATCGCGGATGCCTGGTTAACGGCACGCCGCGATAATTATGGCTTTAGGCTTGTCGAACTACTTTTGTCGGATACTGCTTGCACCGGAAGTCTTTTTCTCAACACTACTCGGAGTTCCGGAGTAGGAGATCTTGCTCGCACCGGATGCGTCCGATACCAACCGCTCAGTTACGAATAAATTTACACTACTTGCTCCGCTGGCATCCACGGCTGCAGTTTTTGCTGTCAAAGACTCTGCGTCTATGCTGCTAGCACCACTTACCTCTATCCTGATCTCAGTTGTCTTACCCTCGATCTTCACTTTTGAGGCGCCGCTCGTATCAATTTTGAGGGACGAATTATCAATACCGACGATGGAGACTTTCGATGCGCCCGAGGCGTTGACGCTTTCGATATCCGGAGCCGAAATACGTACCCGCAAAGGTGTGTGCGAGTTTATTCGCTCTGTCGCTTCGATGTGGAGCACGCCGCCTTCGACTTCTGTTTTTATGTATGGAATAAGATTGTCATCGGCTTCGACCTCAAGCGAGAAGTCCTTACCGGCGGTGATCTCTACCTGAAAGACACCACCGACCTCGATCCCACTAAATCCATTTGCGCTTCGTGTCTCCGATCCGGCGACAGATGAACCCTTTACTGCCGAGCCGAATGAAAAGTTAAAAACTTTTTCGGTTAAGCGCCCGAATGAGAAAAGATTTGCAAAGACGACGCCGGCCAGGATTGCGACGATAAATATCAGGATCCCTAACTTTTTCATGATTACCTCCGAACAAAACACTTAGCTGACCGGGGAAAACGCTTTTCACGGAGCAAAAGTTCGGGAAAACTCGAAGAGCCCTTTATTTGGAGTAGATATAAAACTGGATCGCCTGTAAAACGCCAATAAAAAAGCCGAACAGAGCTCCGAACAGCTCTATTGTTCTTAAATGTTCCTTGGCGACGGACAGCACGAGGGCCTCTAACTTTTCAGCCGGATAATTCATTATTTTTTGACGCACAACTCCGCCCACGTCGAACTCACGGATCGCTTCTGGTAATTTTTCCCGTATTGCCCCGATGATCGTGTCGGCGAAGCCATCGCTGGCCGCGAAAAGCTTTTCCTGGGAGATATTGTCCGAGAGCCGTCCGATCGGCGCGGCAAGCAAGTTGTCGATCTGGGTCGCCAGCATGGCGTTGATGATTTTGGATGTGTCCTCGCCGGCAACTACGTTCAACAAGCCACTAGACAACATAGACTTCAGCTTCGCCTCCGATTCCGGATGGAGCGCGCGCATGATGGAATCCACGCTGTGTGGCCGAAACTGGGCGATCGTGTCAGTGAGATAGGCTGAGACTTGCCGCATCATCTCATCACCCCGGAGAAGCGACAAAGCCGCTTTCGCGATCTGCTCTTTGAGCCGTTCGAGTTGGTCGGGATTAATTTTTCCGATAACTTCGGGAAGTGGCCGCGCGAGGGCGCTGTCGATACTCGAATCGATAAAATTACGAGCTTCTTCGGCGAAGAAATCGCCTTTCAAAGTTTCTTCGATACGTCGCGGCAAACTCTCATTTACGAGATCGTCGACCTCGCCGAGTAAATTCTCGCGGGAGACAAAGATCTTCTTAAAAAATGGAAGGGCTTCATAATAATCGTGAACTTCGCTCTTGATCAGCGAGCCGATCTGGTTCCGTGTTCGCTCGGTTGCGGCGATCTCTGTCAGGTGATGGGCCATCGGACCGATCTGTTCGCCTGCTTTTTCTTTTAAGAGAGAGACCGCGTCCGGCGTAAACATGTCACCAAGCGGGGTGGGCGTGTTGGCCAGATCATCCACACGTCGATCTATAAATCCGCGGACCTTTTGCTCGAGCTCGAATGAATTTAGTGCCGAGCGCATTCGCTCTTCAAGAAAGCCGACGATCTTTTCGAAAGTTTCGTCGTCGATCACCGAGGAGACCCGGCGAGATAAGACTTCATCGACGCGGCGTTCGACAAAACTGCTGATCGTCGTGAGCGACTCGTCGCTCTTAAGGACGCTTTCAATGTGCTCGGCGACCTTAAATTGCAGTGAAGTGATCGCATCAAGCACCGGAGCGCGCAAGTTCGACGGTAGTGTCTCGATCAGCGAGGGATAATTTTGCGACACAATTTCTTGTGTGTACGCGTCGATAACGCCACGGATCTTCCGCCGGAGAAAATCCTTACCGAGAAGCTCTTCAATTATCGTTTCCTGCGAAACAAGATCTTCTCCAACGGCTTTTCCGATCGCGGCGGCAAGTCGATCGCGATGACGCGGGATCATACCCTGCGGAAATAAAGTGATGCCGAAAATCTTAAATGGTTTGCGGGGTCGAAAGAGCATTCGCACCGCAAGCCATGCTCCGGCATAGCCATGCACCGTGGCCAGAAAAATAAGCAAGCCGATTTGGAACCAGATCTTTGAGTCTGGTGCAAGAATGTTGTAAATCTCGTTAAGAAATTCCATTCATCTCAAACGACTAAGTGGACCGAAGCCGCGAAACGGTCGAGCGATATGATCAGAAAATTTGAAAGCCCTTTGATCGCAGGCAAAACTCTGAAAACTCGCTTAGCCATTCGCGCGTCACGCTATAGTTTTTCCACTGTTCCTCATCGTCGCGATGCAGCGTCATGTCGTCAGGCTCGTCGGTGATCCGCAGATCGGCGAACATGCGGCCGTTTTCGGAAAGCTTCGGAAGAATTTTGTTCCTAATGGCTTCGCCGATTGCGTGAGCGTCGTCGACATCTACTTTCACTCCCGTCGCGCTGTATCCCATCTGACGGATCGTTCCTTCGCTGATAATGTCCAGATTCTTGACTATTTCGAGAGCTGCCTTCCAGCTCCAAACGTTGGCGTTGAATTCAAAGTTCTCTGAGCCGAGGTCGTGCAATGTAAAACTCATATAAAAAATGCTATGCGCGTGCGTGAGTGAAGTCAATGCACTTTTTTGTTTGGGATGGCGGCAAAGTATACTTTCGATTTGTGAAAGGATATCTCGAGCGTATAGGAGTAGCGGATATCGACCCGCGTCCGGATCTTGCGACGCTGACATTACTCCAGCGCCAACATCTACTGAGCGTGCCCTTCGAGAACCTGGATATTCACTGGAAACGCCCGATAGTTCTCGACTCGGAGAGGTTTTACACGAAGATCCTCATCGAACGCCGAGGCGGTTTCTGTTATGAGCTGAACGGTTCTTTCGAGAAGTTTCTGTCCTCGGTGGGTTTCGATACGCGGCTGGTTTCAGCGAGGGTTTTTAATGGGACGACCCACGGCCCGGAATTCGATCATGCGGCGATCATCGTCACGATCGGCGATAAAGAATATCTGGTGGATGTCGGTTTCGGGGCGTTTACTGCGGAACCGCTTCGCTTTGTGCTGGGCGAAAAACAAAAGGACGACGCGGGTATTTTTGTGATCCGTAAATTTAACGAGGAATACACGGAAGTAGCGAAGCTGGAAGAGGGCAGCCATTGGCGAAGCG
The DNA here is from genome assembly GCA_037969295.1 of Pyrinomonadaceae bacterium. Lineage (GTDB taxonomy): Bacteria > Acidobacteriota > Blastocatellia > Pyrinomonadales > Pyrinomonadaceae > OLB17. The sequence continues at coordinate 669 of JBBKXD010000077.1, read as the reverse complement.
AATATATATTCCGGGACGTCGCTCGCAAGTTGTCAGACTTTACCGATATGTGCGATTTCCAACAGTACTCGCCTGAATCACACTTCATGAAAGGAAAGCTGTGTTCGATCATGACGGGAACCGGTAGAAAAACGCTTACCGAAAAGAGCTTCATCGTAACTACTAATGGGCACAAGTCGGAGACGCCCGTGAACTCGGAGGCTGAATTTTACGCATTGCTTGTGAGCGAATTTGGCATCGCTCCCACCCACGTTTGATATTTATGTCGCAATCAATTTCATACGCCGATGCCGGCGTTTCGATCGACAACGCAAACCGCGCCGTTGCGAAAATTCGCGAATACGCGCGGAGCACTTTTAACGAGCGGACGCTGACCGAGATCGGAAGCTTCGGTGGAATGTTCTCGGGCGCGTTTCCGGAGATGAGTGATCCGATCCTGGTCGCATCGGCGGACGGTGTCGGAACAAAGCTCAAGCTCGCGTTCGAGACTGGGATCCATAACACGGTCGGGGCCGACCTCGTCAACCATTGCGTCAATGACATTCTCGTCCAGGGAGCGCGACCGCTGTTCTTTCTTGATTATTTTGCGACGGGAAAGCTTGAGCCGGACGTGACGGCTTCGGTCGTCGAGGGTATGGCCAAGGCGTGTAAAGAAAACGGCTGCGTTCT
>JBBKXD010000076.1:0-3969 GCA_037969295.1 Pyrinomonadaceae bacterium | reverse complement strand
GAAAAGGAAAAGATAAAGGGAACGCTCGACGAACTAGGTGTCGAGTACGTAGATATGGGAACCGACTCGTCCGAATCGGTCGATTATCCCGATTATGCACTTAAGGTTGCCGAGGCCGTTTCAAGTGGCGAGTTTGAGCAGGGCTTGTTGGTTTGCGGCTCGGGAACGGGAATGGCGATCGCCGCGAATAAAGTTCCGGGCGTTCGCGCGGCCGTCGCGTGGAACCCCGACATTGCACGCCTTGCCCGCGAACATAACGACGCGAACATCCTGTCTCTGCCGGCTCGGTTCACATCGCCCGAAGAGTCCGCGAATATCGTAAAAGCCTGGTTCGCAGCCGATTTTGAAGGAGGCCGTCACCAGCGGCGTGTAGAAAAAATCGAGCCTCACAAAAAATAGACGATCTCTAGAGAGTGGTGAATCGGATGAATTAGTCTTGTTAGTCTCGCTAGACTCGAAAGACTCTGTAGACTCGATAGACTCTCCAGACTCTCTAGACTATTACGCTGTTCGTTCCTTGTTGATAAATGCCGCGACGAGACCGGTGATCATGACCGATATGCCGTCGAACACGATCTGCTTGGCCGCAAGCTCGCCGGGAATCGGCTGGATGACATAGTAGATCAGGTACAGCGGGATCGTCGTCAGGCAGATGACCGCGACCGCGAACCTTATGCCCTGGAGATACCATGCTCGTCCCGGCTCGATCCCGCGAATATATATCCACGCAAACGCAAAGCCGATGAGCACGTGGGCGACGATCATGAAATGAAAGTAGCCTGATGCCTCGTCCGGTGTACGAAAAACTCCCCGTGCGGCGAGGGCCGAGTAATATTGCTCGAGCAGAACACCGTGTACCAGGAAGCCGAGAAAAAACGCAACCACGGTGCACGCAATTCCGGTCAATAAGAATTTTTTCATAGTTTTCTCCCTCATCATCGCGAAGCTTCGAGAGCGCAATTCGCGATCCTGTTCAGCTTTCAACGCACTTCTCTCGTTAGCCGCCATGCATGGCTGCCGCCCGCGTCGTCATCTCCTCCGGCGAGACATTTTCGACGTGCGTCGCGAACCCCCATTTGTGACCAAACGGACCTTCGAAGTGTCCGGATCGATCCCCTCGGTACGGCGTGATCCCTTCGTAGCCATCCGGAACGGCTTTTACTTCCGCAGACATTACGAATCTCCTTACTCTTGGAATGCACCAAATTTATGCCCGCGTAGTTCGAATGTCAAACCACTTTTGAATTGAAGATTCACGCGGCGTAAGATTGAGCTCTGAGGCGCAGCTGATGAACCATTCTTTCCCCGAAATGTCGCTCGACGCGTGGCGGCCGACAAAGAACACACTCCACTTGTTTTGCCAGATCGTCGGTAAGATCCGTCTGGCGATGCACCCACGGATCAATCACTGGTGGCACGTCCCGCTCTATGTCAGCCCGCGCGGATTAACGACGCGGACGATCCCGTACACCGGCGGAAACTTCGAGATCGAGTTTGATTTCAAAACGGACAAACTCGAGATCCGAACAAGCGACGGAGCGGTCGAGGACTTTGCCCTGTACGACGGCCTGACGGTTGCCGATTTTCACGCCAGCCTTTTTTCAAATCTCGCCAAGCTGGGGATCGAGCCAAACATCAAATCTGTCCCGTACGAGGCGCCCTCGACAACACCGTTTTCCGAAGATACCGAGAACAAGTCGTACGATAAGGAATACGTCGAGCGCTTTCATCAAATTCTCGTCGTGGTCGACGACATTTTCGAGCAATTCCGCGGACGGTTCGTTGGAAAGTCGACGCCGGTGCATATGTTCTGGCACAGCTTCGATCTCGCTCTGACTCGATTTTCCGGCAAACGAGTCACGCCGCGCGATGGCGCCGGGATGGTCGAACGTGAAGCTTACTCGCATGAGGTGATCAGTTTCGGATTCTGGTTCGGCGACGATAAGACGGTCCCGGCTCCCGCCTTCTATTCCTACACGGCGCCCGAACCTACAGGTCTCGCCGAGGAACCACTGTCACCGGCCGGAGCGAAATGGGCCGAGTCGAACGGCGCTCATATGGCGCTTTTGATGTACGACGACGCACGTAGTTCGGATAATCCACGCGACATGATCCTCGAATTTCTGGAGTCGGCGTATCAGGCCGGAGCGAGTAAGGCTGACTGGCCAGCGGAAGAATTAGCAATGAAGCGTGCAGAAAAGTGATCTATGACGGCGGCCGACTTCTGACTGCTGACTACCGACTACTGACTACCGACTACTGACTACTGACCACTGACTACTGACTACTGACTACTGACTACTGACCACTGACTTCTGCCCATGATCGACCTTCGCAGCGACACGGTTTCAAAACCATCTGAGAAAATGCGCTCGGCGATGGCGGCAGCTGAGGTCGGCGATGACGTGTTCGGCGAAGACCCGACGGTGAATCGCCTACAGGAACGCGCCGCGGAGATCTTTGAAAAGGAAGCCGCCTTATTTGTACCGACCGGTTCGATGGGGAACGAGATCGCGGTCAAGCTGCACACGAAACCGGGCCAGGAAATAATCATCGAGGAGCGCGGACACGTTCTGAATTACGAGCTTGGGGCTGCGGCGTTGATCTCGGGTGTGACGATCCGGCCCGTGAAGAGCGGCGATGGCTCAGGTCATCTGACGTGGAGTGAGATCGAACCGGCGCTTCATATCGATCAGCCTTACTGGGTCGCGCCGACCGCGTTGATTTGTCTCGAGAACACGCACAACTTCGCCGGCGGCAGCGTGATGACTGCGGCACATTGCGCCGATGTTTGCGAGCAAGCCAATAAGAGCCGATTGCCGGTCCACATGGATGGGGCGCGGATATTCAATGCGGCGGTTGCACTGAATGCTTCGGTCGCCGATCTGACGCGGCATTGCGATTCGGTGATGTTCACGCTTTCAAAAGGCCTCGGCGCACCGGTCGGGTCGATGATGCTTGGTCGAAAGGACTTCATCGAAGAAGCTCGCGTCTGGCGAAAACGGCTCGGCGGCGGAATGCGCCAGATCGGAATCCTTGCGGCGGCTGGCCTGATCGCACTCGAGGACGGGCCGACGCGTTTGCACGAAGATCACGAGAACGCTCGGAGATTAGCTGAAGGTGTAGCTGAGATCGACAGGATCTCGATCGACCCGACGAAGGTACATACGAACATCGTGATCTTCGACGTTTCGGGAACAGGCAAAACCTCGAGCGAAGTTTGCTCGGAACTAAAGGCGGCGGGAGTACTGGCAATTGGAATCTCTGATAGGCAGATCAGAATGGTGACGCATTGCGATGTGAGGGAGTCCGACATCGAAAGGACCAAGGATGCGCTTCGTAGAATACTCATTTGAACATCGAACAGCTTCGAAAATTCTGCTTGTCGTTTCCCGGTGCGACCGAGGATATAAAATGGGGAGCCGATCTCTGTTTCTGTGTCGGCGAAAAAATGTTCTGCGTGACTGGCGCCGATTCGATTCAGGGCGGCCTCTCGCTCAAATGCACACCGGAAAAATTCGACGAGCTCATCGAGCGCGAAGGGATCGATCCGGCGGCGTATGTCGGCCGCTATAAATGGGTGCGGGTCGAAAATCTTGATGCCGTAACCCCGGCCGAGCTTAAAGGCCTGATCGGGACGTCATATCAACTTGTTTTTGATAAACTACCTGCCAAGATCAAGAAAACGATAGCCGGCTAATGCCGGGACTCAAAAATCCAGCAAATGATTATTGCTATCGACGGGCCGAGCGGAGCGGGCAAATCCACGCTCGGCAAGATGCTCGCGAAAAAACTTGGCCTGCTATACCTGGACACCGGAGCGATGTACCGCGCGGCTGCGCTTTCGGCGTTGCGGGAAGGCGTTGATCTCGACGATAAAGCCGCGATCTCGCGTGTCGCTGAAGCGGCGATAATTGAATTGGTTGGCGAGCCCGACAACCTGAAAGTCATTCTCAATGGCGCCGACGT
>JBBKXD010000075.1:0-10995 GCA_037969295.1 Pyrinomonadaceae bacterium | reverse complement strand
GCCGGAGCGGCTCTGATCTTTTATCCGATCTTTGTCACCAGCCAGCAGCTTATCCTTCAGACAGCGAAGATCGGATTCACGGCGTGGCAGGGAACGTTCGTGTTGTCGGGTCTGTTCGCCCTCAGCCTCGGGGGAAAATTCCTGTTCGGGTATCTAAGCGACCTGTATTCTCCTGTGCGTCTGATCCTTTTCTGCACCACGGTCATGTTCGGTGCGACGTTCCTGCTTCTGGACCTTAATGCGACGACGGCCTTCGTTTTTCTCGTACCGTTCGGTCTCGGCTACGGCGGAGCGTTTGTCCTGATACAACGGCTCGCCGCCGACTTTTTTGGCCGGCGTGATTATCCAAAGATCCTTGGCGCGATCACGATCGGCGAGACACTCGGGGCAGTTGTGGGTGGACTGATCACCGGTTGGCTGGCCGACAGGGCCGGCGGTGACTACTCGGTCGGTTTTTACGGCGTGATCGTCGCGACGGGTATCGCGGTCATATTGATGGCGCTTCTCAATCTGAAGAGGTGCGCGTGGTGTGATCATGTGGCTCTGCCTTTTCTCGATGAGTATGCGGCGGAGCCGTAAGTCCCTGGCTTTACGATCAAGCCTTTCTATCTGAACGGGAACCCTGACCCTCGAACCAGATCGTGACGCGTAGAATGATAAGAGTCAGGATCGTCGCCAATATCGCCAGTCCTAGCCCGCCGAGGCCGACGGTCACGCCGATCGCGGCCGTCATCCAGATCCCAGCCGATGTCGTCACGCCCTGGATATTACCCCCGGTTTCCCGCTTCAAAATGGCACCGGCGCCGACAAAACCGATACCGGTTATTATTCCCTGAACGACACGCGAGATGCCGTCAGAGTTGGCCTTCATGCCGGCTCCAAGACAGGCGAGAATAAAAACCGCAGTCCCGGTTGTCACGAGAATGTGCGTCCGTAATCCGGCCGCCTTTCCGGCACGCTGGCGTTCAAAACCGATCGCAGCACCGAGAGCGGTCGCGGTCACAAGCCTGAGCAGCAGGATCGTGAGGTGTGTACCGTCCGGGAGCCCACCCGTCAGCTCTGACCATAGAATGTCCATGGTCGAAAATTATAGATCAAATCCACCGGGCCGCAATGTCGCCATTAGAGCGACCGACAAATTGACGGCCTCTTGTCGCGGTCCTTTCGAGCGCGCTCCTCCACTCTTCAAATCTCACGATAACGCTCAGAAACGCTCTAGCTCACTCGCCGTCAGCTGGTTAGCGTCGGAACTCTCGCTATATTTCCTGTCAAACTCACGATCGAACCTCTCCCTTTCGCGCTGGTCGGCTTTCCACTCCTCGAGCGTTTTGAACGATGAGAATTCGAAGCGATCCTCCATATTGCAGCCGTCAAGGAACCAGAACATCGGCGTGTCGAAATCTTCTGCGAGTGCGACGCAGCACGGACAATTCTCATCGATCAAAGTTTCTTGTGCCGACATCGCTATGTTCAGCCTCTGCCGCTCGAGATCGATTATCTCCAGCGGTGTACGTCCCGATATTTCCATATCCGGCGTCCTGAGCCATTCATCGCGCAACTTCGACAGGCGGCTGATCTCAGTCTCCAACTCGACAGGACCGGTTCTGCGACGTTCGGCGGCATCGGCCAGGAGATATCGGATCAGATCGTAGTAGAGAACCCATTCGTGAGTGCCGAAGCCGGCATTTAAATAGGCGGACGAATTCTTTGGTAGGGGCGAGGGACAAACCTTTGTCATCGACCACTGAATTGAACGCGACTGCAAATCGAAGTCAACGAAATCTTGCTTTTCGAGGAATATTTCGCGAGGACTCCGGCCGCGAAGGTCCTTTCGAGTGGAGACTAACCAATCGGCGTGGATGTCCGAAAAACAATCTTCGGCATCGAGATCCGATACTTCAGAAATGGCGAGTGCGATATACGTGATCAGCGGCCTGCCGAAAAGTATTGGACGTGCGTCGAACGGAGCTCGTCGCAACCGAACTTCGCGTTGAGCCTTCCGGGTTCCGCGGTAGAGGGGCATCGATTCAACAAATATCCAATCATCAGGCAGCTTGTAATGGATCCAGGTATCTTCTTCATCGGCAAACTCACAGGGCACTCGGACCCTGCCTGCGACGCATGGAATTGAGTAGGTCGTATCGAAGCCCACGGTACGGCCATGGAGATCGATCGCGACGATGCCTGCATCGTAGGGCTCGAGGTCCTCGCCGCTCTTGAAGCCGCGAAGCGGCGGCCAGTCGGAATCCGACCTTACGAAACGGCAAAGTGCTGTTTCGAACTCGGGGATGGTTTCTGGTTCGGCGGTGAGCGATGCGATCAACGGTTCGATCATCGAGCCGTGCAGGTCGCCGGAGATACACCGGTCCTTATCGGAGATATTAAATCGTACATGACTCATATTATGGGAGCCTCCTGAACAAAAATTATTTGAATGGGCGAACGTGGAAACGGGTGCAGATCGTCGCGAATGCTCATCGCGGGAAGAGTCATCGTGAGGGACAGATCTCCCGACAACCTTTCACACAACACCGAAACAATATTTCGGCGGGCAGGCTCGTTGACCAGTTTGTCGATCGCTCAGGGAGGGTAGTACAAATACCCAGACTAAGACTTTAATTTTTCTAAAATATTCTGAAGGTATTGAAAATCGGGAAAGCCTGCGGGCGGGAAGAATATTTACGGCATTCGTCGACCAATGCGAGTATCAGTCAAGCATCGGGTCTACCCACGACGTTCAGGGCATGCGCCGTGGCCCTAAACCGATGTCGGGTGTGAGATCTCCTATCCGGAAGATCTCAGCCCGACAACGAATCTAGTTACTGTGTCAGCGAACGAATGCGTTCGGGATCGGCTTGTCGCCGTTAACACCGAACTGGACTATTTGAACGCCGGCGGTTGTCCGGTCGATGAACCAGTTAGTATCGCTCGGGCGGAATACTGCCCTGTCCCACTTACCATCGCCATCGTAATCTCCGGGCACCGGAATGTCTCCGGTAGTTCCGAACGGGACCGCAAAGAACGAAAGGTCTTCGCTCCGCAGGATGTACCAGAATCCGGTCGACGGCCGCCAAAACGCGATATCGGATTTCCCGTCGCCGGTGTAGTCGCCCGGCACCCCAAGATCAGTTTCGGCTCCAAATACCAGAGCCAGCGGGCCGGCCGTACTACGGCTGATCCACCATTCACTGTTCCCGCCGGTCGGACGTCGCACCGCGAGATCAGCTTTGCCGTCGCCATCGAAATCTGAAGGCATGGGTTTATCGTTCGGCAGCCCGAACTGTACGATCTGCGTATCGCCGGACGAACGTCCGATAAACCACAGTGTGGAGGACGGCCGAAAGATCACCGGGTCCGTTTTTCCGTCGCCGTCGAAATCCGCTGGAACAGGGATGTCACCCATGGTTCCGAATGGAAACGCGTAAAACGAGAAATCTTCGCTGCGGAGGATGTACCAAAATCCGTTGGAGGGACGCCAGTTGGCGATATCTGCTTTACCGTCGCCTGTAAAATCGCCCGCGACTACTGAGTCTCCGCTAGCACCGAACTGAAGGGCGAAGGTCTGTGACGTTGTGCTCCTGTTGATCCACCATTCGCTTGGGCCGGGTCTGTATATTCCGATGTCGGTCTTGTGGTCGCCATCGAAATCGAACGGAACCTTGATCGAACGGGACACAGCAGTTGCAGTAAGAATGCTGTCGCCACCCGACGATCCGTTGCCGTCCGCCTGATTACCGGCCGCATAAAAAGTTACCGGACCGACATCCGTCGCGGGGGCGGTCCAGCTAAAAGTCCACTGCGCACCGCCGGTCTGGTTCACGAAAGTGCCGGCTTGCGTGTGCTCGATATAGTCGCGATTAATGCCGCCGACGATCTGCGTGATGCCTCCGGCCGCGTTCGAGAAAGATCCTGCCATCGAATCGCCCGCAAGAGCTGTCAGCTGGAATCCCCATTTGATTCGCGAAGTGTCCGCATTTACGTGCTGAACCGTGATCTGATAGGTTTGCCCCGGGACATAGCCCTGTGGCCGTGCGATGGTGAAAGATCCGCTGCTCGGCGGCCCCGAGTGGCAGCTCGTGCATGTCTGCTCGCCTGGAGCTCCCGTAAAGCCGGGTGGCGGTCCGTCGGTGAAGGCTTCCGCAGGCGTTGCCAGGTTGCCGTTGCCGGCAAACAGAAGTGCCGATCCAGTAATGCCAAATGCGGCGATGCAGGCTAGTTTGATACGTCCCTTCATTCGTTTCATGTATTTATTCCTTATTCTTGAGTTACCCCTTTGATATTACCTCGTGTCAGTTTGGTTGAATGACGTAACATTCGCACCGGCCGTGAGAACCTGGGCAAAAGCGGCAGTTGTTTGCAGGGTGCTTGCCGGATCCTAAAAAAGCGTTCTTACGATTGTAATCGAAAAATGCCTACCAAGGCGCAGAAGATCGGTATTCGTCACGTGAGATGGATTCGCATCGCCCCCCGGTCTCGAGCTGGCGTTCCTGCGAAAGCGGCGGCGCAAGAAAGGGCACGGTCGAGTCGTGCCCTCTGTCTAAGTGATGGTGGAGATGAGTAGAACCGAACTCCTACCGAACGAATGCATTCGGAATCGGTTTGTCACCCGCCGCGCCGAATTGAACGATCTGCGTTCCGGCTGTCGTTCGCTGTATAAACCAAGTGCTGTTTGACGGTCGGAAAACCGCCGCGTCCGCTTTGCCGTCGCCGTCATAATCGCCGGGAACGGGAGCATCACCGTTTGTGCCGAACGGGAATGAAAAGTAACTTTGATCTTCGCTTCGCAAAACGAACCACTCGCCGGTTGAAGGTCGCCAGAAAGCGACATCCGATTTTCCGTCGCCGGTGTAGTCGCCCTGCACGGCTTTGTCGTTTGAGTTTCCGAATTGAAAGGCGACGAGTCCGGCGGTGCTTCGCTGAATCCACCATTCACCGGCAGATGCCCGGTAAATCGCAACATCCGATTTACCATCGCCGTCGTAATCGGCAGTTACAGGGACATCGCCCGATATTCCGAATTGCTGAATTAAATATCCGCCGGACGATTTGTTGATATACCAGGTCGAATTTGACGGACGAAAGACCGCCGCATCCGCTTTACCGTCGCCGTCGTAATCGGCGGGCGCAAGGACATCACCCGAAGTTCCGAACGGGAAAGAATAATAACTTCCGTCCTCACTTCTCAGGATGAACCACTCACCTGTCGCAGGACGCCAGAACGCAACATCGGTTTCGCCGTCACCGGTAAAATCGCCGGGAGTGATCACATCGCCGCTCGCTCCGAATTGCAGAGCGAACGTCTGTCCGCTCATGCTCGGGTTTATCCACCACTCATTCGCCGTCGGCCGGTAAATCCCTATATCCGTTTTGCCGTCGCCGTCAAAATCGAAAGCAGTGCGCCGTGTTTGGTTTTGTTGTACTTGAATTTTAGCGACAAACCCGTCAAAGACGGAATTTCCCGCGCCGTGTGTGGGTTGAATCGGGTTCATCGTTGGTAAATTCGCTAATCCCTGATAGGTTACGCCCGTCACATAGATGTTCCCCGCACTATCTGCTGCGACTTCTAATCCCTCTCCTTGACCGAAGAAAGTAGAAAATATGATTGCCGCGCCCGCCGGATTTAACGAAGCCATAAAAACGCAGTCGCCATTTTGCGGACAAATTGATTGAAAGGGACTGACCAGAGGGAAGTCTCTCGAGCGCGTTTGCCCGATGATGTGAGCGTTGCCGAGCGGGTCGGTGGCGATACCGAACGCTTCATCGCGGACGTTTCCGCCAAGAAAAGTCGAATAAACAAAAGTAGTTCCGGTCGGATTAAGCTTGGTTACGAAACCGTCGGGAACGCCGAGACTGACGGTTTGAAAGGCTCCCGGCGTGGTTGGAAACATAACGCTGACGCCGGTTCCGGATTCCGTTCGCCCGGTGACATATGCGTTTCCGGCGGTATCAACCGCGATGCCTCTGCCTACCTCGTCAATGCTGCCGCCGAGATAAGTCGAATAAATCAGTGCCGAGCCGGCCGGGTTGAGTTTGGTCACAAATGCATCCGAACGCCCTAAATTACAGCCCGTACAAGTCGGCTGCGCCGCGCCCGGCGTAATCGGGAAAACGGTTGAGTTCGTCGAACCCGTGATGTATGCGTTGCCGCCCGCGTCAATCGCCAAATCGTTCGCAGGTCCGGGTCCGATGTAGGTCGAGTAAATTAATGCAGAGCCCTGGGCGTTAAATTTTGTAACAAACGAGCCGCTCACGCAGTTTGAGCAAGTAGTATTAAAGGCTCCGGGTGTCGTCGGAAATCCGGCTTGCGACAAGCTATTTCCGGCGACAAATGCCTCGCCCGTTGAGCGGTTGACTTTAATTTCATGCCCGATATCACTATTGCTGCCGCCGAGATATGTCGAATACAAAAGAGCGTTTCCCGTCGGATTCAATTTAAAAACAATCGCATCGTCAGTTCCGCCGTAGGTATTGTCAAAAGCATTAACGGTCGGAAAATCGTTAAATGAAATCGAGCCGCCGGTCGTCCCGGTCACATAGGCATTGCCCGCGTTATCAAAATCAATGCCCCAGCCGATGTCGCCCCTGCTGCCTCCAACATATGTCGAATAGATAATGGCGGTTCCCGCCGCATTGATCTTGGTGACAAAAACGTCGCCGTTGCCCGCTTCATTCGCCTGGTAGGGATTGACGGTCGGAAAATTAGACGAACTCGCACTGCCGGTAACGTAAACATTTCCTTCGTCGTCAACCGCGATAGCTCTGCCACCGTCCGCGTCGTTGCCGCCGAGATAAGTCGAATAAACCAGAACCGGGTCAATCGTGAGCGGTTTCGAGCGGTCATATTCGCCGATTTCAAAACCAACCTTTGGATTTTGGATCTTAGATTTTGGATTTTGAATTGAATAATTCGCGGCAATTTCGCGTCGCTCGTTTCCGATTTCCTGATAGACAAACGGTTTTTTCTGTACGATTTTCTCGCCTCCGACGGTCAAAACAAGTTCGCCTGATTGGTTGATCTCAAGATTTTCCGTGCCCGTAAAATCAATCGCAATCTGCCGATAATCTGTTTCCGGCGCAACGACAAAATCATATTCAAGCTGCCGCCCGTTGCCGTAGAAAACCTGGTCAATGCCCGGATAAACTTCTTTATATCTTATGCCGGAAAAATTCGGTACGTCGATTTTCCACTGGTTCGGATCATCGCCGACAAAATAGTTGCTTTTGCCCGCGAGTTCGTTCTGCCCGACAATCTGCGGCGAACGATTCGCGCCCGCTAGTCTCATCCGCAAAACTGCCGATTGCTCGGGCTTTTGCAATTTCAAAACCGCTTCCCCGCCGGTTAAAAACAGCGTGTAACCAATTCCGCGTGCGAGAAATTTCACCCGCGCGTCGGTTTGTCCCGAATTCTGCTCGAAACGAAGCGGCAAATTACCGTAATCTTCTGAGAGTTGTTGCCCGACAGGTTTGTCTTCGTCGATCGGCAAAACAATTTTCCCGATTTGTTCCGTTTTGATAAAAACTCGTGAAAATACGATTACACAAATTGTTACGACGACGATTAAGAGTACAAAAAAAAATTTTCTATTCATTGCCAAAAACTCCCTCTTGAATTTCAAGATCGATTTGTTTCCTATGTCCCGACAATTCGCCCAAAACATTTATCCGGGCCGTGTTAATGAATTGCACATTCACCCCCGGCTCGATACAGAAAATTTGACCAGCCTGAATCTCTACCGTCCGCGAAATATCGCGCGGATGGTCGATCTTCCGCCAGGTTACATCGCAGGTTTGCGCGGCGGTAATCTGATTGCCGAAAACCACGACCCACGCGGCGAAAATAATGCCGGAATATATGGTTTGCCCGTCCTGTTTTTCATTGATAAAGTCCCTTTGGCTTTTTTAAGTCTTTGCGTAACGGTGTCTTTTACCTTTGAGAAAAGACGTACCAATTGACCGGTGCCGCGATTTCCGGGAGTGCTGAAACAACTGTTAGGGCAAGAACGCCGCCGGAATCGGTTTGTCGTTTGCTAATCCGAATTGCACGGTTTGAACACTTGACTGCGAGCCTAGCAGCCACCAGACGCCGTCGCGATAGATCGCCGCGTCGGTCTTGCCGTCGCCGTCAAAATCCGCTGGAACCGGAATATCGGTCGCAAGTCCCCATTGAAACGCCCTGAAACCGGACTGGCTTTGCAGGATGTACCAGACGCCGTCGCGATAGACGGCATGGTCGGCCTTGCCGTCTCCGTCGTAGTCACCGACGACCGGTTTATCCGAAGCCAACCCGAACTGCACTGCGTTTGATTGGCCGTCGGAACTTCTCAGCCACCACCAAACACCGTCGCGGTAAATTGCAAAATCGGTTTTGCCGTCTCCGTCATAGTCGGCGGGAACCGCTCTGTCCGAAACGATGCCGAACTGCACGGCTTGAAATTGGTTGTTGACCAGATTGAGCGTGTACCAAACGCCCGCCCGATAAACCGCCAGTTCGTCGCGCCCGTCGCCGGTGAAATCCGCGGGAACGGGAATGTCATTTGTCAGGCCGAATTGAACAATGCCGATAGTTCCGCTTGAGCTATTGAGCCAATACCATACGCCATCGCGGAAAACTGCGATGTCTGTTTTGCCGTCTCCGTCGTAATCAGCCGGTGTGATTTTATCCGAACTCAAACCGAATTGTGTTGCGGAAAAGCCAGCCGTCGAACGGTTCAGATACCAAACTCCATCGGACGGACGAAAAACAGAAACATCCGCTTTGCCGTCTCCGTCAAAATCAAACGGAGTTTGCCGAATTTGCGCAAAGCCGACGGAAATATCGGCTAGTTTCGATATTGCTTCCGCGCCATTGCCGGCGATTGTTTTTGCAAAAACGGTATAACGTCCGGCGGGGACATTGTTCCAGACGAATTCATACGGCGCCGTCGTATCCGAACCCAGCAGGGTCGTGCCGTTGTAAAATTCAATCCGCACGGTTGAATAACTGCTGGGCGACGGGATCGCATTCAGTGTGATATTTTGTCCCGGATTAACCGTCGTTCCGTCAACCGGATTTGTTAATTCCGGCAGGCCAACGGGAAGCGGAGCTAATGGTATCGGCTGGACGGTGACGGTAACCGGTGCCGAGACCGTGACCGCGTTGCGATTATCGACGACGCGGGCGGTAATAGTGTGAGTGTCCGTGAACGGATATGTCCATCCGATTTGATACGGCGGTGTCGCGTCGGCCCCGATAAACTTCGTATTCATCGGACCGAATTGACTGGTCGTTTCGTAAAACTCGACGCGCTGAATTGTCCCGTCGCTATCACTCGCATCGGCTGCGACAAAAAACGACTGTCCAATTGTGTAACTCGCCCCATTTGCCGGGAAAGTTAGCTGAACGCTCGGCACGGCATTTGGCGGGCTCGTCAGACGAAAGACGCGCGTCCCGCCGTCTGATGAATTCTGAAAACGACGGTCAATGGCAATAACGCGAATCCGAACATCGTTTGCCCCGCCACCGAATGGAGTTTGCCAATTGTAATTAGTTGTCGCGGGCGGCAGAGTGTCCGCAATCAGAATCCACGTTCGACCGCCATCGGTTGAAACCTGGATATTAAATTGTCGCAGAGCCTCGTCATCCGACGCCGCCCACGTTATCGGCACGATACTCCCGGCCGGAAATTCCTGACCCGCAACGGGCGAAGTCATGGTAATTTGCGGCGGCCTATCGATATACCGTGGATCGGGACGAATCGAAAAAGGCTCGCTGAAAAACCATTTCTGACGGTTCGTAGTGCCGGCCACGCGAACGGCAAAACGGGCCGAATCGGTGCTGACGTGCGGCATGTTCGGCGGCAAAAATGTTTGGCCGTTTTGTCCGCCGCCGACAGAGACGAGCTGACGGTCCGCGTCGAGCAGTATATAACCATTGAAATCTGTATTTTGAAACGGCGTGGTGACAATCCATGTCAAACGCATCGTCCTCTGGTTGCCGATAAATGTCTGGCCCACGACGTTGGAGGTGATCTGGAGAACGCCGGGCTCCTGGCCCGCGGGGGTTATAGCCTGCCATTCGTCCCAGCCCTCCTGTCCTTTATTATCGAACGCCACTACGCGAACGTAAGCCTGAAGACCGGAAACCTCAAACCCCGTAGTCGGGACGACCAGTTCATACTCACGCTGAGTCGGCGGGAGATTGTCCGCGATAATATGAAAACTACCGCGTGCGTTGCCCGCCGGAGAATAGAGAATTCTTTGTTTGACGATCTGGCCGTCGTCGCTCGCCTTCCAGTTCAAAATAACTTTACTTCCCGCCTCGATCATTCCCCGATTTGGGCTCCGGGGGAACGGGATATGCGGCACCCTCACGACCGGAGGATGGTCGGTCGTGTCGGGCCTGGCGGTGCGGAACGGCTGAAAATAAACTGTGCCTAAGATCAAATCGCCTGTTCCGCCGGGATTTTGTGGGTTTGTCGGGCCGGTCGGCGAATTCCACCAGTTATAGCGCACGTCCGGCAGTGAGCCCGATGCCGCTTGAACGGCGGTCGTATTGTTTTCAAAGAGATTTGGATTGGTTCGCCCGGACGCTCGGACGCTCGGAATTCTCGTCGAATTGATCGCGGTCGTATTGTTGGCGAAGAGATTGCCTTGTAAAAAAGCGGTGGGTATAGATATTGCCGTCCCATTATTTCTCAGAATGGAATTGTCGATGTAGAGGTTCCCGTTTGCGCTGTTCGCATCGATCACACCTCTCTGGCTGCCGTCCATCGTGACGTATTCCATCCTATCGCCGGTTGAATTAAACTGTCCGCCGTCCCATTTTTGTCCGGCGACAAAAGGCTCGAATGTGATCGGGGCGTCCGGCAAACCAAGTATGTGGACAGGGCCGCTCTCAGTATTAAAGTGGAAATTCGATCTGGCCTTAAATCGAGCTCCGGGCAGGATCTGCAGAGAGCCGATGTCCGAAAAGCTGTCGATCACATACGGCACCGCGATCTGCGGATACATCGAATC
>JBBKXD010000074.1:0-4946 GCA_037969295.1 Pyrinomonadaceae bacterium | reverse complement strand
GCTTCGCTGCTCTTTGACACGAGCGAAACACACATTATTTCTCTGGCAGTCGATAAGCAAGGAAATCTCTATGCCGGGACCGACTCGAACGGTCTGGTCATGCGATTCGGTGCAGACGGGAAACCTTTCGGCCTTCTCGATTCCCCGCTCCGCGAGATCCATGAAATTACGATCGGCCCTGACGGGTCTGTCTACGTGCTCGCATTAGGCGAGTCCGCATCGGTTGTGACACCGGCATCCGTTCCCTCGCCGACATCAACACCCGAAGCGAAAACCGTTTCCGCCGAAAAGCCGAATCCAGCGGCGCCGCCCACGCCGGAAAAAAGTCGCTACGATCTGACGGGCGCGAAATCCGCTGTGTATCGGATCTTGCCGGACGGCGGCAGCGATATCATATGGGCCTCGACAACCGTCGCCGGATTCTCAATCTACGCGCATCAGACCGGGGCCGGCGTTCTGCTCGGAACATCGGACAAGGGCCGTGTCTATAACATCACGAATGCCGGCCGCGAAACTTTGGTGCTGCAGTCGGACACAAACCAGATCTCCACCATTCGAGGCCGGGGCGCAGATCTCTACGCGACGTCGAGTAATCAAGGCAGGCTGTTCAAGATCGGCGGCGACACCGTTGCCGAGGGCAGTTACGAGTCTGCCGTCTTCGATGCGAAGGCCGCAGCTACATGGGGACGCGTCTGGTGGCAGTCGAGCGGCAACGTTCAGATACAAACGCGGAGCGGCAACACCGAAAAAGCGGATGAGACGTGGAGTTCTTGGACTGCTGTCGCCACCACTGCGCGGAGCGGACAGATCGCGAGTCCGAAGGCACGATACCTGCAATGGCGCGCAGTTCTGAGATCAGGTGCGAATACCGTTTTGAACGAAGTCAGTGTCGCGTTCCTCCCTCGCAATATTGCGCCGGAGATCTTATCGATAACGATCCTGCCGACGAATGTCGGGCTGATCGCGAATCCGCCGATGCAGATCGATCCGAATATCGAACTCTCGGGACTCGATCCGGCTACATTTGGTGTACCGAACGTCGCGGTCCCACCGCGTCGTGTGTATCTCCGCGGTGCCCGCTCGTTTCAATGGACGGCCGAAGACCGAAATGGCGACAAGCTCGTCTATGACGTCTTCTACAGAGAGATCGGCGACATGGGTCGAACCGCTGCAATGACGGGTGGTTATACGCTACTCCGCGGGAACATGACCGAAAACTTTCTCTCGCTCGACGGGCAGACATTGGCCGACGGACGATACACTCTGCGAATTATCGCCAAGGACTTGCCCGACAATCCCCCCAGTCAATCGCTGACCGGCGAGCGGATCAGCGAACCGTTCGACATCGACAATACTCAGCCGGTTGTGACACCCTCAGGGACGCCGCAGATCACCTCGACCGGTGCCCGCGTCGTTTTTCTTGCGTCGGACAAGAGCAGTTATCTGACGAGCGCCGAATACAGTATCAACGGTGGTGAATGGATGACGGTGTATGCGGATGACGGAATTTCGGACGGCCCTGACGAACGCTATACGATCGACGTTCCGCTTACGTCACCCGGCGAACATGCCGTGACGCTCCGTGTTTTCGATTCTCAGGGAAACGCGGGAAATGCGAGGGTGGTGGTAAGAAAGTGAGAATTGATAGTTGATAATTGACAGTGGACAGTCGATTGTTTCGTGTTTTGAGGTTGTTCGTCACCCTCAACTATCAATTACCAGTTATCAACTATCACTTTTTCCTGAGGCTCATCTTATGACCGTTCAGTCGTTCGATAATTCTTAGATAACGCTTCGGGAACAGGCGAGATAAGACGCTGATCACACGGGCGTCCTTGCCGATCAGTATCCGCGGATCTCTTTTTTCTATTCCACGCAGAATCACCTCGGCGGCCTCTTCGGACGAAGTCTTCGCAACCTTATCGAAAAATTTCACGCCCTGCTGTTTCCATTCCTCCGGCGTGTCCGCACCGATCCGCGAGTTTCTCACGATGTTGGTTTTGATCCCGCCCGGATGCACGCATGAGACCGCGACGTTCGTGTCGCAAAGCTCGTGCCTCAAGCTTTCCGTAAATCCGCGGACCGCGAATTTCGAAGAGGTGTAAGCTGTCTGCTCGGCCGGAGCGATCAGGCCGAAGACACTAGAGACATTCACTATATGCGCACTTTTTTGTTCGAGCAGCGTCGGCAAAAATACCTTGGTGCAGTACACTACGCCCCAGAAATTTATCCCCATCAGCCATTCAAAGTCTTCGATCGTCAACTGGTCAAACGTTCCGATCAAACCGACGCCGGCGTTGTTGATCAGATGCGTGACCCGACCGTGTTTCGCCAGAACATCATCGGCGAAGTGTTCGACCGCCTCGCGATTCGACACGTCGACTGTGTGCAACGAAACCGGGACACCGGCGGCTGCGACCATCTCACTAGTTTCGTTGAGGCCGCCGGCGTTCACATCAGCGATCGCAACACCCGCAATTCCCTCTTGAGCCATGCGGACGGCGAGCGCACGGCCGATCCCCGATGCCGCACCCGTGATAACCGCTACACTCTCTCTCGATTGCGTCATGAGATTTCCATCCCGTCGCTCAGCCGCACGATCTCCATTCCCTCTTCAACATTAGTCCGGCATGCGATGACCGCCTTTTCTTTGCCACCGTTTCGTATCCAGACCTGGCAATTGATACATTCACCGTTCCAGCAAAAATCGCCGTACGAGATCGCTTCCATGTCGAGGAATTGCAGACCGCGAAGGATCGAATTGTTCTCGGGAACTTCGCGTTCAACGCCGCAGATCGTTATCTTCACAAGGCGCTCATAGGGTTCGAATATTTCAAGATGATCCATTAATGACGACTATGATAGCGGTTATCCCGATCAGTCCCTAAGTCCCAAGTCCCAAGTCCCAGGTCCCAAGTCTCGTGTGAGTTGACTTGAGACTTGGGACTTGGGACTTGGGACTTCTTAGGCCCTGGGACTTGGGACTTGGGACTTAGGAGTTCGGTTCGTTACACTACTAACCAGGGAGTAATAACAATGTCGATAGTAATGTACGTAAAGCCCAACTGTCCTTATTGCCAGAGGGCGCGCGACTATTACAGCGAAAACAACATTTCGTTTACAGAATACGACGCGCAGCACGATAAAGAGCGACAGCGCGAGATGCTCGAATACACGGGCGGCGATCTGACCGTACCGGCGATCGTCAAGGACGGGAAATTTCTGCAGTCGGGATGGGGCGATCCGCCACGCGGCTGAACGATCCACATAGATTAGCCGCCAGTTTGGCGGCCCTCTTTTTGATTTTGGATTTTGGATTTTGGATTTTAGATTGGCGAGCTTAGACTGTAGGAGCGCTTCGAATTGAGGGTTTCACTGGTGCGGATTTTGGCAATCCAAAATCCAAAATCCGAAATCCAAAATCGTTATGGTTGGTTCGCAAATTAACCAATATAAAATTCAGGTAAAGATCGGCTCGGGCGGGCAAGGAACGGTTTATAAAGCTCTCGATACGAAACTTAACCGGACAGTTGTCATTAAGATCCTTCCTCCTGAATTAACCCAAAAGGCAGCGAACTTCAGACGCTTTGAACGCGAAGCCCAGCTCTGCTCACAGCTCGATCATCCGAACATCTGCACGATCTACGACTTCAGCGAAGAGAACGGAGTCTTCTACATCGCTATGCAGTATGTCGAGGGTAAGAACGTTCGACAGCTCGTCAGCGGGCGGCCGCTGGAGTTGCGGAGCGCGCTTTCGATCGCCATCCAGGTGACGGATGCTCTCGCGTACGCTCATTCGAAAAATATCATCCACCGCGACATCAAGGCCGGGAACATCATGGTCACCTCTACCGGCCAGGCGAAGATTTTGGACTTCGGGCTCGCAAAGCTTCTTGAAGACGAAAAGGCAGACGAACATCGCGGACACGATAGAACCGAAATAACCGAACTTGGAATTCCCTACGGCACCGCCACCTACGCCGCCCCCGAACAGGCAAAGGGCGAACGCGCCGACGAGCGTTCGGACATTTTTTCAACCGGCGTTCTTATATACGAGATGCTGACCGGCATTTGGGCGTTTCAGGGAAAGACGGTCATCGACGTTCGCCATCAGGTTCTTTACGGTACGCCGAAACCGATCGCCGAAATGCGACGCGATCCGCTGCCCGCCGGTTTGCAGGCCATCGTCGATAAGGCACTGCAGAAAGAGCCTAAGCACCGGTATCAAAAGATCTCGCAAATGCGTGACGATCTTCGTGACGTACTCCAGGAAATTGCCGGTGCGCAGCTGATGTCGGGCGACACCTTCAGGCCAAGTCATCTCGACGGTAGCGTGTTGAAGCGTGCAGTGAATTGGTTGACCGGAAAATCGACACCGGAATCGACGTCGTCGGCATTAACGCCGTCGGTTTCGAATGCTCCTTCGATGGCTCCGGACATGACCGTCACTTCGACCGGCACAGAAAAGAAAAGCGTCGCGATCCTGCCGTTCACGAATCTGAGCGGCGAGGCAGCTTCCAATTTCTATGAGTTTGCTCTTGCCGATGCCGTTATCACCGAGCTCGCTCAGCTCCGTTCCCTGATCGTGCGTCCAAGCTCAGTCATCGCAAAGTATCAGGGAAAAGAGATCGATCCACGAGAAGCCGGACGCGAGCTTCGGGTCCATGCCGTTCTGTCGGCCGGTTTTCTTCGAAGCGGCGACAAACTTCGTGTCACCGCACAACTGCTTGATGTCCTGACCGGCGAAATTCTGTGGAGCGATCGCGTCGACGCCGAAGGCAGTGACATCCTGACGCTTCAGGACGGGATCGCCCAACGCATTCTCGAGGGACTTCGTCTCGAACTGTCAGATCATGAACAGGAAAAACTCGGCCGCCGCATGACCGACAACGCCGAAGCGTGGGAAGAATATCTGCGCGGTCGCGACAATTTTGGCCGCTTTATTT
>JBBKXD010000073.1:0-4885 GCA_037969295.1 Pyrinomonadaceae bacterium | reverse complement strand
CTCTTCGTGTCACCTGTTCCCTGGAGTCCGCCTGTGTATGTCAAAGCGACGGAAACAAAAATGCCTGAGACGGCAAGTACTCGAAGGAGACCGGTCCCAATCTCGACGACGGCGGGATCGACCAAACCAAAGATCGCGAGCAGCTGCGCCGGAAAAAAGAAGAAAAAGAATCCAATGAAAGCGGCTCCCAACATTCCGAATCTCGCCGCAGCGTGAACCGCAGCCTTTGCTCTATCCGGATTTCCCGCGCCAAGATTCTGTCCGGCAACCGAGGCGGCCGCGCCCATGAGACCCATCGATGTCCATGTGATCAGTGAGAACAGTTGAACATACGACACGGCGTAGGCGGCTTGAGCGGCCGCACTCTGGGCGAGCGAGCCGATGAACGAGAGAAGCAGGACGCCGCCGATATTCATGGCAATGCCCTGGATCCCCGCCGGTAGACCGAACTTGAAAAGCTTCTTTATTACGCCCCAGTCCGGGGCATAGCTTCCACCGCGCGGGAAGGATACGACCCAACCGCCTCGCCACAATTTCCACAACGCATAGAGCGATACTGAGCCCGAGGCGATACAGGTACCCATCGCCGATCCTGTCGTGCCGAATGCGGGGATCGGCCCGAGACCTCGGATCAAGACGATGTTGAGGATCAGGTTGAGGACAGTCATTACGATGCCCAGGACCATCGGCGTGCGAGCATCACCCGCAGAACGCAGAGCGCCACCGAGCATGAAGAAGATCAGCATTCCGCCACTGAATACATACATGATCCGAAGGAAGGGAAGCGCTTCGGTTTGTACTTCGGGAGCGGCGTTTACAAGGTCAAGAAGATAAGGGGCAGCGAAATAGCCAACCGGCGCCAGTATGCCGAACGACATAAAAATGGCTGTTAGGAATGCCTGGTAAACGGTCCGGTTTACTTTTTCTTCCTGGTTGGATCCGGCGAAACGGGCGACCATGACGCTCATCCCGATAAAGATCGAGGAGATAAACACGATCACCACGATCCAGAGTTGGATGCTTACACCGATAGCTGCATTCGCCCTGGCGCCGATTAGATTTCCGACCAGCGCGTGGTCGACCATTCCCTGAAGACCGCCAATCGCATTCGTAAGCATTGTAGGCCACGCGATCTTCCAGACCGCGGGGCCGAGTGGACCTTCGACGATCGAACGGTCATATCGCGATTTCTTATCCGGCGGCGGGGGAATAACGTCGTCCAATTCTCCTACGGGTGGTGATATTGCATCGGGCATTAGAATCTAAACTTCTCGTCGTACATGATCGAGGGAGTTAACTTTACAATGTCGGCACAGCTCCCGGGCGCGAGCTTTTCCGAATATTCCGACATATCAACGCCTTACGCTAGGGGCGTTTGATTCGGCGTCAGCAGTGCCTTGAATGCGTCGCGATAATAATAGGCGAGAAAAATATTTGCCAGTACGAGGAAGATCGCAACCGGAAGTCCCGTTCTTTCGAGCAACAAGTGGACAAAGAAAATGTTCACAATGATCGGCGAGAGGATCACCAAAGCGAGGGGAACAAACCGACCGGTCACAAGAAGCAGCCCGCAAACAAGTTCGGTGGCCTTTAATAGTGTGAAGAAATACCCCGAAGCCGCAAGACCTTCGTTAAAGGTTTTCATCGGGCCAGAAAGCTCAGGCGGCGGCAACAAATTTAGAAAAAACACGATCGACCCCAACAAAAACATCAGTCCCATCAACGTGCGAACTATGATCATCGCAATCTTCATATCTGCCTCTCCTCTCTCGCCTCGTTTACAAGCCGGCGATCGCTCGAAGCAGGAGTCGAATTACTTACCTGCTGTCATACATATCTGCGAAATTTCGGATTTGCGAATAAATCGTAGAACGAACCACGGCGGCGCGCAATTTCAGCTCTGCGGATTGTGCGGGCATTAGCCTCCGCCGCAGGCCAATTTTACCTGCGGCGGGTATCAGAATATTACGGCACGGAAGCGCAAGAGCAATCCAGCGACTGTCGCGTAAGGACCTCCGCACGATACCGCCGCCATCGGCAATCTGTGTCAAGCCGCGGAGAAGTCACCCGCGAAAAACGCGAAAAGACGCGAAAGGGAACAATACCATTCGCGTCCTTCATCTTCCGTATTATTCGGGTAGGGGTGCCTCTGCTACTTCTTTGGTCTCTCGTTAGCTTTCAACACGCGCTTACGCAGACGGATCGACTTCGGAGTCACTTCGATCAACTCATCGTCGGCGATGAACTCGAGAGCGCGTTCGAGCGACATCTCACGCACCGGCACGAGCCGCATTGCCTCGTCGGCGCTCGTCGTTCGCATGTTGGAGAGTTTCTTTTCCTTGATCGGATTCACGTCCAGATCGACGGCGCGTGCATTCTCACCGACGATCATTCCTTCGTAAACCTTGACCTGCGGTTTTGTAAACAGGGTTCCGCGTTCCTGCAAGTTATAGAGGGCGTAAGTGTTCGTTTCGCCCATTCGATCGGAGACGAGAGAGCCGGTCGCGCGGCCCTTCATCTCGCCCTGCCATTTATCGAATCGCAGAAACAGAGTGTTGAGCAAACCGGTGCCCTTGGTTTCAGTCAGGAACTCGCCGCGAAATCCGATCAACCCACGCGAAGGGACTTCGTATTCGAGCCGCACGCGGCCCGATCCGTTGTTGATCATCTTCGTCATCTGGCCCTTACGTCGGCCGAGCGCTTCGGTGACGACGCCGATGAATTCCTCCGGCACGTCGATCACGACCTGTTCGATCGGCTCGAGCATCTCGCCGGTCTTTTCGTCCTTCTTGGTGATGACCTGAGGTTTCGCGACTTGAACCTCATAGCCTTCGCGACGCATCATCTCGATCAAAATTGCGAGCTGAAGCTCGCCACGGCCCGAAACCTTGAACTGTTCGGACGCGATCTCGTCCTGCGTTATCCGGAGAGCGACGTTGCCCAGTAATTCGCGGTCGAGACGGTCTTTGATCTGCCGCGACGTTACGAATTTTCCGTCGATCCCCGAAAACGGGGAGTTGTTGACGCTGAAGATCATCGAGATCGTAGGCTCGTCAACGGCGATCACCGGCAGTGGCCGCGGATTTTCGACGAGCGTGATCGTTTCGCCGATATTGATATCGTCAAATCCGGCAAGCGCGACGATCTCGCCGACGCCTGCTTTATCGACCGGCGTGCGATCGAGTCCCTCGAAAACAAACAGTTCCTTGACGCGTGTCTTTTGCGTCGATCCATCGATCTTCGCGACGATCACTTCCTGATTTTTCGAAATTTCGCCCGAGAAAATGCGACCGATGGCGAGACGTCCGACAAACGGGTTGTAGTCAATATTTGCGACCAGCAGCTGCAGCGAGTCGGTCCGTATCGCGTGCGGCGCGGGGATGGTTTCGAGTATCTGATCGAACAGAGGCTTGAGGCTTTTCGATTCGTCGGCAAGTTCCTTTTTCGCTATACCGTCGCGAGAGATCGCGTAAAGAATCGGGAACTCGATCTGCTGATCGTTCGCACCGAGATCGATGAAAAGATCGTAGATCTCGTCGACGACCTCTTCGGGACGAGCATCCTGGCGATCGATCTTGTTGACCAACGCGATTGCGGGTAATTTCAGTTCGAGTGCTTTGCGCAGCACGAAACGCGTTTGCGGCAGGCATCCTTCAGCGGAATCGACGAGCAGTACGATGCCATCCACCATTTTCAGAACGCGTTCGACCTCACCTCCGAAATCGGCGTGGCCCGGAGTGTCGACGATGTTGATCTTGTAGTCGCCGTACTGGACCGAAGTATTCTTCGCCATGATCGTGATGCCGCGCTCTCGTTCGAGGTCCATCGAGTCCATGACGCGTTCGACGACCGCTTCGTTCTCACGATATGTTCCCGATTGTTGGAGCATCGCATCGACCAGGGTGGTCTTGCCGTGATCGACGTGGGCGATGATTGCTATGTTTCTGATCTTGTCTGTGCTTACCATTGTTGTGATTCCAGGCCCGTAGGCAAACAAATATAATGACCGATTGAGCGTACAAAGACAAAAGGGCCGGACACTTCTGCCCGACCCTTCGAAATTCATTCGCCCCGGATTACCTCACACGTTCTTTGTCGATCACGAGGTTGTTGTCCACGCTGAATACACCGGAAACTCCGTGTGCAAGGATGTTCATGGTGTTGTAATCACCTCGATTCGAAACATAGCCTTCGAGCGAAACGTGTCCTCCGTCTACGATCAAACGCACCGACGGACTGTTCGGCCACAGATATCTTGACAGCCCGCCGCTTCGTGCGAGCGTTCGATACAGCCGAACCCGGATCGAATCGTCAAAGCCTCCGAGCGGAAGCACCTCAATGTTATTTACGACCCGTTTCACGCCGTCTATTTTCGCAACCGAACGTTCGGCGTCCTTTCGATTGACCGCATTCCGAACCTTTCCGTCCAGTATTACGGTATCGCCCTTTACCTGATAGCCGATGGCGTCGAAGATCTCATAACGCGGAAGCATAAGGATCTTTTTCCGCACTTGATCTTCCATCACCCGTGTTGATCCTGCCGACGTAAAGGTCTGCGCATCCGCGGGAATAAGCGATGCTGTCACCAAAAACAAACTCACTGCCAAAAACATTTTTATTAATTTCATGATTGGGTACCTCCCCACAAACTTCGTCACAATAATGACAGTGATTGGACGAAAAATTATGGTCAAGAGATGCCCGTAAAATTGGGAAAAGCCTGTAAAAATCGAGGTTAGACAGGATCGAGCCCTGTCTGCCGGATCGCTTCATAGAGCACGACGCCGACGCTGGTTGAAAGATTCAAGCTTCGGACATTTTTGTTTGGCATTGGAATCGTCAGACAACTCTCGGCATCGTTGTCGAGAACGTGTTTGGGCAGGCC
>JBBKXD010000072.1:0-3179 GCA_037969295.1 Pyrinomonadaceae bacterium | reverse complement strand
TCGACGTTGAGCTTAAAGATCTCGATCGCGTCCTTCGTCCGTTTCATGCCCATGAGCTGATATCCGAGCGCATTCAACTCACCCTCGGAGAAATCCATCGTCGCGGAATTTTCCGCTTTCAGCTTTCGGTATTCGGCGATGAGCGATGCTACATCTTTTTCCGTCGCCGTCTTGTAGAGCCTTTCAGCGATCGACCGTTTCGGCGGTTCGATCGGCTGTCCGTTGAGGATGCCGATTATCGAATTAGTGATCGCCTGATGACGCTGCCCGAGGCCGACGTTATCGAGAATGATCACGGTTTGCCGTTTATCGACCGCCCGCGACAGCAGAGAGTTGAAACCGTTGATGCCGCCGCCGTGCCCCATGATCTTGATCTTCTGGTCCGTCTTTCCAACCGGCCGGTCCACGATGGCGATCCCGTAACCGTAATCCGAAAGCCCGGGCGTAAACATCAGCCGCTTGCTCTCGGCCGAAATAATTTTGCCTTCTTGCAGCGCCTGGTCCCACTTCCAAAGGTCTCCGACGGTCGAGTACATCGAACCCGCCGCGTACGGCAGCGACATATCCAGATACGGCGCGTTCACATAACCCGCCGGCGTTTTTCGATAACCGCTCGCACGATGCTCGATCAACGTCGCGTGATGATCGTAACCCGAGTTTGTCATCCCGAGCGGTTTCAGGATGCGCTCCGCCAAAACCGTTTCGTAAGATTTGCCGGTGACCTTTTCGATAATTGCCCCCAGCAGCGAATAACCCGAATTGTTGTAGTTGAACTTCGAGCCCGGCTCGAATTCGAGGTCGCCGCTTGCAAACTTTTTGACGAAATCCGGGACTGTGTAGGGATTGCGGCTGATGTCGGAGAAAAAATCGGGCCGGCTCGTATAGCTCGGGATACCGGACGTGTGATTCAGAAGCTGATGAATGGTGATCTTGTCGCCCGTGTCCTTTCGATAGTCGGTCAGGTAATCGGTGATCTTGCCGTCGAGCTTGATCTTGCCTTCCTCGACAAGCTGCAAAACGAGCGCGGCGGTAAATTGCTTCGTCACGGACCCGATGCGAAATTTCGTATCCGGCCGGTTCGCGATCGCCCATTCCATATTCGCCATCCCAAACCCTTTCTCGTAGATCACCTTCCCCTTTTCAGCGACCAGCACTGACCCGTTAAATTGCCCGTAGTCGTAATACTGCTTCATCAACTCGTCGATCTTCTGCGACGTCTGTTGTGCAAACGCGTTCGTCGCGGCAACGAAGGTAACAATAAATAATGCGATCAGCCTTGCGGTTTTCATTTGTGATTTTCTCTCCGGTGAAATTAAGGGAATGGACCCGAATGGAATTGTCGACTGCTGAGCTTACGGATGCAAGCGCAACTTTGTTCCGGGAAATATCTTATGTCAGAGTTCGAGAAATCCGAATTCAGAAGGCAAAAGGCAGAAAGCGGAAGGCAGAAGGCGGAAGGCAGAAGGCAAAAGGCAGTAAGCAGTAAGCGGATGGCAGAGTTCAGAAATCCGCAATCCGCAATCCGCAATATGCAATCCGACAGGCGGGCTACAACCTATTCCGGGCTTGGCGTATAATTCTCGGCGCCCATCATATTGTTTAGTTATGGTCGAAAGTCCCACATCCCCTGAAGGCGATCTAATTCTCTATCGTACGGAAGAAGGTTCCGTCCGGGTCGAGGTTCGTTACGAAGACGAGACGTTTTGGCTGTCGCAAAAACGGATGGCCGAGCTTTTCGGAGTTGATGTCCGAACGGTAAACGAACACCTCCAAAGCATTTATGCCTCCGGCGAATTGAATGAAACGGGAACTATCCGGAAAATCCGGATAGTTCAACGCGAAGGCAATCGCGACGTTGCCCGTGACATAGAGTTCTACAATCTCGATACCATTATCTCGGTCGGCTACCGCGTCAACAGCACGCAGGCGACGCGATTTCGGATCTGGGCGACTCAAGCTCTTCGCGAGTTCATAACAAAAGGCTTCGTGCTGGACGATGAACGACTAAAGCTTAACAAACGTTTTGGGCGCGATTACTTCGATGAGCTGCTCGAGCGCATTCGCGAGATCCGAGCCAGCGAACGTCGCTTTTATCTCAAGATCACAGACATCTACGAACAGTGCAGCATCGATTACGACGCGTCTGCCGAGATCACAAAGACGTTCTTTAAGACGGTACAAAACAAACTCCACTGGGCTGTGACGGGAAAAACGGCTGCGGAGATCGTCGCCGAACGATCGGACGCCTCGAAGCCGTCGATGGGGTTAACTAACTGGAAGAATGCACCAAAAGGAAAAATCCTTAAGTCGGACGTCTCGGTTGCGAAGAACTATCTGATCGAGGGCGAGATCAAGCAGCTTGAACGCATCGTTACGATGTATCTCGACTACGCCGAGAACCAGGCTGCTCGCCAGATACCGATGAAGATGTCCGAATGGGCCGAGCGTCTCGACGCGTTTTTAAAATTCAATGAGTACGAAGTTTTGAAAGACGCGGGAAACGTCTCACACGAGGTGGCCAAAAACCTGGCCGAGGGCGAGTATAAAAAGTTTCGTGTTGTACAGGATCGCGAATTCGAAAGCGACTTCGAGAAAGAGGTTCGCCGGATCGAATCGAAGCGTGAGGCTCGATAGGCGAGATCAGAAATCAGGATTCAGAAACCCGCAATCCGTAGTCTTCTTGTCACCACCACCCGCGGTAGCGGGTGTGTTGGTTCTGGTCAGTTCCGCAATCCGTGCGGATTGGAACGAACTAAACGGATCTAAAAAGAATAAGTCCGATCCGCACGATCCAAAATCCAAAATCCAAAATTGATATCAGCACCACCGAGACCTTAGGGTACAAACGCGTTCGGTAATGGTCTATCGCCGGTTGCACCAAACTGAACGATCTGTGTCCCGGCAGTAGTTCTTGCGATAAACCACGTCGCACTCGATGGGCGGAACACCGTCGGATCGAACTTTCCGTCGCCGTCGTAATCGCCGGGAGACGGCATGTCGCCATTCGTGCCGAACGGAAATCCATAGAACGAAAAATCTTCACTTCTCACAATGAACCACT
This sequence comes from Pyrinomonadaceae bacterium, assembly GCA_037969295.1. Classification (GTDB taxonomy): domain Bacteria; phylum Acidobacteriota; class Blastocatellia; order Pyrinomonadales; family Pyrinomonadaceae; genus OLB17. Next base: position 118 of record JBBKXD010000072.1, on the reverse strand, counting down.
CGCCCGTCGACGGGCGCCAGATCGCGACATCGGCTTTTCCGTCGCCGGTGTAATCGCCTTGGACAGCCTTGTCTGTCGATGCTCCGAACTGGAGTGCGAGAAGACCCGCCGTCGATCG
>JBBKXD010000071.1:0-4712 GCA_037969295.1 Pyrinomonadaceae bacterium | reverse complement strand
GCTCCGGCAAACTCAAGGATCTGTTCGACCATACCTGCAAGTTTCTTACCTTCGCCCTTTATCAGCGCGCCGTACCGAGCTATCTGGCCGCCTTCGTTAGCCACACCATCGGCCAAATTTTCTCCGGCCGAATAAATTACAGCGAGAGGCGTGCGGAACTCGTGTGAGACACTTGAAACAAAATCGATCTGGCGCTGGGCAAACCGGCGCGAGCGCATCGCCGAAAGAACGATCGCCATTATTCCTCCGACCAAAAGAAAGTAAACGCCCAAACCGATCGCGAAACTCTTATTTCGTTCGTTCGTCGAAAACGCTCCGATAGAACCGGCGTTGTGCTGAACGCGAAGCGTCCAGGGATCGTCGCCGGTCCCTTCGCTTCGCGCGAACATCGCCGTTCGCGGCTTTCCCTTGTCGCCCGGCCGCTGCATTTCTATCTTGAACGTGCCGGTCTTGTCGTCATTTGCCTGGGTATTAAAGGTAGGGCTTTCGACTCGTTCATTCACAACGATCGTTCGCTTGTGCTGTTCGCCGCTTCGCGGCAGTGCGTCACGGTTCGCGAAAAACAAAAGATTGTCGGGCGAAAGATCGAACATCGCCGCCGACGCGTCGCCCTCAGTAGAAATCTCGCCCGACGCAAATATCGGTTCCTCGACTTTGTCGAGGACTGCGATCCTATAATCGCCGTCTGGAAAATATTTCGAGGCTAGTTCGGGGAGGATCCGGGTCTTGATGATCGATTCATCGAGCAGGACGACGATCCACCCGAATTTTTCCGGCATTCGCATCATCGGAGCGGGACCCTGCTGCGTCCCCCTTAGAACGACGTGCTCGATCCTACCTTCGCCTTCGTAGACCGGAACGACCATCGCATAGGCGTCTTTGTAGACGGGTTGAAAATTCTTGTCGTCGGTAAACTGGGCGATGAGGTTCTTGAGGTCGGCGCTTGTCGCAGAAGTTTCGAACGATCGTTTCTCGGCATCGTATCTCAAGGGCTTGATCTCACTGCGCTTGCCGACGAAATAAATATCGCGGATCAATGCGGGATACTTGGTTCGTCCCTTCCAAAAATCGTACCGCTCGTTAAACTCGCTCCAGTTCGAGGTCTTCCAAACATCGGCATCGGTTTGAAAATTGTAATAGGCGGCCTGCATCTCCCGGTTAAAATCCTCGGCAAGCCTTGTAGTGTCCGCCTCGACGCGTTTCTGCATCCGTTCGCGCCCGGCTTCGGTCACCTCGGAAAGCCACTTGTACTGCAGCCCCAGAAAGAGTGTGAGCAACACCATCACACCGACTGTGGCTAGGATTGAAAACCAGGAACGCTTCATCTAATTCAACCAAAAGCAGAAAATTACGGATCGATGCCGCGGAGAACTCGGTCCGAAGACATTGTCCATTTTCAATTTTCGCTTGTCTATCGTTTTGGAGTACATTTTACATTCTTAACAAATTCTTTGCGTCAGCTTAACCATTGGTACTCGCGAGGCGCGGATAATCAAACCTGCCGGACGAGAGATGTCTTTTTTCAAATGATCCTCCTAAAGGTGTTTGATCTAACCAAACTCGTTCGGCAGAACCAAGATTTTATTAGCCGGAGGCAAATAATGAAAAAATTTATCGTTTCAGTTTTGGGCGTGACCGTATTTTGTGTCGGTCTCGGCGCGCTGGTCGAAAAGGCCGGAGCAACTTTTAAATCCGACGAGAAGGCATTGGCACTCATAAGACAGGCACGCCTGGCGATCGGCGGCGAACAATCGATCGCCGAAGTGCGCAGCATGATTATTAAGGGGAACACGACCGTAACGCTGAAGGTCAACGGAACGGCGCGAAACGAGCAAGGCGAAACCGAGATCGCAATGCAGCTTCCCGACAAACTTTCGAAAATGGTGAAGATCGGCCGAAACGACGGACCGGGCGGTGACGGCCTCACGAGCGAGAAGCACGACGTGATCATAATGCGTGGCGAAGGTCACGCAGAAGCTATGAGTGAAGGGCCAGGCGGAAAGAAGATCATCGTCAGAAAAATTGACGGTGGAAATGGGGAAATTGAAAAGATCGTCACCCAGGGCGAGGGCGGCGAGTTCGCGACATCAGACGGAAAGAAGGTGATCGTGCGCAAGGGTGATGGCGCGGAGATCGAAAAGATCATAGTCGGCCCGGAGAAAGGCGGCGAGCATGCCGAGCATCGACAGAATGAACTTCTTCGGACCGCGCTGTCGCTGTTGCTGACTGCCCCCGAAGGAATGGACGTGAGCTATACGTTCGTCGGTGAGAGTGACGTCGATGGTACGACTTGTAACGTTGTGAATGCGGAATTTGGCGGATCTAGTATCAAGCTCTATCTATCGAAGGCGTCAAGTCTTCCCGTGATGGTCAGCTATAAGGGACACGCGATGCCGAACGTCATGTTCGTGCGTACGAGGGAGCCGAATAGCGCCGCGGCGGACGCTATGAAAGAAAAGGTGACGTTCAGTCGCAAGATGGAAGGTCCTGAAGCAGCGGAGGTCCAGGTTAGGTTCGCCGATTATCGAAGTGTCAACGGGGTGCAGCTCCCGTATAAATGGACGAGGTCCGTTGCCGGTCAAACCAACGAAGTGTTCGACGTCACGAACTATGACCTGAACCCGGCAAACATCGCGGAGAAATTCCAAAACCAGAAAGTGTTTGTAAGAACTAAGAAGGAAGGACAGTAAGCAGGTATCGCAGCATCTCGAATAAGAAGCTCCCCTCCTGTCCAAGAGGGGAGCCGAGGCTTTGCGAGGCGGGGTGGTAGATAAATGAATCAGATTTTGGTCGATCTACCACCCCGGTCAGCCGAAGCGGCTGCCACCCCTCCTATCCAGGAAAGGAGTTTTTTTCACTATCCACCCGCCACCGCTTCGGGTTCTGACGTTCTGGTTTTCGGCTTCTCCGCCAACCGCGGAACAAGCGCCTTTGATGCGTCGATCGCTCCCTTGATATGGCGCTGGTTGGTGAAGTGGCCGGCAACATAAACCCCGGGAATATTCGTTTCGAATGTTTCCTCGTCGTAGACCGGTACCTCACCGTACTTTCCACCAGCCGTCGTTTCGACTCCAAGGTTCTTCAATATCGTCAGGTCCGCATCGGCACCGATCAATATGAAAACAACGTCGTTGGGCAGGACATCTCGGGCGCCATTCTCATTCTCAAGAATGACGTCATCCTCCGTGATCTCGAGCACCTTGCCGAGAAAGAACAACTTGAGGCAGTGCTTCTGCAACTCGTCCTCGAGCGGCTGTTTTACCCAATATTTAATACATCCCTGCTTCGGATCGTTGTTCTCCCAATCGCCGCGAAAGATCGCGAGCGTCGTGTCGGCTCCTTCACCCGCGAGAAACAGCGCCGCTTCGCCGGCTGAGTTGCCGCCACCAACGATCAGCGCACGCTTCTTAACCCACGGATAGGTCTCGCGAAAATGGTCATATACCTTTGGGAGATCTTCGCCGGGTACGTTGAGCTTTCGCGGATAGTCCATCGCACCCATCGCGAAGAGAACGGCCTTAGTTGAATATGACGCCTTGTCGGTTGTCACTTCGAATGACGGCTCGGGCTTCGCATCTTCACTCCGCACTCCGGACTCCGCACTCCGCACTTCTTGAACCGTCTCTTCCGTCTGGACATTCAACTCATTGTCCAGGACGAACCTGACGTAGTAAGACAAGAGTTCTTCGCGGGTCGGTTTCTCGCGAGCCGGATCGAGACCGCCTGGCTCAAACTCGAGCTCATTTGTCGTTGAAAACACTGTCAGTCCGACCGGATAGCTGTAGATAGTGTTTCCGATCAGCCCCTTTTCGATGACAACGTAACTTAGGTTGTGTTTTTTAGCTTCGAAAGCGGCGGAGATTCCCGCCGGCCCCGCGCCGATTATGATCAGATCAAGCATTTTCAAGTTTCTTCAACGCCTCGGTGAATTTCTCGATCTGCGCCTTTGCGTTTTCAAGGTTCCGTTTCGACTCCAAATACTTCTCCCACTCGTTTGTCGCAGTAAGCGCTTTCAAAGTGTCTTCATCGAGTGCGTGCGACATCAGGACGAGCAGATCGGAGAGAGCTTCATGCCCGTCGAGTAGCGACTGAATGATGCTATAAGCAAGTTTTGCATTAGGCAGATCGATATCGACGTCGTTCATATTTATTTGATCTGTATTCAAGCGAAAATGTTACCACAGCGAAAAAAGAAGAGCCGCGTGATACTTCACGCGGCCCGATAGAGTTTCAGCATACTGTTCTTATTTTTCGGTTTCGCCCGGTTTCGATCTGTCATCCGTTTTGAATTCCGGCATCGGGCCGCCTTGGGGAACCACCCATAATTCAACTTGCGGAACGGCACGGTATCCGCCGAAGACTACCTGGATCCGCTCGCCGCCGACAGCGGACATTTCGGCGATCCGGTCGCGGCCCCCTTCGACGAAACTCATCAGCCGCGCGACATCGTAGTAATTCTCATCGACGTATAACACGATGATTCCGGTATTCGCCGGGCTTGCTTTCACCGCCTCGCCAAAGGCTTTCTTCGCCCAGGAATATTTAAGCGTGTCGAGCCGGGATCCGGCCGGAAAAGTATCGTCGTTGTCAGACGCATCCGATTGCCGAACATCTTCTGTCTGGCCTTCGGCGGGCGATTCGCTTATGGATTGATCCGAGGACGAGCTTCCCGGATCCAGCGTGGCCGGATCGTAATCGCTGTCGGCGTCGCC
>JBBKXD010000070.1:0-6140 GCA_037969295.1 Pyrinomonadaceae bacterium | reverse complement strand
TTCGGCAGTACAAGCAGACGGATCATCAATCCTTGCTGCAGCAAACCCTCGCCGTCAAATACAAGCTCATCGCCCATCTGCCGGTGCATTTCTTTGATGGCGGTGCGTGCATGTTCCCTGTAATCGCGTACTTTCGAATATTGAAATCCGGCGTCGGAATCGGCGTACTTCAGATCCGGAAGATAAATGTCGACGATACCATCAAGCAGCTTCAACACCTCGACCGAATCGTACGCGTTCGTGTTGTAGACGATCGGCAACCGCAGGCCGTTTTCTACCGCCATCAATATTGCCCGCGCCATCTGCGGTGCAAAATGCGTCGGCGAGACAAACCCGATGTTGTGACAGCCGCGTTCCTGCAGTTCGAGCATCATTTCGGCCAGACGCTCGTGCGTCACTTCATTCTTTCGTTGCTCTTTCCACGTCTGCGAGATCTGATAATTCTGGCAATAGACGCAGCGAAGATTGCAGTTGCCAAAGAAAATGTTTCCCGCGCCACGTGTTCCGGACAGGCACGGCTCTTCGCCAAAATGCGCCGTATAGCTCGAGACGATGGGCAAACGGCCCGAATAGCACGCGGCGATCTCGTCCTTCAGCCGATCGTTTCCGCAGTCTTTCGGACATACGGTACACGACGCGAGCATACGTTCGAGCGCCTCAACCTGCTTTTCGAGCTGCCTCTTCTTCGAGAGTTTCGAGGACCTTGCGTCTAAGACGACGTTTTCCATGTGCGTTATACGTGTATTTGTCGATGACCTCTTTCGGTGCGACGGTGTTCGCGAGGGCCCATGTAAAATCCATTTCGGCATTAACCGTCGCGGTCGCCATCCAGGTCTCGCGAAGCATCAAAAGGCTCCCGTAGAACAAGAACATGATGCCGATTATCCCGACCGGTATCGGTACCCACCGATACGCGTTAAAAAAAGCCGCGATGGCGATCGTCACGCTGGTCAGAACGAAAAATCCGAGGCCGTAATAAAAAGCACCCATCGCCTGTTGAAGCAAACGCGCACGGCTCGTTACCTTATCCAGAAGATTGACGACCGTATCGACACGCTTTTCATACAGCGGAGTGTTTTTTTTGTCCTCGACCAGGATCAGTTCGCTGAGCCTCTGCTCGAGATCGCGGACACGGTCGATCACGCGTCCGAGCCTCGTCGATGTCGAGAGCACAAGCGAGCCCGTCGCCGAGATTAACAGCGTCGGCGTGACCATTGCCGTCAGGAATTCGATCGTCGAATTCAACGCATTGGGATTTATGATTTCAGTCACCATTGCTTGAAATAGCACGAAGTCCATTTGACCAATCTTGCTTAACCGCAGATGCCGCGGATGCGGCGGATCAGGGCGGATAAAGAATTAATATCCGTATCATCCGCCAAATCCGGACAATCCGCGTTCAAAGAAATGTCGAGAACAAACTCAATTACACACTCACAACCGCTCGTCTTTCTTCCTGTTTCATCATAATCTTTCCCAATATGAATGCAACCGACCCAGGAACCGTGGTCAACATCCGCCATGACAGCGAAGTACTGAGAGACAACCCACTCGGCGACCCGCACGTCCGTGATCTGTTTGTGTATCTACCGCCGGGTTATCGCAACGGCGACCAGCGCTATCCAAGTGTTTACTGCCTGACCGGCTTTACAGGGCGCGGCAAGATGCTGCTCAACGACAATGCGTTCACGCCGAATCTCGCCGAACGAATGGACAAGCTAATCGCGGCAGGAACGGTCAAGCCAATGATCCTCGTTATGCCGGATTGCTTCACCCGTTATGGCGGATCGCAATATATCAACTCGACAGCAACGGGTCGGTATGAAGATTACCTGACCCATGAGATCGTCACGTTCGTCGACACGGAATTTCGCACGATCGCCGATCGCGACTCGCGCGCCGTGATGGGCAAGTCGTCGGGCGGATACGGCTCGCTGATAATGGGGCTCCGTCACGCAGATATTTTCGGGCTCGTCTGCTCGACCGCCGGCGACGCTTATTTCGAGTATTGCTACCCGATGGACTTCCCAAAAGCGTTTCGCACGATCAAATCCGACCCGAAAAAATTCATAAAGGAATTTTGGGCGACGGAGAAACAGGGAAAGGACGATCATGCGGCGCTCAATACGATCGGGATGGCCGCATGCTACTCATCGAACGGAGCTGAGATCGACATGCCTTTCGATCTCGAGACGGGTGAGATCCGCAAAGATGTTTGGGACCGTTGGCTCGAGCACGATCCGGTGCGGCTGGCGGAAAAGTATGCGGACAACTTGCGCTCGCTGAAGTTGCTTTACATCGATGCCGGCACGCGTGATGAGTTTGCGTTGGATATCGGGGCGAAGATCCTGAGCAGGAAATTAACCGAGCTCGGGATTCCGCACATTCACGAAGAATTCGACGACGGGCACTTCAACATCTCGTACCGCTACGATCGTTCGCTGGAGTTGATCTCGAAGAAGATAGAAAGTTAGCCACAGAGCACACCGAGAGAAGACTTCTTCGACCTGCCGTCCTTCGGCCTTCGAATCTGCCAAAGCAATCTCTGTGTACTCTGTGGCTAGTTTTTGCTTAGCACGCGTTCGACCTCGCGTTTCATCCGTCCGGTGACCATGTACCACATCATTTTGAAATCGCTGATGAATGACCAGAGCGGATATTTAAAGCTTGCGGGTTTGTTTTTCTCGACAACGAAATGCGCAAACCACGCGAAGGCATAGCCCACGACGAAGAAGGCTGGAAAGAAATACCAGCGGCCAGTAGCGATGAACCACACAAGCAATACTATTCCGAGCGACGTGCCGATGAAATGCAGGGCGCGGGTCATGGGCTTGGAATGCTCCTGCACATAAAAGTCCCAAAACTCCGAATAGTTCGTGATCATTGGTCGCTCCTCACCATGCTCGATTCAATCCGGCACACCGATCCGCGCAAGCTCGGCATCCGGTACGCCGGCGTGATATTGGCGAGACAGTTCTTCAGGATCGAAGCTGCAGCCGAATGGCGGCCTGCCGATCTCGTCCATGCGGCCGCTCGTGATGAATGCGTTGCACTCGTCCTTGGTCGGAAAGTTGTCGACGCTCAATTCGACCTCGTTACCGTCCGGGTCGTGATAATAAAGCGAGGTCGTAAACTTGTGATTCAGCGGCAAGAAAGGGGTGATCCCCGATCCCTTCAATCTTTCGTAGGTCGAGACCAAAGCTCCAAAATTAGCAAGCCCGTAACCGACGTGATCGATGCCGGCGGCGGTCGGGGGTTTGTCGACCGTCTCGGCGTCCTCAAAGATGACAAGACGATGGTGCTCATCGTCAAACGTCATGAACGCGAGAAATTCGTTCTCGTGTTGGACCCGAGCGCCAAAGACCGTCGAGTACCAATCCACCATCTCCTTAAAACGCTTGGCGCGGATGCCATAGTGCGCGATGTAAGCGGGTTTGTTGTCGGGCATACTGTTCTCCTTTTTTTTGCGATGTTAGAACAAGAGCTCTGGCTTTATCAACTCTCGTTAGCCACCCGTCATTTGCTTCATATGATCGATCACAACGGTGTGCTCGGCTTGCGGGCTGAACATTATTATCTCGGCGTCATCGTCGACTCGAACATTGTGTCCCGGCGGCCAGTAAAAAAGATCGCCGGTGGTCACCGTTTCTTCAGTCCCATCCGCACTCGTCGTAGTGATCTTTCCCTTTAGAACATAGCCCCAGTGCGGACAATGGCACGCATTCCCGTCCAGTCCTTGAAACAAAGGTGTTGTGTCAACGCCCGTCGCGAGGGTGAAATACTCGCCGCTTATTTTGCCTAATCCGGTGGCGTCACCGAAATCTGTCTGCTGGCGGATAATTGCTCCCGGGATCTCCATTTTGACGTCCACGTCATCTTTCGCTATTCGCATATGTTCTTCTCTTCTCCTTTTTTACTCGCAAGTTTCGGCATCATCATATTTATGATCGGTTGAGATTTACTTGAATAGATCAATCTCGAGTTCGCTTAGCGTAAATCCTCGACACGCATATACTGCACTTCGAGCGCGGGCCGCCCGCTCTCGTCGAGCAGCGACATGGCACGCGTCCAGCGTCCTGAGACAAACTCGTCGTAAACGCGAACACGATATCTCAAAGCGGAGCGGCCCCGCACATTTGGCGTAACGATTAGTTCCGAACCTCGAAGTTCCCACCGTCCATCTGATGCACTCGACGCCGTCGTCTCAAAGATCCCGAGACGCGTGACGGTACCGATACCAAATTCATATCGTCCGTTCGGCAAGAATTTGTACTGTGCCATCCCGACGTTCTGGCTGTTGCGCCACATTCCCGGAATATCTTTTGCGAGCGCGTTGCCGCCGTCGGATGTCCAACCGCGAGGCCGTAGGCCGTGAAACAGACGCGCGAATGAATGATCGTCCAAAAGGCATCGGGCCGTGCTTCCGAAACCGAAAACTATATTCACTCTTCCAGCGGCGCCGGGGAACGCCATCGTCATCGCCGCCGCGTATTCATAGCTCGCTCCGACAAGGCGATGGACATCGGTGCGAAACCAATAGTATGGCCAGCCCGCCGCCGAGGTGCCGCGCATTGCGTTGTAACTTTCACTCTTTATCTGCCATCCGGGAAGCACGTCGAGGAGCGCGGCTCGTGCATCCGCTTCAAGATTGCCACTCGATCGACGCGTCGGTGCGATCCCATAAGCGCAGGGCGTCTGTTCATTCGCCGTGATCGGTGTAAGAACGGTCATCCCGGCTTCGCGTTTGGCGAGGTAACCAGACGGTACATCGAAGTCGACTTCGATTGCGGCTGACGCATCCGCCATGTTCGCGGCGGGCGTCGCTCCCGATGTGATCGACACGGTGTTGAGAAATGTCGTTATCTCACGCTGTACCTCATCACCGGCGCTGACGGTCACCAATCCGATCGCACGCCCGCGACCGACGAATGCCACGAGCGAGAATGCGACGACGGCATCCTGCGCGTTTACCTGCTGTCCGCCGATCGCAACCGCATAATCACCGTCGCGCTCGATCTTTGGCTGCGGCGCTCCGCCCGGAACGATCGACCCGAGACGTGAACGCCAGATCTTTGCGAATTCTTCCGCGGCGGTACCGTTGGTCGGATAACTTGCGTAGATACTCACGGCTCCGACACCCGTCGCGCGTTTATACACGACTCCCTCATTCGAATCCTGTTTCACCCAGCCGGCAGGCGGTGTGAAAGAGAGAAACTCGAACGTGTCGGCGTAGGCAGTGTCGGCCATTAGCGTAACGATTATGATAAATCCGAAAATCGAGCGGCTAAAGCGGTTCGTCATCTTCGATCCTCCAGATCTCGCGGAAGTGACAAGGATAATATCCCAGCGTGAGCGCAAGTGGAAGTCAAATTATCATCTACGTGAAACCGGCTAACTGTTTTGTGATGATCGCTTTATCCGTTTCGCTTCGGCGCAACCGGTACGAATTGCGGCGTGACGCGCCCCTTTGTCATTTGCTCAAAGGCGTAGGCGTACTTGATCAGTTGCGGCTCGGTGAATGGCTTTCCGAAAAACGACATTCCCACTGCTGCGTTTTCGCGAAGCCCAACTGGAACCGTGATATATGGATACCCGGCAACCGCCGCGATCGACCAGGACGTGCCGGTCGTCGGCCCAACTAATGCGTCAAGATTATCTTTGGCGATGACCGCATCGATGCCGTCTTCGCGCGTGGCTTTCTTGATGCGAGCAAGCGCGTCGACGTATGCCGGATCACTCAGCTCGCCTTTGTTTTGCGAGTCGATGAAAAGCTCCTGACCGAATTTCACGAGCTCTCGGTCTTTGTTCTCCTCGTTAAATTTGATCAGCTCTTCGAGCGTTTTGTATTTCGCACCGCGTGCCGCGAGATATTTATTCAGATCGGTCTTGAATTCGTACTTCAAGACATTCGTCCTATCGTCGGCGATCTTGCTGTAGTCGGGTGTGAAGGTGACGTCGACAAGCGTCGCACCGGCTTCACGTAGTTTGTCGATAAACGGTTTATAGAATTCTTTGATCTCGGGCCGCGTCGTGAATTGCATCACGAGCCCGAGCCTCGCGCCCCTGAGCCCATTCTTGTCGAGAAATTTCGTGTAGTCCTTTGCCGCATTCTTATCCGCCGCTGCGGTGATCGTATCGAG